>CALFMN010000066.1 GCA_937879875.1 uncultured Chloroflexota bacterium | reverse complement strand
GAAGGCGACGGAGCTGGCCGCCTGGCGCATCGTGCCGCTCCTGACGGAGCGCACGACGCACGCCGGCGCCGAGCCGAGCGCGGCACGGCTGCGGCGCTGGCAGACCATCGCCGGCGATCGCTCGGCCGCTGCCGCTGGCGGCGGCGCTGCGCGAGCCAGCCGCGCGAGCCCGTGCTGGCCAGGGACAGCGTGCGCTGCGGCGCCTGGGAGATCCTGACGGTCGGTCTGGTCTGGCATCGCCGTGTGCTGCTGGTCGGCTGGCACGTCTGCCCCTATCCGCTCCCCAGCGGCGCCTTCACCCCGGCGACGTGTGCGCTCGTGCGGCGCAGCGCGGCGTGGGCGCGGCGGGCCATCCGCCGCACGCCCTGCACGCCAAACACCCGCGCCAGTGGCCCGACGCCGCCAGCACGACGGACCGCTGGGCGGTGTTCCTGACCACGGCCCCACAGCGCGGGCGGCGGTGCGGGCGTATGCCCTGCACTGGAGGGCGGAAGGGAGGTATCGTGCTGGCCAGAGTGGCGACGATGGCCGCCACGGCTGGAATCTCGAACCGCTGCTGGCTCGGCAGGACGCCGCCGGCACCGACAGTGCGATCGTGGGGCTATGGGCGCTGGCCTTGCTGGTACAGAGCTGGGTGGGCGATGCCGTGGGCAGGCGCAGGTGCCCACGCCTGTGCAGTAGCTGGTACGCCAGGGAACGACCAGTGGGCGGCTGAGCGTGCTCCAGCGCGGCCGCCTCGCCTGGCTCGATCGCAGCGGCATCCTCGCCGGCTGGCTGGGAACCACGCTGGCGGCCGGTGCGGCGTGGCTGGCCGCCGCGCCGCCGGCCCACGCACCCGGCCGGCCCTGGAAAGCCACCGCCTGAGAGCCTGTTATGCTATGCCGCCCACTCCTCTGGGGTCGGGGGGGTATGAGGGCCAATGCCGCCGCTTAGCCCGCCTTACCGCAGATCTCACGCAGGTGCAGGGCGAGGTCGATGTACTCGTCGCAGGCGGCCTTCAGCTCGCTGGATGTGCTCTGCGAGAAGGCGATCGCTTCGACGCGCACGCCTTTGCTTGCTACCATCTCCACCAGGCGGCGGAAGTCGCCGTCGCCGGAGACGAGGCAGACGACATCGAGCCGGTCGGCCATCGTCAGCACATCCATCGCCAGTTCGACATCGAAGTTGCCTTTCATCGTGCCGTCGGCGAAACGCTTCAGCGGCTTGGTGATAATGCGGTAGCCGCGGTTGACGAAGGGCAGCACGAACTTCTGCAGCTCCAGCCGCGCGGAGGGATCGTCGCTGACGGGCGCATAGGCGATGGCGCGGACCAGTTCGCGGCCGCGGCTGTGAACCAGAAAGGTCAGCAGCTTCGTGAAGTCGATCTGGCAGCCGAGCCGCTCGGCCGCGTAGATCACGTTGGGCACATCCACGAACACGCCGGCGCGCTCGTGTGTCGCCGCGCCGCCGCCACCGCCTGTCGCCAGCCGCCGGTCGAGCGCGATCAGCGAGCGCTCGATGTTGCGCAGCAGTGCGACCTGGCGCTCCATCAGCGTGTTCAGCAACAGGTTCTGCCGGGCCAACAGGGTTTCAAGGCCGCTGGCGCCGCCTCCAAGTTCGGGTGCAGCGGGCAGCGGCGCAAACGCCGGCGTCTCCTGCAAGCCGCTCGGCTCCGCCACGCCAGCTTGCGGCGCAGTGCGTTCGCGACCACTTCGCGGCCGCCGTCGCGGCGTTGCGGTCGCGGCACGCAAGGCTGCCTGCTCCTCGGACGTGAGCGGCGTTGCCGGCAGAGCGAGATCGGCCGTTACCGGAGCGCCGTTCGCCTCTGGCTGCGCCCCGCGCACGAACTGCTCGAACTCCGCAATCTCGGCGCGGCTGAAGCGCGGCTCGGCGACGTCGCCGGGGCGCCGGGCCGGCTTGCGCTTGGTCGGCGGCGGCAACGGCTCAAATTCGACGGGATATGCGGGCAGCGACGGCTGACGCGTACGCGGCGATGCGCGGTGCGGGCGGGTGGCGGGGCGTAGCTCTTCGGCCGGTTCGGCCGGCGCCGTAACGACCGCGGCTGCAGCGGGCTCGGCCTCATCGCTGATGGCGCCGGCGATGGCGCCCTGGCCACCGCGGCCACGCCGGCCGCGGCCACCGCGGCGGCGGCGCCGGCGCCCGGGCCCGTTCGGCGCGCCGTCGGCTTCGGCGTCCTCTATCTCTGTCTCACCTGCACCGGCGCCGGCGGCTTCCTCTGCCGACGGGGACCAGGTGACCAACTCGTCTTCGTCCTCGGGCCAGACCGGCGCATCGAGGCCGGCCGGCCGGGCGGCCGCGCGTGCGATCGCGGCCAGCTCGTCGGCAGTCGCCGGGGCTGCGAGCCAGTCTTCGTCCGGCTGGGGTTGTGCGGCGAACGGGCCGGCGTCTTCCTGCGCCGGGGCCGGCTCCTCCGCCGTTTGCAGCGGTTCGGCCTCCGCCTCGGCATCGCGACCTGGCGCGGCCGGAGGGCGCCTGCGGCTGCGCGTCCGCGGTGGGCGCATGACGGCAACCGCATCGGGCGAGACGGCCTCGACGGCCTCAGCCGTTTGGGCGGCGTCCCCAACCGGCGCCGACGCGGCCTCCGACGAGCGGGCGCGGGCGGAGCCTCGCCTGCCGCGTGGCCTCGCCGGCTCGGCGGTTGCTGTTGTTTCAGAGAAGGACGGCGCCTCCGGCAGCCCGGGAGCCGCTGCGTTCGCGGGGGAAGTCGGTACGCTCGCCGCGGTCGCCGGCGAGGAGAACAGACGGCGTGGCAGAGCGGTGGTACCGGCAGTGGCCGCGGGCTGCTCGCTGACCGCAGTTTCGGCGGGTGTGGCCGCCGTCACGGCCTCGGATTCAGCGCGCCGGCCGCGGGAGGTGCGGCTGCGGCGCCGTTCGGGTTGTGCGGACTCCGACTCCGTCGTCACGCTTCACCCCATCCGCTGATGCTGAGCCTGGCGGCGACGCGCTCGGCGATCTGGCGAAACGCCTGCGCCTGCGGCGAATCCGGCTCGGTCACGATGACGGGCACGCCCGCGTCGCCGCCCTGGCGAATGCTCGCGTGCAGCGGCACTTCACCGAGGAAGTCGAGGCCGATCTCGTCGGCGGCTTCGTGGGCGCCGCCGTGGCCGAAGATCTCGGTACGCTCGCCGCAGTGCGGGCAGAGAAAGTAGCTCATGTTCTCGATCAGGCCGTAGACCGGCACGTTGAGTTTTTCAAACATGCCCACGGCTTTGAGCGCATCCTCCAGCGCCACGTCCTGCGGCGTGCTGACGATGACGACGCCGGCGATGGCGGCGTCCTGCGCCATGCTCATCGAGGCGTCGCTGGTGCCGGGCGGCAGGTCGATGATCAGATAGTCGAGCTCGCCCCAGGGCACGTCGTGCAGCAGTTGCCGCACCGCCTGTCCGATCATCGGCCCACGCCAGACGACGGGCATGCCCTTCGGCAACAAAAAGCCCAGCGAGGCGAGCTTGACGCCGAACTTCTCGACTGTGTGCAGACCCTGGTTGCCCTGGGCCATAAAGCCGGCCTCGTAGCCGAACATCGTCGGCAGGTTCGGCCCGGTAATGTCGGCATCGACGAGGCCGACGCGGGCGCCGGCCTGGGCCAACGCGATCGCCAGGTTGACGGCGACGGTGGATTTGCCGACGCCGCCCTTGTTGCTGGCGACGGCGATCACGTTGCGCACGCCCTCGACCGGCTTGGGACCGTTGGGGCGAATCGGCTGGCTGCGCACGTTGGCGCCCATCTCGACGCGCACATCGGCCACGCCGGGCAGCGTTTTCACGGCTGACTCGGCCGCCTGTTGCAGATCGTTGCGCACCGGGCAGGCGGGCGTGGTGAGGACGAACTTGAAGGCGACATCGCTGCCCTCGATCGCGAGGTCTTGAATCATGCCCAGAGAGACGATGTCGCGGTGCAACTCGGGGTCTTGAACCTGTGAAAGGGCGGCAAGCACCGCCTCTTTCGTGACAGTGGCAGGCACAGTGTACTTCTTTCTGCGCGATGGGCGCTCCGCGCCCATGCTAGCTGGCTGCGGCATCTCCGTGCGCGGCCGGATAACTCGCAAAGGACTCCACGGCAAGGGCATGCGCGCCGTTGACCGGCTGCGGCTCCGCCTTCGCCACCGCAAAGCGGCAGAGGTGCGCGGCGCGCGGGCCGCTGCCCTCGCACTGCACGGCGCAGCCGAGCAGGCCGCGCAGCACGCGCTCGTGCCAGCGGCAGGGAGCGCTGTCCTCACCGTTCAGTTTGCGGTAGAAGCAGTTGTAGTCGCGGATCTCGAAGCCGCGTTCGGTCGCGGCCCACTCGGCGAAACCGCTCTCGGCGTGCAGCAACTCGGCAACGGCGGCCACGCGCTGGCTCAGCGGCAGCCGTTCGAGCTGCGGGCCGTGGCGCGCGACGAAACGATCGGCGAGTTTGTCGAACAGCAGCGCTGCCCTTTCCTCAGCAGAGAGGCCGGCGATCTCCGTGGAGTCGAGCCGGCCTACTTCGTCGAGGAGCTGCATCGCGATGCGGTCGTAGTGTTGATGGAAACTGCCTTCACCTTTCTCCGTGAGTGAGTAGACGAAATGGGGGCGGCCGAGACGCTGGCGCTCTTCCGTTGAGCCGACGAGCGCGTCGCGTTCGAGCGTCGCCAGGTGCTGGCGGACGGTCATCGGCGCGAGGCCGAGCGCCACGGCCAGTTCATCGACGCTGCAGCCGCCCTGGCGTTTCAGCGCGGCGAGAATTTGGCTCTTGGTGGAGTGCATCCGCTGCAGGACTCCGCGGGTCCGGTTCGAGGTCGTGCAAGAGGCGCGCCGCGCGCGGCGGAGCCCGCAGATCCAGTCTAGGAAGGCCGGCCGGTAATTGTCAAGATTTAACAAGTCGATAGTGTAATTACCGTATAATCCTTGACGCGCACGGGGACAACATGATAGCATCAGGCGTTACCTGATAACAGGGGCCGTTTGGCCCTGGACCCAGCCCGGCGAGGGTGGTGGTCGGGAGGAAAATGGCATGCTGGAGAGCATTACCCTTGATGCACCAAATTCGGTGCTGCCCGAGCAGGCGGGCGAAGAGCTTGAGCCCGTTTGCCAGCACCACTGGCGCATCGCATCGCCAAACGGCGCAACCAGCGTCGGCACCTGCAAGCGCTGCGGCGCCGTGCGCGAGTTCCAGAACTCGTCGACGGACTCGATCTGGGAGAGCGACAGCAGCGACGGCAACCGCTGGCGCGGCCGCGGCCGCAATAACAACGTGGTAGCAGACGTTCCCGCCGCCGCGGCTGCCACGCCCATCTCCGAGGATACGCTCGGCAGTCTGCTCGGCAGCGGCTTCCGCAACCGGCTCGACTAGGCGGCAGCGCGGCAGCAGCGAGAACGAGGGGCGCCACGCCGGCGTCCCTCGTTTCATGTCTCATGTCCCGGGGCCTCGGCGCCTCGGCAGATCTGACGGGCGCGGAGAGGAGGTAGCCGTTGCCTCCCATCGTCATCGGTGGCCGACGCGGCGCAACGCTTGAACTCGTCTCGCCGGTAATGATCGCGGCCGGCTGCTTCGGCCGCGGTGCCTCCGCAGCGCAGCGAGCCTGGCTGCGCGGCGTCGGCGCGCTGGTGACGCACACCATCACGCCGGAGCCGCGCGGACGCGGCGCATTGCCGGCCGTCGCCGAAGCGGCCGGCGGCGTGCTCTATGCGAGCGGCCTGCCGAACCGCGGTTTCGAGCGCGAGCTGGCCGCGAGCGCCGGGAGCTGGGCCGGCCTGGGACTGCCGGTCGTTGTCAGCATCGCCGCCGACAACCCTCGTTCACTGGCAGGCATGGCGGCAGACCTCGATGCCATAAGCGGTGTTGCCGCCATCGAGGTCACGCCGTATCCGGCACCGGCGGGTGCGGCTGGCAGTCTGGCAGAAGGCGCTGCCGCGGTGGCAGCGGTCGCCGCCTTGCCGCTGCTCGTCAAGCTGCCAGCGCTGCCCGATGCGCGCGCCGAAGCCTTCGCCGCGCTCGACGCTGGAGCCGACGCGATCGTGGCGGCCCATGGCTGGCCGGCGCGGCGGGCGGGACAACCGCACGAGCAGCTTCTGCTCGCCGGCCCCGCGACCCTGCCGCTGACCTTGCGTCTCGTCATGGAACTCGCTGGCGCCGGCGTGGCGCCGCTGATCGCCTGCGGCGGCGTCGATGCGGTTGCCGCGGCGCGAGCCTACTTCGCGGCCGGCGCGTGCGCCGTGCAGGCTGGCAGCGCGCTGTTCCGCGATCCCACGCTCGCCGCGCAAATCGCGGCGGATCTCGCCGGCGAGGCTTCCAACCTTGACCCCGGCAGGAGCAGGGGATAGCCTGAGCGCACGGGCCACGGGGTGTAGCTCAGTTTGGCAGAGCGCCTGCTTTGGGAGCAGGAGGCCGCCCGTTCAAGTCGGGCCACCCCGACCAGCGGCGACCAATACGGGCGCGATCGGGGAGACGCCGCACGCCGGCTCCGTTGCGGCCTGGTCGCCCATCGGATAACCGTCGCACTACACGGGAGCCTGCGTCACGGATAGCAACATTCCCATCGGCGTCGTGATCGGCCGGATCAGCGCGATCGTCGGCCTCTCCTTCGCCATCGCCATCGGCATCTTGCTCATCCTCAGCGGCACCTACTGGGTCGCCGGGCTGATCGCTCTGCTCTGCGCGTTGCCCTTCGCGGCGCTGCTGCGCTTCGTGGAGTACCACGCCGAGCGCGGCAAGCTGCGCGGCTCTGGCCCGGCGGCGTGAGCAGCTTTTCCGTCTATTGCCAGATTCCTGCCCTTGACAGGGCGCGAACGCCGTTCATAGCATGGGGGTACAACTGAAGAGCGCCAGCGCCGAATGCCGCGTTGCGGCAACGGGGGACCCACTTTCTGGGGTGAATTCCGCCTTCGGGCGGATAGGCCAATCTCTTGAGGCCGAACCCGACAGCTAACCTCGTAGGCGTTCAAGGGAGGAAGTTCCGCCGGCATGGGCCGGGGGCTGCTGCCCTCGGTTTTTTTGTTGCCGTCGGTGCTGATCGCGGTCAAGCCGTCCTCTCCTGTCCTGGCGCTCGTTGCGCGGCCGCAGACGCGCGCCGCGGGGAGAGGAGGCTGTCTTCAATGTCTCGTCGTGCGTTCAAGGCCTCTTGCACCGTCGAGCGCCCCCGCCAGAAAGGCTGGTGGGGCGTCCCCGAGCAGGACGAACTCGAGCCCGAGGTGGAGGGCTCCGCGGCGCCGGCGCGCGAAGCCACGCGCCGCCTGGCCGCGCCCCCGCCCGCGCAACGTGCCGTCCAGGTCGGCAGAGCGTTGACGCCAGGCCAGATCGAGGCGATCCGCGTCGTGATGCGCCTGTTCGTCGACGAGGATGCAGCGCGCGGCGTGGACCCGCGCAGTTCGCTGACCTGCCATCGCTGCCAGGCGCCGCGCCGGGCCATCGGCAGTGTCCGCTATGAGCGTTTGACCTTCTGCAACGAGTGCGCCGTCGAGTATGAGATCGCCCGCGCCCGCGGCGCTGCCGATTCGCCCGTCGAGTTCTGCGAACGCGGCGTGGCACGGGCGGCGTCGGCGTAGCCCTCGGCGCGGTCCGCATTTCCCCACCTCGCTCTCCCATACGCGGGCGTTAGGAGACCTGTCGCCTGCGACGAGCGTATGGGAGAGCAGGGGCGATTTGGTGTGGAGCGATTCGCGGGGTATCGGGTTTCCCGGCGCGCGGTGGGTCGCGCTTGATGGCGCGAAGGGCGCACGCCGTGCGCCCCTGCAATCCGTTGCTAACCCGCCGCCGCACCGCGTTTCCTTCCCAGGATCGCCCCTCTCCTTCTCGCTATTCGACATCGCGCTCCGCGCGATTACACATTGGGAGAAGGAGAGGGGAAGGGGGTGAGGATGAGGGCCCGCTGGCGCAGCATGTGGTCGGCCAGCACCAGCGCGGCCATCGCCTCGACCATCGGCACGGCGCGGGGCAGCACGCAGGGGTCGTGGCGGCCGCGACCCTGGATCGTCGTGCCTTCGTGCTCGCGGCTCACAGTTGCCTGCTCGCGCATGATCGTGGCCGTCGGCTTGAAGGCGACGCGGAAGTGGACCGTCTCGCCGTTGCTGATGCCGCCCTGCACGCCGCCGCTGCGGTTCGTGCGGGTGCGCACACGCTCGCCCTCCATATAGAACGGGTCGTTGTGCTCGCTGCCGGTGAGGTCGGTGCCGCCGAAGCCGGAGCCGATCTCGAAGCCTTTGCTGGCCGGCAGGCTCAACATCCCCTTCGCCAGGTCCGCCTCCAACCGGTCGAAGACGGGCTCGCCCCAGCCCGGCGGCACGCCGCGTACGGCGCAGGAGACGACGCCGCCGAGCGAGTTGCCGTCCTTGCGCGCCGCCTCGACCGCCGCGATCATGTGTGCGGCCGTGGCCGGGTCGGGGCAGCGGATCGGCGTGCGCTCCACCGCGTCGCGCGTCACCGCTTCGACGTCGCACTCGACGCTGATCTGAGCGACTTTCGAAACCCAGGCGACGATCTCCACGCCCGCCTGTTCGCAAAGCAGCTTGCGGGCCACGGCGCCCGCGGCCACCCGCCCGGCCGTCTCGCGGGCGCTGGTGCGGCCGCCGCCCCGCCAGTCGCGGATGCCGTACTTGGCGTCGTAGGTGTAGTCGGCGTGGCTGGGGCGGTACTTCTCCTGCACCTCGCGGTAGTCGCCGGGGCGCATGTCTTCGTTGCGGATCAGCAGGCTGATCGGCGTGCCCAGCGTGCGTCCTTCGAAGATGCCGCTCATGATCTGGACGGTATCCGACTCTTTGCGCTGGGTGACAAGCGCGCTCTGGCCGGGGGCGCGGCGATCCAGCTCGGGCTGGATGTCGGCCTCAGAGAGCGGCAGCAGCGACGGGCAGCCGTCGATGATCGCGCCGATCGCCACGCCGTGCGACTCGCCCCACGTCGTGACGCGGAAAAGCTGACCGAAGGTATTGCCCACGCCTCGCTCCGCACTCCTGCCCGGTGCATGTCTGCCGGCGGCAACAGGCCGGGCGTTGTCGCGCTACGCCTTCAGCATAGCCCGACGGGGGTCAGAAGGGGATGTGCCCGCGGCGATTGGCTCGTCCGCGGCAGCGCCGGAGAGGCTCGTGCTGAGTCCGTCGACCGCGTCGTGCAGAAACCGCACGAATCGCTGCCGCTCCGGGCGTGGTTCGCCCGCGCCCGACTCGCTGATCCATACGTGGCCGGTGATCGCGCCGGCAAAGCCCTCGACCTCGCGCAACAGGCCGGCGCGCCGTTCGAGAATTGTCGCTCGGCGCGGCAGCGCCCGGTTCTCCACGGTGAGATGCACGCGCCGGCCGGAGCGCTCGAACAGGTGCCGCCCGAACATGGCCTCCAGCCGCTTGATCTGCGCATGCACCGTCGGTTCGGTGTAGTGCAACCGTTCGGCCGCCTCGGCGTATGAGTTACTGTCCGCCACCGTGACGAAGGCGCGGAGCTGGCGCACGGAGAGGTCGATCAGTAACGATCCGTGAGTTCTCACGAACGGATTGTACATTGATGCGCAAGGATCGCGGCGCTACGCTGCGCGCGCCGTGCGCCATGACGTGTGCCTCGTCTGCGGGCGATATTCGGCGGCCGCGGCGTTCGCGTTATGCTTTCGCAACCGCCGCAAGGAGACGTAACGCCGTAGAATGCGATGCGGAACCGGGAATGCGGCGGCGCCCGCCGAGAACGACGCGCGGAGGGATCGATGGGCAAACGTCAGGTGCTCGAAGTTCCGGGGGTAACACACGGCGCAGCGCCGATCCCGATGGGCGTGCGCGTCGGCAACATGATCTTCTCCTCGGGCATCGCCGGCATGGACCCGGCCACCAGCACCGTGCCGCCCGAGCCGGAGCGGCAGGCAGAGCTGATGTTCCAGAACCTGCGCACGCTGCTGACGGCCGGCGGCGCCACGCCCGACGACGTGGCGCACATGACCGTCTACATCAAAGACAACCAGTACCGCCAGGCGCTCAACGCCGAGTGGCTGAAGATGTTCCCGGACGAGCACGACCGCCCGGCGCGGCACACGCTGCTGTACGAACTCACGGGCGGCATGCTGATGCAGTGTGAGGTGACGGCCGTGCTCGGCTAGCACGGCCTTTCATCCGGAGGAAGAGGCCATGATCATCGACGTTCACGCCCATGTCGTCGCGCCGCCGGAGCTGTACGCCTTCGGCCTGATGCTGAACTCCAGCGGCGGTCATCATGGCAAAGGCAACCCCGGCATCAGCGACGAGGCACTGGAAAAATCGGCACAGTCCAACATCGCCACGATGGACTCGGTCGGCACCGACGTGCAGTTCATTTCACCGCGCCCGTTCCAGATGCAGCACAGCATGAAGCCGGGCAAGCTCGTGCATTGGTGGCTGGAGGCGATCAACAACACGATCGGACGCGAGGTCAAAGCGCATCCGGATCGCCTTGGCGGTATGTGCGGCCTGCCGCAGGTGGCCGGGGCGCCGGTCAGCGACTGTCTGGAGGAGCTAGAGCGTTGCATCAACCAGCTCGGCTTCGTCGGCTGCCTGCTCAACCCCGATCCGGGCGAGGGCGACGGCCAGACCCCGCCGCTGGGTGATGAGTACTGGTTCCCGCTCTACGAGAAGCTGGTCGAGCTGGATGTGCCGGCGCTGATCCACTCTTCGGCCTGCAAGAACGGCCGCGAGTCGTACAGCAACCACTTCATCACCGAAGAGGGCATCGCCGTCATGTCGCTGATCGACCGCGGCGTGCTGCAAACCTTCCCGAAGCTGAAGCTGATCGTCTCGCACGGCGGCGGCTCGGTGCCGTATCAGATCGGCCGCTGGCGGGCGCACCACTGGCGCCAGGGTGACGGGACCGACAGCTTCGACGACGACCTGCGCAAGCTCTACTTCGACACAATCCTCTACAACCAGGAGTCGCTGGAGCTGCTGTTCAAGATCTGCGGGCCGGACCGGTGCATGTTCGGTACGGAGAAGCCCGGCAGCGGCTCGGCCAAAGATCCGAAGACGGGCAAGTGGCTCGACGATTTGAAGCCCGTGATCGAGGGCATCGCTTTTCTCTCCGAGCAGGATAAGCGCATGATCTTCGAGGAGAACGCGCGCAAGGTTTTCACGCGCTTCAAGGTGCCGGCGCGCGTGTAACCGCTGGCCTCACCCCCTGGCCCCCTCTCCATGTCTTTCACATCGCGCAGAGCGCGATCTCAGATGGGGAGGGGGAAGCTGTGGCACTTGTTTTGCATATGAGCTTGCCGCCCGTTTGTTGACCGCGCGGCAAAAGGACTTGGAATAGGGGGCACGCGATGGCGGAGATCGTTCTTGGCATCGGCACGTCGCATACGCCACTGCTCAGTTTGCCGGCGGAGATGTGGCCGGAGTACGCGAAGCGCGACCGCAACAATCCCGAGTTGCTGACGCCCGAAGGAGTGCGCCTGACGTACGACGAATTGCTGGCGCGGGCCGACCCGGCGATCGCCACGAAGGCTACGCCGGAACAGTTCAATGACCAATATGCGCGGGCGCAGAAGGCGATCGGCACGCTGGAGCAGACGCTGGCGCGGGCCGCGCCCGATGCCGTCGTGATTATCAGCGATGACCAGGACGAGATCCTGTTCGACGACAATATGCCCTCGTTCGCCGTCTACTGGGGCGAGTCGCTGCGCATCCTGCCGCGCCGCTTCTCCGACTCGGCGCCGGATGTGATGAAGGCGGCGTCCTGGGGCTACGGCGACAAAGAGGTCGATGTCCCCGTCGATTCGGCGCTCGGCAAGCACCTGATCGAGTATTTGATCGACGTCGACTTCGACATCGCGCACATGCGCTACCTGCGCGACGAGTACGGCGGCCGCATCGGCCCGGCGGGCTACGTCGACCGCGTGCGCGAGACGCAGACAAAGCCGCAGGGCATGCCGCACGGCTACAGCTTCGTGGTGCGGCGCATCATGAACGGCAACGTACGGCCGATCGTGCCGTTGCTGCAAAACACCTGCTATCCGCCGAACCAGCCGACGCCGCACCGCTGCTATGCGCTGGGCAAGGCGCTGCGCGCCGCGATCGAGGCGTGGGACGCGGACAAGCGCGTGGCAGTCGTCGCTTCGGGCGGTCTCAGCCACTTCGTCGTGGACGAGGAGCTGGACCGCATGGTGATCCGCGGCATGCAGGAGAAAGACGGCGAGCTGCTCTCCTCGCTGCCGCGCAACCGGCTCGACTCGGCCACGTCGGAGACGCGCAACTGGATCACCGCGGCCGGCGCGATGGAGCATCTCGACTTCAAGTTGATCGACTACCTGCCCGGCTACCGCACACCCGCGGGCACGGGCGGCGGCTGGTGCTTCGGCACCTGGTCCTGAGTCGCGCCTAACCCCGGCGGGCCTATCCCTGGTTTCGCAAGCGAAACCTGTCCCTTCCCCACAGGGGAAGGGTTGATCCGAGGACGATCGATAGCTCTCGCAAAACCCCTCCCCTGCGGGGAGGGGACAGCCGAGCCCAAGGGCGAGGCAGGGGTAGGCGCGCGGCCGTTGGCACTACCGCCGCGCAAGCGTATGCTTGCCGCCACAGCCCGCGAACGGCGCCGCGTTGCGGTTCGGTGGCCGAAAACGCAGGAGGCATGGTGCTGGCGTCCGTCACGCAGCAGGGACACGAGGCGGGGGCGGCCGGACGATCCGGCCCGGCGGGCGAGGCCGTGCTGTCGGCGCGCGGCGTCTCGAAGCTCTACGGCCGCTTCAAGGCCGTGGACAGCGTCGATCTCGACGTGTTCGACCGGCGCATTCACGCGCTCGTCGGCCCGAATGGCGCCGGCAAGACCACGGTGCTGAACCTGCTCGGCGGCCAAATCCTGCCGACCGAAGGCGAGGTATTGTTCGAAGGCCGCCCGCTCGGCGCCAGCAAGCCCGCGCATCGCGCCCGCGCCGGCATCGGCCGCTCCTTCCAGCTCACCAGCGTGCTGGCAACCTTCACCTGCCTCGAAAACGTGGTGATGGCGGTGCAGGCGCGGCGCGGCATGCTGCGGCTGCTGCGGCCAAGCAGCCGCGCCGACGATATAGCACTGGCGCACGAGATCCTCGGCCGCGTCGGACTGGACGGCCGCGCTGAGGCCCTGGCGGGCCAGCTCGCGCACGGCCAGCAGCGCCAGCTCGAAGTCGCGATCGCCCTGGGAGCTAGACCGCGCGTGCTTTTGCTGGACGAGCCCTCCTCCGGCATGAGCCCGCACGAGCGCCAGAACCTGGCCGAGCTGCTGCGCCAGGTGGCCACGACAACCGCCGTGCTGATGGTGGAGCACGACGTGCATCTGGTGCGGACCGTGGCGGATACGGTTACGGCCTTCAGTGAGGGCCGCAAGCTGATCGAGGGCACGCCGGAGCAGGTGTTCGAGGCGCCCGAGGTGCAGCGCGTCTTCCTGCGGGGGCTGCACGATGTTTGAGCTGCGCGACCTGCACGTCTACTACGGCAAGAGCCACATCGTGCAGGGCGTGTCGCTTGAGGTCGGCGCGGGTGAGGCCGTGGGGCTGATCGGACGCAACGGCGTCGGCAAGACGACGACGCTGAAGGCGATCATCGGCCTGCTGCGCCACATGCGGGGCCAGATCCGCTTTGACGGCCGGGAGATCTCCAGGCTGGCCACGCACCGCCGCGCCGCGCTCGGCATGGGCTACGTGCCCGAGGAACGCGCCGTTTTCCCCGACATGAGTGTGGAGGAGAACATCCGCATCGGCGCCTTCTTGCAAAGCGGCGGTGATCAGCAGCGCTGTCTCGAGGCGGCCTACACCCTCTTTCCGATTCTGCAAGAGCGGCGCGAGCAAATGGCCGGCACGCTCAGCGGCGGGCAGCAGAAGATCCTGTCGCTGGCGCGCGGGCTGGCGCTGCGGCCGCGGCTGCTGCTGGTGGACGAGCCGAGCGAAGGGCTGATGCCGATGTTCGTCGCGCACGTGGGCGAGGCGCTCGCCCGCGCGGCCGAGGGCGGCAACGCCATCCTGCTGGTGGACGCTTCGTATGAGTTGTTGCGCCGCGTCTGCACGCGGCTGTACGTCATGGACCGCGGCCTGATCACCGGCGTCTACCGACCGGAGGAGTTCGCCAGCCCCGACGCGCTCGCCGCCGCCTATCTGGGCGCGGCGGCGGCAATGCCGGCGCCGGCCGCGGAGGCGACGACGGCGTGAACGAGTTCATCTTGCAAGCGCTGAACGGACTCGTCGTCGGCCTCTCGCTGGCACTGGTCGCTTCGGGCCTTGCGCTGATGTTCGGCGTGCTCGACATCATCAACTTCGCCCACGGCGACTTCTACATGCTCGGCGGCTACGTGCTCTGGTGGACGTTGCCGAAGACGCACAGCTTCGTGATCAGCGTGGTACTTGCGGGGCTGGTGGTCGGCGTCGGCGGGCTGATCATGCTGCTGCTGCTGGTGCGGCCGCTGCTGGACCGCGCGCTGACCTCGACGGTGCTGGCCACGCTCGGCCTCAGCCTGATCTTGCAGCAGTGGGCGACGCGCACGTTCGGCGGCGATACCAAGCCGGTCGAAGAGCCACTTTCGGCGCACATCAACATCGGCTCGGTGCAATATCCGGTCTACAGCCTGATCATCATCGTGGTGTCGGCGGCGATCCTGGTCGGGGCGTTCTACTACCTGAAGTACGCGAAGTGGGGCATCTGGCTGCGGGCCGTGGCGCAGAACCGCTCGATGGCCGCGGTGCTGGGCGTGCCGGTGCCGCGCGTCTACTGGCTCGCGTTCGCGGCCAGCTCGGCGCTGGCCGGCATCGGCGGCAGCCTGCTCGCGCCGATCAGCGGCGTCTATCCCACGGTCGGCGGCGACGTGATTCTCAACGCCTTCATCGTCGTCGTCGCGGGCGGCATGGGCAACTTCATGGGCGCGGCGCTGATCGCCGTGCTGCTGGGCGAGATCGAGTCGCTGGGCTCGATCACGTACGGTTCGGTCTCGCTTTCGCCGGTCGCGGTGAAGCTGCTCGCGATCGCCGTCGTGATCGTGTTGCTGATGGTGCGCTCGCGCCGGCAGAGCGCCCTGGCGCGGCTGTAGCGGTGGTGAAGGCGGTAGTGTCAATGTCGGAGCAGGCGCGATGATCAAGGCCGGCGGCAGGCTGCGCTCGACGCCGATCTGGCTGCAAGGCGGCCTGCTGGCGCTGCTCGTGCTTGCGCTCGTCGCCGTGCCGCCGCTGAAGGGCGGCTATCTGTCGCAGAAGCTGGCGCTGTATCTGATCTTCGGCCTGCTCGGACTCTCCGTGGCGCTGATCACCGGCTACGCGCGGCTGTTCAACATCGGCGTGGGCGCAACGTTCGGCGTGAGCGCCTATGCGGTTGCGATCGCCACGCAGCACGGCGTCACCAACCCCGTGCTGCTGCCGCTGTTCGGTATCGCCGCCGGGCTGGCGGTCTCGGTGCTGTTCGGCATTTTCGCGATCGTGGCTTCCGGCATTCAGTACATGATGCTGACCTTTTTAACGACGCTGGCCTTCTTCGAGGTGCCCAACTTCCTCACCAGGCTGACCGGCGGCGACAACGGCCTCGTGCTCAAGGGCGGCCTGCACCTCTCGTTTGGCCAGAACCCGATTCAGGGCAATGGCTTCTACTATCTGGTGCTGGGTGTGACGCTGTTCGTCTGCGCCGTCTGCTGGTACGCGCTCAGCTCGCAGTTCGGCCGCGCGATCCGCGCCATCGGCCAGAACCCGCTGCGCGCCGCCGCGATGGGGTATGAGGTCAGCCAGTACCGCATGGCGCTGACCCTGCTCTCCGGCTTCGTCGCCGCGGCCGGCGGCTGGCTGCTGGCGCTCGACAACCAGTTCGTCTCGCAGGATCTGGTCGGCCTGAACTACTCGCTCAACGGTCTGCTCTACGCGCTCGTCGGCGGCGTGGACAGCATTCTCGGCCCGCTGATCGGCGCCGCCGGCTTTCGCAACATCTCCGAGACGATCAGCCGGCACAGCACCGACTCGCAGCTCTTCATTGGCGTGGCGCTGATCGCCATCGTCTTTCTGATGCCCGATGACGGCGTTGTCGGGCTCTACCGGCGGGCGCGAACGCGGGGGCTGCGCGGCATCGGCGGCGGGCTGCGCTCGTACGTGCTCGGCCTGTTCACGCGCACCGGCGGCGACGAGACCGAGCCCGAGGCGGCCGCCGGGCTGCGGGCGAGCGAGGATGCGCGCGACCTGTAGGCGCACGCTTGCGCGGGTCGAGCGAGGCTGGCAGTATCCGGGAGTCACGCCGCCGCCTGTGGACGCGACGGCGCTGCAAAACAGGGAGGCAGGGCATGGATCTGGCCATCCGGAGATTTCGGCGTGCGCCGGCGCGCCTGCTGCTTGTGGGGCTGCCCGCGCTGCTGCTGATCGCCTGCAGCTCGAGCAACAACAATTCGAATAACAACAAGGCCGCGACGGCCACCAAAGCGGCAAGCGCCGCCGCGCCGGCCTCGGCATCGTCTGCCGCTGGCACCGCTGCCGCCTCGCCTTCAAAGGCGGCGGGTACGGCCGCCGCTGGGACGGCGGCTCCCTCCGGCTCGCCGGGTGCCGCTGCGCCTTCCGGTCCGACGCAGACGCCACAAGCGCAGGTACAGGCGACGGGCAGCCCGATCAAGATCGGCGTGCTGGCCGACCTGACCGGCGCCTTCGCCAACGAGGGCAACTACATGAAGCTCGGCGTCGACTTCGCGATCCAGCACATCAACGCCACGGGCGGCATCAACGGCCACAAGGTCGAGGCCGTCTACGCCGACCCGAAGACCGACCCTGCCGAAGCGGTGCGCCTGGCGCGCGAGCTGGTCCAGCAGGACAATGTCGATGTGCTGATGGGCGGAGTCGGCAGCAACGAATGTCTGGCCGTGGAGCAGCAGGCGCCGCAGCTCGGCGTCGTCTACGTCTCGGCCACCGGCTGTGCCAGCGACGTGTTCACCAGTACCGCCTGCAACAAGTTCTCCTTCCGCGTGGCGCCGACCGCCAACCAGACCACGGACCCGGAGTCGAGCTACCTGGTCAAGAGCGCCGGCACGAAGTGGGGCGTGATGTACGCCGACTACGCCTTCGGCCAGTCGCAGCTCAAGGCGTACAAAGACTCGCTCGGCAAGCTCGGCGGCTCGGTCACGGTGGAGATTCCCGTGCCGCTGAACGAATCGAACGTCTCGCCCTACGTCAGCAAGATCCCGACCGACGGCTCGATCAACGGCCTGGTGGTGGCCTTCGGCGGCGCCGACCTGGTGCGCATCATGGGCGCGATCCAGCAGTTCGGCATCAATAAGAAGGTCGCGATCACGACGCAGGCGAGCAAGGACTTCTTCGGCGGCACCGCGCCCGACGCCGTGGACGGCAGCATCGGCGTGACGATCCATCCGACCGACGGCATTCCCGGCAACACCTACGACGCGCAGTTCGACGCCGACTGGAAGAAGTTCGCCCCGCCGGAGCGCGTCACAATCGGCGTGCACGGATACACGGCGTACATGGCGGTGATGTCGATCCGCGCCGCCGGCGATGCTGGCAAGGTCAACGGCAAGGCTGACACCCAGAAGTGGATCGCCGCCTTCGAGAACCTGAACATGCCGCAGGGGCCGGACTCGCCTACCGGGCCGATGATCATGAACAAGAACGACCACCAGGGCCGCATGAACGTCTACATCATCCAGGAGCACGGCCAGAAGGAAGACATCCTTCAGACCGTGCCCGCGGCCGAGGTGCCGCAGATCGGCAGTTGCAAGGTGAAGTAGCAGGCGCGGGCCCCCATCCCCCCGCCCCTGTCTCTTATACACATCTCCGAGCCCACGAGACAGGCAGAAATC
>CALFMN010000065.1 GCA_937879875.1 uncultured Chloroflexota bacterium | reverse complement strand
GGGGCCGGGGGATGGGGGCCACGGATTTTCAGCTAGCGGGCGCGGCGGCTATTCCAGCACTTTGCGCACGCGCAGGAAGTGCTCTTGTTGCCGCGGCGCGTTCGCCAGCACCGATTCGGTGGGAAACGAGGGGCGCGCGTTGTCATCGCGCTCGACGTTGGCGAGTGGCAGCGTGTGCGCCGTCGGCGGCACGCCGCCCGTGTCGATTTCGCCCAGCGCCTTGAAGTGGTCGAGGATAATCGAGAGTTGTGCCTGAAAGCGCGTCACGTCCTCTTCGGTCACGCCGACGCGCGCGAGCTGGGCGATGTGTTTGACCTCGTCGCGGGAGAGGGCCACGGACCCACGCCTCATCGCGGCCGGCCGTGAACGCAGGCGACGCCGCGCTCACAACCGCACGTTAATCTCCGTCACAAGCGCCGGGGCGACCGTAACGCGCCAAGTATAGCATCATAGATCGGCGGCGGCGTTGTACCGCGCCATACTTGGCTGTTACGATCTAACACACATGACGACTCAGACACGCATCGCTTCGGCTCCCGACGGCCGGCCGCACGCCGATGAGCGTGCCGCGCTGGGCAATCCCAGCTTCGTCTGGCGCTTCGGCCAGGACCGGCGGCTGGATTTGATCCGTCGCTTCGTGCCGCTGGAGGGCCGGCGCATTCTCGACGTCGGCTGCGGCGTGGGCACGTACGTGCGCCGCTTTCGCGCCTTCTCGAGCGAGGTCTACGGCATCGACATCGCCTTCGAGCGCGTGCGCAAAGGCGCGGCGGAGCTGCCGAAGCTGCTGCTCGCATCGAGCGACGCTTTGCCCTTCCGCGACGGCTTCTTCGACGTGGTGCTGCTCAACGAGGTGATCGAGCATGTGCGCGACGACCGCGCCACGATGGCCGAGCTGGCGCGCGTGCTGCGCCCCGGTGGCCACGCGATCTTCTACGCGCCCAACCGCTTCTATCCGTTCGAGACGCACGGCGTCTATCTCGGGCCACGCTACCGGTTCGGCAACATTCCGCTGGTAAACTACCTGCCGGCGCCGCTGCGCGATCGGCTGGTGCCGCACGCACGCGCCTATCTGACGCGCGACTTCCGCCGCATAACCAGGGGATTACCCTATCGCACCGTCGTACATAGCTACGTGTATCCTGGCTTCGACAACCTGGCGGGGAGGAGCCGCGCTCTGGCGCGCGTGCTGCGGCGCGCCACGTATGCGGCGGAGGGATCCTGGCTGCGCATCTTCGGCCTCTCGCACTTCCTGATTCTGGAGCGGACGGCAGGCGCGGCCGGGCGTGGGGGCAACGCTCGTGAGCGCGATTGACACGATTCGGCGCAATAAGCGCCGCCGCGATCTGGCGACGAAGCGCAAGCGCCGCATGCCGCTCTGGCCATTCGCGGTGCTGGGCGTCTTTTTGCTCGGCGCCATGGGCGCGGCGGCCGGCGCAACGGTCTATTCCGTCGACAAGTATGACTCCTACGTCAAAGATCTCACGAATCCGGCCGACAAAGTCAGCAAGGATCAGGGGCCGGCGATCCTCTACGATCGCGACGGCAACCAGCTCTACGAGTTCGAGGATAAGGACACCGGCCTGCGGGAGCCGGTGCCGCTCGATGCGATCTCGCCGTATCTGATTAAGGCGACGGTTGCGACGGAAGACCCCGACTTTTACACGAACCGCGGTGTGAACGAAAAGGGTCTGGTGCGCGCCGCCTGCGAGTACGTGCATCTTTGCCACAGCGCCAGCACGCTGAGCACCGGCGGCTCCGGTATCACGCAGCAGCTCGTCAAGCTGCTGTTTGAGACGCAGGACGAGGCGTCCACACGCAGCATCGACCGCAAGGTGAAAGAGGCGGCGATCGCCGTCGAGCTGACCAAGCGCTACAACAAAGACCAGATTCTCGAGTGGTATCTGAACACGATCTTCTACGCCAACCGCGCCAACGGTATCGGCGCCGCGGCGAAGATCTACTTCAACAAGAAAGCTTCCGACCTGGATCTGGCTGAAGCGTCGCTGCTTGCCGGCATTCCTGCCTCACCCGGCGACTACGATCCGATCGCGCACTACGATACGGCGAAGGCACGGCAGAAGCAGGTGCTCGATCTGATGGTCGAGCACGGCCAGGCGACGCGCGAAGAAGCCGACGCCGCCTACGCCGAGCCCCTCGACCTCAAAGAGCAGACGACGGTCATCAACGAGCCGCACTGGGTGACGTTCATGACCGACTACATCAAGCAGCATTGCAAAGAGCTGATCAAAGGCTGCAAGAGCGGCGACGATGCGCTCTACCATATGGGGCTGCGCATCGTCACCACGCTCGACTCGCAGCTCACCGACCAGGCCACGGCGATCGTCGACAAAGACGTCGCCGCCATGGAGAAGTTGAACTGCCAGTGCCACAACGGCGCGGTAATGGTGATCGACAACAACACCGGCCAGATCCTGGCGATGGTCGGCAGCCGCAACTACTACGACGAGAGCATCGGCGGCAAAAATAACAACACACTGGCCGAGTATCAGCCTGGCTCGGCGCTCAAGCCGATCATCTATCTCTCGACCTTCCTCAAGGGCTGGAGCGCCGGTACGATCGTCGTCGATCAGCCCAAGTGCTTCCCCAACGGCACGGACAAGCCGTTCTGCCCCTCCGGCCCCACGCGCTCGTTCGTCGGGCCGCTGCCCGTACGCGTGGCGCTGGGCAGCTCGATGAACTCGCCCGCGGTGCAGGCGGCCGACTTCTCCACCGTGCCCTGGGTGCTGGAAACGGCGCACAAGATGGGCATCAACACGATGCCCGATCCATCGAAGTTCGGCGTCTCGATCGCCACCGGCGGCTCGTCGGTCACGCTCTACGACATGACCTACATGTATTCCGTGTTCGCCAACAACGGCGAGATGCGCGGCCTCAAACTCGACGACCCGCAGCCGGGCTACCGTAAAGAAGATCCGGTCGCCGTGTTGCGCATCACCGACCGCAACGGCAACCTGGTCTACCAGTTCAACGGCCCGGACAAAGATCAGGTCGTGCCCGCGCCCTACGCGTACGAAATCACGAATATCATCTCGGACGACAGCGCCAAGCACCTGACCTACAGCCCCGGCCTCTTCAACCTGCGCGACCGCCGGCCGATCGCCGCCAAGACCGGCACGCAGCAGGGCGTGCAGCTCAGCCAGGTGCGGGCGACATGGAACTTCGGCTTCGTGCCGGACCTGACGGTCGGCGTCTGGGTGGGCAACTCGGATGGTACGTTCCTGAATCCCAACCTGCTCAGCGCCACCAGCTCGCTGAACGTCTGGAAAGACGTGATGCAGTATGCGGTGGACAAGTACAACGTGCCGTCGAAGGATTTCGTCGTACCGGCCGGCATCGCCAAGGGCATGCCCGTGCCGCCGGGCTCGCGGCTCGTCGGCTGCGGCCTGCAGCCGGATATCTACGTCGTGGGCCAGCCGGTTGCCGGCCCGCCGCTCACAAACGGTGCGAAAGACTGCCGGCTCACGGGCACGCCCGGCCCGGCTTCGTCCTCGGTAGCTACCGTTGGTCCGGAGGGTCTGACGCCAACGGCCGTGCCGAGGCAAACAGCCGCCCCCGAGCTGGTGCATACGCCGGTGGTGAACGGTGAAGCCGCGACGCCGGACGACAATCAGCCGACGCCGCCACCGCAGAACCAGCCGCCAGCCGGGCCGCCTCAGCCGCCGCAACAGGCTCCGCCCGCCCAACCACCGCCTGCGCAGCCACCACCGGCCGCTCCGCCCGCACCGGCGCCGCCGCAGCCACAGCCGCAGCAGTTGCGCTGCCCGCCGGGCCTCGTCGTGCCCACAGCGGTACGCAACCAGATCTGCGGGCCGGGTGGATAGCGGCCCTCATCCTCTCGTCGGTATGTGAAGTCTCCGACGGTAGCGCTGCGCTCTGGCCCCAATAATAGGGGAGGGAGACGATCCTGCCTGAAGCCCTCCGAGCACCAAACGGTTAAGTGGTGCATCCGGCAAGTGGCGTAGAGTTATGGTCGAGTATGACCCGGCGGTGT
>CALFMN010000064.1 GCA_937879875.1 uncultured Chloroflexota bacterium | reverse complement strand
GAACCCAGACAGCGGGCGGCGCGGGTGGGGCCTCGGACGGCATCGGCGGCATCGGCGGCGCCGGCAGCCTCGGCCTTGGCGGCAGCGGTGGCTGGAACGGGTTCGGCCAGGGCGCCGGCGCCGGCGGCGGCGGCTACTACGGCGGCGGCGGCGGCGGCAACGGCACCGACGGCGGCGGCGGTGGCGGCGGCGGCAGCAGCTTCGGCCCAGCGGGCGCCGTCTTTCACGACGGTGGGCGCTCCGGCAACGGGCTCGTGACGATCAGCTACACCGCGCCCGCGCAGCCCACGGCCAGCCCCACGCAGAGCCCCGCGGCCAACACCGCCGGCTGGAACAACGGCGATGTGGTCGTGACCTGGAACTGGACCGACAACTCCGGCAGCGGCCTCGACCCGGCCAACTGCCCCGCCAGCAGCACCTCCAGCGGCGAGGGCACGCTGAAACTGACCGCGACCTGCAAGGACAAGAACGGCAACACCGGCACGGCCTCCTACACCGTGAAGGTGGACAAGACCGCGCCGACGATCAGCGCGGCCGCGACGACCGCGCCGAACGCCAGCGGCTGGTACACCGGCAACGTCGCCGTGCACTTCACCTGCACGGACGCGCTCTCCGGCATCGCCGCCGGTGCCTGCCCGGCCGACCAGGTGCTGAGCATAGAGGGCGCCGCAGTCAGCTCCACGGCGCAAACCGTGACTGACATCGCGGGCAACACCAGCGCGCCCAGCAACGTGGTCACTGTGAAGATCGACAAGACGGCGCCGGTCTTCCCAACCGCGCCAGCGAACCTGACGGCCGAAGCCACGAGTCCCAGCGGGGCCGTGGTCAGCTACACGACGCCGTCCGCAAAGGACAACCTGGACCCGGCGCCGAGCGTGGCCTGCACGCCGGCCTCCGGCAGCACCTTCGCCATCGGCGTCACGACCGTGACATGCACGGCCAAAGACCAGGCGGGGAACAGCGCGACTGCCAGTTTCACCGTTATCGTGGGCGACACGACGCCGCCTACGATTACGTTCCAGAGCCGCACCCCCGCGGCGAACGCCGCCGGCTGGAGCACGGGCGATGTGACGCTGACCTGGAGCTGCGCCGACAGCGGTTCGGGCGTGGTCGCCGCCAGCGTCAGCCAGACGGTCACCGGCGAAGGCGCGAGCCTCTCCGCCACCGGCACCTGCGCCGACAAGGCGGGCAACACGGCCTCCGACACGCAGAGCGGGATCAAGATCGACCGCACCGCGCCTGTGTCAGCGGTGACGGGCGTGAGCCAAGGCGCGAGCTACGCGCTGGGCGCAGTGCCTGCGGCCGGCTGCAACACGAGCGACACACTCTCCGGTGTGGCGACCAACGCCACGCTCTCGGTCACGGGTGGCACGGCCAATGGCGTAGGCACGTTCACCGCGAGTTGCAGCGGCGCGACGGATGTCGCGGGCAACAGTGCGCCGGCCGTCAGCGTCCACTACACAGTCGGTTACCGCTTCGGCAGCTTCCTGTCGCCGGTCAGCACCCCGCCGGCGGTGAACAGCGGCAAAGCCGGCCGCGCCTACCCGCTCCAGTTCCAGCTCACGGACGGCAGCGGCGCCTTCATCAGCGCCCTCTCGGCGGTGAAGAGCGTCACCTACCAGAGCACGAGTTGCGGCAGCTTCGGCGGCAGTGCGGGTGCGGCGCTGCCGGCGAGCACGGCGGGGAGCAGCAGCCTCCAGTACGACAGCGGCTCAAACCAGTACACCTACGTCTGGAAGACGCCGGGCACGGCGGGCTGCTACACGCTCACCCTCACTCTGGACAGCGGTCAGGTGTTCAACGCCGACTTCAACCTTTCGTAGCGAGCGATCAGCCAGCGGCACGTCGGCAGGGCCGCCCGGTGTATCCGGGCGGCCCTGCCGACGTCTGGTTACATGCGGCCCTGCACCGCGGTTGCAAACTCCTCCGTTGAGGCCGTGCCGCCCTGGTCGGGCGTCAGGCGGTCGGCCTCGGCGTAGGTCGCGGCAACGGCCTGTTCGAGCCGTTGCGACGCCGCGCCGAAGCCGAGGTAGTCGAGCATCAGCACGGCCGAGAGCAGCGTCGCCGTCGGGTTGATCACGTGCTGCCCGGCGATGTCCGGCGCGCTGCCGTGCACCGACTCGAAGTAGGCCCAGCCATCGCCGTAGCAGCCGCTGGGCGCGAGGCCGAGGCCGCCGATCGTGCCCGCGCCCTCGTCTGAAAGGATGTCGCCGTAGAGGTTCGGCATCAGCACCACGTCGAGCGCGTGCGGGCTGGCGACGAGGCGCCGGGCGAAGTCGTCGACGATGAACTGCTCGTAGGCGATCTCCGGGAACTCGCCGCGGATCACGGCCTCGACCGTGCTGCGGAAGAAGCCGTCGCTGCGCGGCAGCACGTTGTACTTGCAGGAGCAGGTGACTTTGCCCGCGTGGCCCTGCTCGCGCCGCCGGCGCGCCAGCCTGCCGGCGAAGCGCGCCACGCGCTCCGTGTTCTCGCGCGTCAGCACCTTGACCGCGTAGAAGCCGTCGCGGCCGGTGATCGGGCTGCGCAGGCCGGTGCGCGGCGTCAGGTTAAGGCCCGAGGCGAACAGCTCTGACAGATCGCCCTCAAGTCCCATGTACAGGTCTTCGACGTTCTCGCGGATGATGACGTAGTCGATGCCCTCGGGGTTGCGCAGCGGCGAGCGGAAGCCGGGCCGCCAGCGCACCGGCCGCACGTTGGCGTAGGTCTGCTTGCCCCAGCGCAGGTAGCCAACGCCGGGCGTCTTGCCGCTGGTGGCGCCGAACAGCAGGCTGTCGCAGGAGTCGGCTGCCTCGCGCACCAGCTTCTCCGCGTCTTCGCGCGACCTCGTGGCGGCAAGCTCGGCGCCGTCCGGCAGCAGCAGCCACTCGATCGGCAGCTCGAGCTGTTTGAGCACATTCAGACTGGCGTAGACCGCCTCCGGCGCCGCGTCATCGCCGGGCAGCACCGCAACCCGCCGCAGTCGCTCCGTCATGACCCCTCCCCGCCGCCAACGTGCCGGCGGCAAGACGGACGATACACCCCGAGATGCCCAACGACTACGGTCGGACGTCAGAGCCCCGGCCGTTGCGATCCCCCGCCAGAGCCGATCTGCGACGCGGCGCTCAGGTCCACGCCGACCTGGAACGTCGCGCTGTAGCCCGTGCCGTCCGCCGTCGGCTGCAGGTCGAGCAGGAGTTGGTCGCCGCCGCCGCTCTGATAGATGCCGTCGTTGCTGTTGCGCGTGTCGCGCGTACCCTGCGCGGCGTACGGCGCCTGCGCTTGCACGGTGTCGGTAAGCGCGTCGTCGTAGTAGAGCTGCGAGGTGAACTCATAGCCCGTCGCCGCGTCGGGATGCGTGCGGATCTTGAAGTGCGTATGCACGGTGCGGCCGCGATACCAGCCGGGATAGATGGTGACGAACTGCACCGCGCCGTTTTCGTCCGTCGTCTGCGAGCCGCGCAGGAACTTCTGGCCGGCAGTCTGGAAGCCGGGATCGCTGACGTCCGAGTAGACGCCCAGCGCGTCACACTGCCAGATATCCACGACGGCGCCGCTCAGCGGCGTACAGCCGTTCGCATCGGCCTGAGAGACGACGAGTTGCAAGGAGAGCGGTACGCCATCTTTCACCGCTCCGGTTGCAGGGTCCGAACGGATGTCGGAGCGGTTGAGCTGCTCGTCCACGAAGTACGGGCCTTCCGTCTCCTGCGGCGTCACCACGCAGGCCGGAGCGGTCTGCTTCACGGTGGCCACGCGTGCCGGCGCGGCGGCGGCAGGACGCCGCAGGTTGCGCACGAGCGGACCCAGTACCAGCAGCGGCGTCAATGCCAGCCCGCCCCGCAGCAGCGCCCGCCGGCTGGTGGCGCGGCGTCCGCGAGATTCGTCTGGGCCAAAGGGCTTCGGCAAAGTCATGGCGTCTTCCTCCCGATCGCGCCCGGCCGCCAAGTCGTGTAACAGCCGGCCATCACGCCAAGGCTACCCGCCCCGCATGAGAACGCGATTGAAACGGCGTGTGAACGCGCCAATGCCTCCGTCGGTGCGCCGGCGTCGCGGCATGCAGGTAAGCCGCGAGCGGTTGCAGGTGATGCCGGCGTACGCGACCGGATTCGGCAGCGAGCCGGCCAGCGCGACCTCCAGCGTTGCTGCCTGCACCACGGTGAGGCCGCGGCGAAAGGTTTCTCGGCCGGCGGCAGAACACCAGCTCGTACAGCGCGCTTGCGCCATGCCTCCCGGACCGCCACTCTGTCTTCGACTGCCGCTTGCTCCCGTCCGGATATCAGCGTAAACACCCGTATGGAACTGCCGCGGCCGCCTTTGTCGGCGAGACCGCGATCGGCAGCAGCCGGCGGAGCTTGCCTGCGCTTTTCGCGGGCCGTGGGAGGCTGCAGATGCAGTACGACGTGATCATCATCGGCGCTGGCTCGGCTGGGGCCGTGCTGGCGGCGCGGCTGACCGAGAACCCGGACTGCGCCGTGCTGCTGCTGGAAGCAGGGCCGGACTACCCCGATCTGGAGCAACTGCCGAGCGACCTGACCGACGGCCTCACCGCCTCGACGCAGGCGCACGACTGGCACTGGGAGGGCAACGCCGTTCCCGGCCGCGCCGTGCCCTACCCGCGCGGCAAAGTCGTCGGCGGCTCCTCCGCGGTCAACGGCGTCGTCGCCATTCGCGGCATGCCGGAGGACTACGACGGCTGGGCCGCCGCGGGCAACACCGAATGGTCGTGGGAACGCTGCCTGCCCTACTTCCGCAAGCTGGAGGACGACCGCGACCACGGCGGCGACTATCACGGACAGGGCGGGCCGATCCCGATCGTGCGCTGGCGCCACGACGAGCTGATGCCGCTGCAGCGGGCGTTCTTCGACGCCTGCCGCGCGGCGGGCTATCCAGAATCGCTCGACCACAACCTGCCGGATGCGACGGGCGTCGGCTCATGGGCGATGAACCGCAGCGGGACGCTGCGCGTCTCGACCGCGATCGGCTATCTGCAGCCGTCGCGGCCGCGGCTCAACCTGACGATTCGCGGCCACTGCCACGTAAACCGCCTGCGCTTCGAGGGGCAGCGAGCGGTCGGCGTCGAGGTCGAACATGGCGGCAGCGTGCAGACGGTCTACGGGCGCGAGATCGTGCTCGCGGCGGGCGCGCTGCACAGTGCGCCGATCCTGCTGCGCTCCGGTGTGGGACCAAAGCAGCACCTGGCCGGGCTGGGCATCCCTCTCGTTCACGATCTGCCCGGCGTGGGCGAGAACCTGAAGGACCACCCCTCGGTCACGCTCGTCGCAACACCGCGTCAGGGCGTTGCCGGCGCCGCCGACCCGTTGCAGCAGATCGGCCTGCGCTACACCGCCGCCGGCAGCGACCAGGCCAACGACATGCAGATGTACATCTGGAGCTACCACGCCGAGCGCTCGCCCCAGCTACGTTTTGCGATCGCCGGGATCGAGTCGCTGTTCATGCTCTGCCCGACCTTGCAGCGGCCGCGCTCGGTCGGGCGGCTGCGGCTGGCGAGCGCCGATCCGCAGGTTCAGCCCGTGATCGACATCAACCTGCTCGCCGACGACGAGGATATGGCGCGGATGGTGGATGGCGTGCGCCGCGCCTGGGCGCTGCTGAACTCCGCTCCGATCGCGGAGCTGACCGACCAGATCCTGCGCCCCGACGCCGCGACGATCGCGGACGATGAACTCGTGCGCGACTACCTGCGCCAGAACGTCAGTCACCTCGTCCACCCCGTCGGCACCTGCAAGATGGGCGCCGCCGACGATCCACTGGCGGTGGTCGATCAGCAGGGCCGCGTGCATGGGCTGGAGGGGCTGCGGGTGGTAGACGCCTCGATCATGCCCGACCTGCCGCGGGCCAACACGAACCTGACCACGATCATGATCGGCGAACGCGTGGCCGACTGGATGCGGGGCGGTCGGCCCTCACCCCCGTCCCCTCTCCCAATCCTGGGCGAGGGGCGATCCGGCGGAAGTAGTTTCAGGGCTGGGTCGGGTTAGCGGGCGCTTGCAGGGGCGCTCGGGAGTGCGCCGATCGTCGGCAGGGGTGGTTCGTGAACCGCCCCTGCCGAAGCCTGGGAGCCGCACCAACTATGGAACTATCTCACCACGATCGCCCCTCTCCCAGGATTGGGAGAGGGGACGGGGGTGAGGGCCGAACGGCGCGATCACGCCGATCCCGGCACATGCTCCAGCAGGAAGCGGCGGATCGTCTCAATCGTCGCGGCCAGCTTGGCCGGGGCGCGGCAGTCCACGTCGAGGCAGGTGGCGTGCGGCGCCGTTTGGCAGATCAGGCGGGCGATGCCGGTGGGATGGAAGGCGTCGCTGCCCGGCAGCACGAGCTGCGGCGCCGGGCACTGCGCCATCCATTCCCGCGATACCGTGAAGAACGGCGGGTATGCCGGCCAAACGCCGTCGCGGAAGCGCACGATCAGCGCCGCGTAGCGCTCCACGGTCATGGACTGCAGCTCGTCGCGGAAGGCGGGGTCGGCATGCAGGCGCGCGGCGAAGGGGCCGGCGGCGTTGTTCAACGTAAAGATCGGGCTCTCCAGCGCCGCCCGCACCACGGCCGCCATGCCCTCGGCCCGCGCCAGGCGCACCGTCTCGTCGAAGCTGCGGTAGAACGTGCCCGGCGTGTTGGTCGCGTCGAGGCCTACCGGATCCTGACAAACCGCGGCGGTGATCCGCTCCGGCGCATCGTGGATCAAGCGCCAGGCGTGGGCGCAGCCGATGCAGCCGCCCATCACGTGCGCCTGCCTGGCGCCGACCGCGTCCAGCACCGCGAGCTGATCGCCCGCCGTCAGGTCGTAGGAGAACGGGACGGCCGGCGCGTGGCTGCCACCCGCGTGGCGCTGGTCCATGCCGATCACCATGAAGTCGCGGGCGAACTCCTTGAGCGGGTTGATGGCCGAGCGCTCCCAGAAGGCGATCTCGCTGCTGACGCCGCCGGGCGCGATCAGCAGCAGCGGAAAGCCCTGCCCGAGCACTTCGTAGTGGATGGTGGCCCCGTCCGGACGCGCAATCGCTGGCACCGCTTCCTCCCGCGCACGCTCACTGGGAGCGGCTCGATCATGGTATGCGCCGCGGCGCTCTCCTATACTAAGCGTCATCGCCGCGGCCGTGCCTGCTGCGCAGGGCGCGTGGCGCAACGGCGTGATCGCAGCCTCGCGGCCAAGCGGCGGTTCGGCGGTATAAGGAGCGTGCGATGGTCCAGCTGGCGGCGCCCATCACCCTCGATACCCTCGACATCACGGACACGAGCCTCTACGTCACGCGCGGCTATCCGTGGCGCGAGTGGGATCTGCTGCGGCGCGAGGCGCCCGTCTACTGGTATCAGCGCCCCGGCTTCGAGCCGTTCTGGGCGCTGACGAAGTACGAGGACATCGCCTGGGTCTCGCGCAATCCCGACCTCTTCTCCAATACCCAGCGGCTGCGGCTGGCCGACATCGACAGCATCGACATCGGCAATCGCAGCCGCGAGATTCGCGCCGAGCGCTACGGTGGCGCTGCCACCGACCCGCCGGACCTGGTCTTCATGGACCCGCCGCAGCACCGCCAGTACCGCGGGCTGACCAGCAAGAAGTTCACGCCCAGGGCGATGACGATGCTGGAGCAGCACTTCGACACGCTCGCCGACACCTACGTCGCCGACTTCGGCCGCGTGCTGGCCGAGGGCTTCCCCGCGGGCGAGGCGGTCGATTTCGTGCACGCGCTGGCCTGCAAGCTGCCCGTCGCCGCGATCTGCGAGCTGGCGGCCGTGCCGCGCGCGGACTGGGAGCGTGTCTTCTACTGGACCGAGACGCGCGGCGCCGCGGCCGACCCGGAGTTTCAGCTACCCGGTCAGGACCGCGAGGCCACGATCCGCACGGTCGAGCGCGAGTGGGAGGACTACACCACCTGGCTGATCGAGAAGCGTCGCGACGAGGGCGCCACGGGCGACGACCTGATCAGCATGCTGGTGCGGGCAGAGGTTGATGGGCAGGCGCTGACGCACAAGGAGCTGCTGGCCTACATCAACCTGCTGCTGGCTGCCGGCAACGAGACGACCCGCAACTCGCTTACGGGCGGCGTGCAGGCGCTGCTGGAGCACCCGGATCAGCTACGCCTGCTGGTGGAGAACCCCGAGCTGGTGGAGAGCGCCGTCGAGGAGATCCTGCGCTGGACCTCGATCGTGATCCAGTTCGCCCGCACCTGCACGGCGGATACCGAGATCCGCGGCCAGCGTATTCGCCAGGGCGAGACCGTCGCGGTCTGGTATCCATCGGCCAACCGCGACGAAGAGGTGTTCGCCGATCCCTATCGTTTCGATATCACGCGCAACCCCAATCCGCACTACGCCTTCGGCGGCTACGGCGAGCACTTCTGCCTGGGCGCGAACCTGGCGCGCTGGGAGCTGCGCACGATGTTCCGCGCCCTGCTGCCGCTGCTGCCGAAGATGCAGCTATCCGGCCCCGCCGAGCTGGTTCCAGGCAGCCTGCACGTTGGCGGCATCAAGCGGCTGCCCGTGCGCTACGACGCGGGTCGGGCGTAAGGGGCGAGCGGTCCGCGCCCTCACCCCCGTCCCCTCGCCCAATCGTCCAGATCGCGCGGAGCGCGATGTTCGATGGCGAGGGGCGATCCCGCGTGAAGCGTTCCGAGGCTGGAACGGCTACCCCAATGCGGGTTAGCTACGCAGTGGCACACCGGTTGCTGGCCGCCTCGGTCGCCCGCGAGGGGCTGCTGAGGAGGCGCCGGCACGCGCGGAAGCAGCACGCGGTTGCTTCTGTCGTCGGAGCCTCTTCAGCACCATGCACCGGGGAGTGCCGTTGCCGAAACCGTCTTGCGGTGAACCGTACCGGCCACGGAACGCCCTCCCCAGGATCGTCCTTCGCCCAGGATTGGGCGAAGCAACGGTCTTGATGGTGCTGGTGCGGGGCAGCGTGTGGGGAGCGCAGCCCATGGGGCTCGCGCCAAGGCTGGTGCCGGCCGTCGCTGGTCCAGTCGCGGGGGGCTGCCGGGCGCCCGCGCTGCCCGCGCTGCCCACGACCACGGGACGCGCAGGGGACGTCAGCGGAGCGCCACGCCGTGCACCCGCCTGTGCGGCTCCGGCCGCTGGGGTTCTGGCACCGGTGCGGGCGCAGGGAGGCGTCAGCCGCGCCGCCCGCGCGGCTCCACGGTCGCGCACGACTCAGGGAGACGCGGAGTTGGCGCGACTGCCACCGCTAGCGTATCCGCTCCGCACGCTACAAGGAGACGATCCCGCAGTGAGCGTTCGGGACACTGAACGGTTAACCCGGCGCCGCCACGGATCGCTCCAAACAGGATCGCCCCTCTCTCCATGCCATGCGACATCGCGCTCCGCGCGATCTGAAAGATCGGGAGAGAGGGGACGGGGGTGATGGTCGACCGCTCGACCGCTCAGAAGCCCTTGCCGGCCACGAACGCGCACAGATCCGCGACGCGGCAGGAGTAGCCCCACTCGTTGTCGTACCACGAGGCGACTTTGACCAGGTTGTCGGCGACGACGTTGGTGGAGAGGCCATCGACGATCGACGAGCGCTCGTCGCCTTTCATGTCCATCGAGACGATCGGCTCCATCGTCAGGCCGAGGATGCCCTTCATGCGGCCCTCGCCCGCACGGCAGATGGCGGCGTTGACCTCTTCGACGCTGGTGTTCTTCTCCGTCAGGGCGACGATCTCGACGATCGAGACGGTCGGCGTGGGCACGCGGTAGGCGAGCCCGTCGATCTTCCCCGAAACCTCGGGAATCACCAGGCGCAACGCCTTCGCCGCGCCGGTCGAAGTCGGCACGATGTTCATCGCGCCGGCGCGGGCCTCGCGCAGATCCTTCGAGGCCAGGTCGAGAATTTTCTGCGAGTTCGTGTACGAGTGCACCGTCGTCATCTGGCCTTTGACAATGCCGAAATTGTCGAGCAGCACTTTAACCACGGGCGCCAGGCCGTTCGTCGTGCAGGAGGCGTTGGAGATCACGTTGTGCTTCGCCGGGTCATACTTCTCGTCGTTGACGCCCAGCACCAGCGTCACGTCTTCGTTCTTCGCCGGCGCCGAGATGATCACCTTCTTCGCGCCGCCGCCGGAGATATGCGCACAGGCCTGCGTCGCGTCCGTAAACACGCCCGTCGATTCGACCACCAGATCGACGCCGAAATCGCGCCAGGGGATCTGGCCGGGGTCCGCGTGCTTCGTGACGGCGATCTTCTTGCCGTTCACGATCAGGGCGTCGTCGCGCGCTTCGACGCTGCCGTGAAAGTGGCCGTAGTTCGAGTCGTACTTGAGCAGGTGCGCGTTCGTCGCGGTATCGACGAGGTCGTTCAGCGCCACGACCTCCAGCTCGTCGGGATGCCGTTCGCCGATCGCCTTCAGCACCTGCCGGCCGATGCGCCCGAACCCGTTAATGCCGATTCGCGTCGCCATGATGCCGTCCTCTCCTCTGCCTGCCGCCGGCAGTCGCCGTACGGCCGGTTGCATCGCCTTCGTGCCCGGCCTTCTGTGTCGTATGTATCGTTATCGCCTGTGGCCGCAGCGAGCGCAAGCGCCGGCAGCGTGATTGCGGCGGCCCGGCGCGCGGACGGCTATACTGGCACGAGCGGACCGCGGCCGGAGCTGGAGGAACGACGATGACCATCCAGGCACGCTACAGCATCGACGATTTCGTTGGCGACATGAGCGGATTGCTCACGGGCAAACCCGAGCAGCGCGTGCTGTTCGATCGTGGCTCGGCCTATCTCGAGCGGCTCGTGCGCGATCCCGACGCGCTGCCCGAGGAGTTTCGCCGCCCCTCGGGCAAGGGACGCCGCGCCAACCACGGCAGCTACGCACTGTACCGCGGGCCGGGGCTGTTCGTCAGCGCCGTGGTTTGGGGGCCGGGCGACGGCGTCGGTCCGCACGACCACCACACCTGGGGCATGATCGGCGTGCTGGGCAACGCGATCGAGGAGACGCGTTATCGCCGCGTGGATGATCGCGACCGCGACGGCTTCGCTACGCTCGTGAAGGACCGCGCCATGCTGGTGCGGCCGGGCGAGGTCTCGCTGCTCACGCCGGAGATCGACGAGATCCACGCGATGCTGAACGGCAGCGACCGCTCGACGGTGGAGATCCACGTCTACGGCGCCGACCTCGTCGGCCTCGAACGCTGCCAGTACGATCTGGAGACCGGCGCAATTCGCCCGTTCAAGAGCGGCAGCTTCGACAACTGCTAAAAGCGGCGCTCAGAGCGAAACCTCGCCAGATGATGCCTGACATATACCAATCGAATGGCTGGCAGCAGGAGGCCCCTCCCGCTGCTTGCCCCTCCGACGCTGCGCTCCTACGCTGACACCTCCACCTGACTGGGAGGTGTTGCATGGCTCGCCGCAGGCGTTCACGGCGCTCGTCCATCGAGGATTGGGGCGCACTGCAAGCACAATTCCAGTGGTCGGAACAGCGCTCCTGCGAACTCATCCGTCCCGTCGTCCTCTTCGGCCAGCCGCCGGCCGAGCGGGCCATCTCGCGCACCGCCGCCCTCTTCGACGACGCCGGGATGCGAGCGCTGCTCCCTGCTGCGCCCGCGCGGCTGTGTGATCAGAATGGGCCGCAAGCTGCAACGATCGCGCTGCTGCCGCGCGTGTTCAAATCGGAGAGAATACACTCAGCACACGCAGGCGGTGAGCGCGCATGAGCCAGGCGGGTTCGGCCGGCGACCCTCGCCTCGCCGAGTTGATCGGAAGCCTTTCGCTGGCCACCGATGCGGCGGCGGGGCTCGCGATGGAGACCGCGCTGCGCACCTGCTTGCTCGCGGTGCTGCTCGGGCGTGAGCTGCGGCTGCCGGGCCAGGCGCTGAGTGATATCTACTACACGGGGCTGTTGCGCTTCATCGGCTGCACGGCGTACGCGCACGAGACGGCACAGGCGGGCGCGGGCGACGACCAGGGGTTGCTGCGCCTGCTCACGCCGATGGACACCGCGAGTCCGCGTGAAGTTGCCGGCCGCATCGTCCTCGGTGCGGGGCGCGGCGCCCCGTTTCTACGGCGTGCCGGTGCGGTCGGACGGTTGCTCAGCGATCCGGCGATGCCACGCAAGCTAGCCGCGGCACACTGCGAGCAGGCGATGGCGCTCTCGACGCGGCTCGGCATGTCTCCGGCCGTAGTGGAGGCTTTAGGACAGATTTACGAGCGGTTCGACGGCAAGGGCGCCCCGCACAAACTGCGCGGCGACGCGATCAGCCTGCCCGCATGCGTCACCTTCGTCGCCTGGCGCGTGGTGGTGCAAAGCAGCCTCGAGAGCCCTGTTCACGCCGTCGAGGCTGTACGCCGTCGCAGCAGCGAAGAACTGGACCCGCAGATCGCCGCTGCCTTCCTCGTGCGGCCTGCCGAGTTCCTGACGCTGGCATGCGATGGCTCGGTGTGGGAGGCGTTCCTGGATGCTGAGCCCGGACCCGTCAAGCGAGTCCGGGTCGAGGAGATAGACGGCATCGCGGACGCGTTCGCGCGCTACGTCGATCTCAAGTCGCCCTTCACGCTGGGGCATTCGACCGGGGTGGCACGGCTCGCCGAGAGCGCTGCGGAAGCCGCCGGTCTTCCATCAGAGGAGCGTCGAGCGCTGCGCGTCGCGGCGCTGCTGCACGACCTCGGGCGCACGAGCGTGCCGAACGGCATCTGGGACAAACCCGGGCCGCTCAACGCGGTGGAGTGGGAGCGAGTGCGATTGCACGCCTACCAGAGCGAGCGGATCCTGGCGCGTTCGGCATTGCTCGAGCCCTACGCCCGCGTTGCGGGTACACACCACGAGCGCGCAGACGGAAGCGGCTACCACCGCGGCATCGGCGGTACCAGCACCGCGCGGCCGGCGCGGCTGCTGGCCGCCGCCGACACGTACCAGGCGATGACGGAGCCGCGTGCGTACCGGCCGGCACGTGCCGCAACCGACGCGGCGCGGCTGCTGAGCCAGGCGGCGCGCGAGGTGCGGCTGGACCGCGAGGCGGTGGAGGCGGTTCTAGCAGCGGCGGGACAGCGCGCCGCGGGGCGCGTGCGCGGAGAGTGGCCGGCCTCGCTCAGCGAGCGCGAGGTCGTGGTGCTCTGCCTGCTCGCGCGCGGGCTCTCCAACAAGGCGATCGCCGCTGAGCTGACCCTCTCCGCACGTACCGTTCAGCACCACGTCGAGCACGTCTACGCCAAGGCCGGCGTCTCAACTCGAGCCGCCGCAGCGCTGTTTGCCGTGGAGAACGACCTGCTGCAGAAATGGGCCAGATAGCCCATAGGAGCGCTGCGGCCCCGACTCGTAGCCTCCTCTCAGCCGGCACGAAGAGTGTGCCGAACGAGGAGGAACGTTATGGTCCAGGCGGCGGGTCCAGCGCTGGAGTCCATCACGCAAAGTTTAGCTGCAACTCGTGCAGCCCGCGTGCAGGAGCTGGTCCAGCAAGTCGCGCCGGTGTTACGTGCCTCGGCGGCGGCGTCAGAGGCCGCACGGTGCCTGGCGCCGGAGGCCATGGCTGCCCTGATCGATGCGGGCATCGTCCGCGCGCTCCTCCCGGCGGTATACAACGGCGCGGAGCTGGGGCCGGTGTATGGCAGCAAGCTCTTTGAGGAGTTGGCAACCATCGACAGTGCGGCGAGCTGGGTCGGGATGATTAGCGCAGCGGGAGCCTGGCTGACCATCCTGCTGCCGCCCCAGGCGGCGGACGAGATATTGGCCAACCCGCGTGCCGTCGTCAATGGTTCCTTGTTTCCGCCGTTGAGCGCGGAGCCCGTTCAGGGTGGCTATCGGGTGACAGGGCGCACGGCGTTCGGCAGCGGCTGCACCTACGCAACCTGGTTCGGCGCCCAGGCGGTGGTCATGGAGAATGGCGCGCCGAAGCTCGGCGCCAACGGCATACCAGCGACGCTGCTGGTCCACTTTCCCGCCACCGAAGCCGAAATCATCGACCACTGGCACACGCTGGGCATGCGCGGCACAGGCAGTCACGATTTCCAGGTGAGCGATATCTTCGTCCCGGAGCATCGGGTGTGGCCGATCGGCCCGTATGCGCCCGTGAACCCGGCGTTTACCGATGCGCTCTCCCGGATGGGGCTGTGGTGGTTCAGCCCCATTGTGGCCTCGGTGAGCCTGGGCACCGCACGCGCGGCCGTTGCGGACCTCATCGAGTTGGCGCAGGCCAAGACACCGAGCTACATGCAGGTCGGTCTCGCTGATAAGCCGGTGGTCCAGGACAAGCTGGCGCGGGCACGGGCCACCGTGGATGCTGCCCGCAGTTATCTGTACAGCGCCCTCGGGGAGGCTGAGGAGGTCGTGCGGACCCAGCCCAGATTGAGCCTGGAGCAGGGTATCCCGCTGGCGCTCGCTGCATCCTACGCCATTGAGGCGGCGGCACAGGCGGTGGATCTCGTCCATAGCTGCGTCGGAACGTCGGGCATCCGGGAGGAACAGCGCTTCCAGCAGTACTTCCGGGATGTCCATACGATCAGCCAGCATGCCTTTGTGTCGTCCAGCCGCTTCGAGTCGGTCGGCAAGCTCATGCTCGGTCGGGAGAGCGACTGGCCGTTTTACTACCTGCAGCGGTGAGGAGCACTCCGTTCGCCGGAGCAGGTGCGGTTGATGCTCCAGCGGGGAAAGCGCCCCGCTGGAGCGGTCATCCGGAGAGCCCAGCGACCACGGCAACGAGACCGAACGGGGCTGGTCACTGCGCTGAGCCGCCGTGGTCTGTGTACCGGACACCATTGCAGAAGCGACCGTGTTCTTTACTCACCAGAACCCGGTTTCTATTTCGATGTACATTGGTCCGCTTTGTGGCGGGTTGCCCGATCGCTTTCTGGCGGCTGCCGGACAGCCAGGAGCAAGCCGCAGGTAACTGGCTACCGGCGGTCCGTGTCCCCGCACGGCACTATCCGCGCCGGCACCGCCACGACGGTGTGCAGGTGCCTCTGCTCACACGGTAACGATCGGTATGGGTCAGGCATCATTTGGCGAAGTCTCCTCAGAGCAGCAGCTTGCGCGGCGCCCCGGCGGACTGCCGGCGGAAGCTGCCGATCAGGAAGCGCGGCTCAAAATCCTCTTCGACCTCCTCGACGCGGCAACGGTCCGGCACGGCGAGCGCCTTTTCCGCTCGGGTGAGAAACGCCTCGATTGCCGCACGTGTTTCGTCTGACGCGCCGAGCACGCTTGTGTCTGCCAGCGCAAGCGCGTGGCGCAGCACGACGGCGCAGAGCGCGATCAGCCAGCCGAGCTCGAGCTGCGCCCAACCGAAGTGGAACGCCTGGTCGCCGAAGAGCAGCACCAGCTTCTGCTGGTTCGACTCCGGCGCGACTTCGATCAGTGTGGCGCCGAAGTGCGGCCGCGCCAGCTCGGTGCTCGCGCGGTAGACGTTGCCAAGCGTCTGGTCCGAGGCCAGCGTGCCGCCGGCGTGATAGCTGCCGCGGCCGATTTCGGTGGCGTGCAGCCGTTCGTGCGGCTTCAGCGAACGCGCCAAAAACAGCTCGAACTCGAACAGCTCCTCACCACCAAGCTGCACCGCGGCCGAGTGGCATTCGCAGGCCGTACGCACGAGCGGCGGCACACCCACATACGAGCCGCGCGTGATGAGCAGCGCCGCATCGCTCAGACAGTGAAAGACGCGCGACCAGAAGAGCTGCACGGCGGCGGCGCGGTAGGTGCGGAACTTCGCCGGGTATGAATCGCCGACCACGCGCAGGATCAGGTTCATCCCCTCGTGCAGCAGACGCAGGTCCGGCTTGAGCTGGAACTCGGTCTGGCGGAAGGCGTCGAGCGCGGCGGCGTTGGCCTCGTCCGGGCGGCCGGGCAGATCCCACGTCTTCGGAAAGACGACGGGCGAGACGCGCTGGCTCGGGTGCTCTTCGGCCACGGCGCTCAGACTCCCGTGCGCAGGTTGTAGAAGGCGCTCATGCCGGCAAAACTCGCGGCCGGACCAAGCTCGCGCTCGATCTGCAAGAGGCGGTTGAACTTGGCGACCCGCTCGCCGCGGGCGGGGGCGCCGCTCTTGATCTGGCCCGCGTTCGTCGCCACGACCAGGTCCGCGATCGTCGTGTCCTCCGTCTCGCCGCTGCGGTGGCTGACGACGGCGGTGAAACCGGCGCGCCTGGCCAGCTCGATCGCGGCCAGCGTCTCGGTCAGCGTGCCGATCTGGTTGAGCTTGATCAGGATGGAATTGCTCGACCGCTCGCGGATGCCGCGCGCCAGCCGCTCCGTGTTGGTCACGTAGAGATCGTCGCCCACGAGCTGCACGCGCTCGCCCAGCCGCGCGGTGAGCTGGCGCCAGCCGTCCCAGTCGTCCTCGGCCATGCCGTCCTCGATCGAGACGATCGGGTACTTCTCGCACCAGCCGGCCCAGAGCGCGGCCATGCCGGCGCTGTCCAGCTCGCGCCCCTCGCGTGCCAGCACGTAGCGGCCGTCCGCGTACAGCTCGGTCGAAGCCGGGTCAAGCGCGATGACGATGTCGCGGCCCGGCCGGTAGCCGGCGGCCGTGATCGCCTCCAGCACGACGGCGACGGCGTCCTCGTTGCCGGGCAGCGACGGCGCGAAGCCGCCCTCATCGCCGACGTTGGTGTTGAGGCCGCGCTTGTGCAGCAGGCGCTTGAGCGCCTGGTAGATCTCGGCGCCCATGCGCAGCGCCTCGGCGAACGTGCCGGCGCCGGCGGGCATCACCATGAACTCCTGAAAGTCGGTGGAGTTCTCGGCATGCTTGCCGCCGTTGAGGATGTTGAACATCGGCACGGGTAGCGTCGCCGCGGCCGGCCCGCCCAAATAGCGGTAGAGCGGCAGTCCCGCCGCCGCGGCCGCCGCGTGCGCGACGGCGAGCGAGACGCCGAGGATGGCGTTGGCGCCGAAACGCGCCTTGTTCGGCGTGCCGTCCAGCGCGATCAGGGCTTGATCCAGCGCGACCTGGTCGAAGGCGGACATACCGCGCACCGCTTCGGCTAGCTCGACGTTGACGTGGCCGACCGCGTTGAGCACGCCCTTGCCGCCGTAGCGGGACCTGTCCTCGTCGCGCAGCTCGACCGCCTCGTGGGCGCCGGTGCTGGCGCCCGAGGGCACGGCGGCACGCCCGCGCGCCCCGCCGGCGAGCGCCACCTCGACCGAGACCGTCGGGTTGCCGCGCGAGTCGAGAACCTCTGCGCCATGCACCTCGGTAATCGTCGCCGCCGCCACGCTGCCTCCCGCGGCCAATCGCAATGCTGCGATGCGCCGCGATCGTGACGCTACCACAGGGAGGGCGTAGGGGGCAGGGCGGAGGGCGGGTAAAGGGTAAAGGGTGAAGGGTAGAGGGTATGGGGGCTGGGGCTGGCCGCAGTCAGTGACAACACGAAGCGCAATGTTGGCTCGGGTGCTGCACCGCGGCACGGTAGGGGCCGTTTGCGAACGGCCCGCGGCGGCAGGCACCTGTCGGGGTCGCCTGACGAAACGGAAAATCGTACGCAAAGGCGACCCGTGATCTGGCGTGCCGGCGGTCCTGTGAGCCTCGCTAACCGTGGCGTAGCTGTCCCCGGCCGCGTGTGCTGGTCAGCGGCGAGCCGGCACGCTGCGGCCAGGGCCGTCAGTTTCCCGTAGGTGCAGTGCCCCTCCTGCCAGGCGCGGTGTCGGGCCACAGCCGCCGCGCGCCCCACGACGCACCGGCGCTGGGGCGCGCGCGTAGCGTGTGCTTGGGGTGAGGCGCAAACGGTGGTGTGCCGCCCCGCGCTCAAGGTGCCGTGAGCGGGACGCGCAGCCCGTGGGCCTCCGCGATCCCAATGAGTTTGCCCAGGTCGGGGGCCTGCGGCGCAATTGTGCGGTCCACCTCGGTGAAGAATGCCGCCGCGCCCGCGCGGGAGGTCAGGGAGAGCATTTCGCCCCCGCCCGGGCCGAAGCGGAACCAGTGCGTCGTCCCGCCCGGGATCTGGACGAGGGTGCCCGGGACGGCCATCCGCTCGTCGTCGCCGACCGCAAACGCGACCTCGCCGCGGATGACATAGAAGGCTTCGTCCCACGGGTGGTTGTGTGGCGGCGGACCGCTGCCTTCGGGTCCGACCTGCAGAAAGATCTCATAGCTGCCAGTCTGGGTCCCGGCGGCCAGCACCGTAATCTGCTCGCCCACGACGTTCAGCGACGGCGAGCGGTCCGCGGGGGACACCACCAACGGTTGCGCGGTCATGGTCTGCTCCTTCCATGAGCTATGAGACGACAATCTCTTTTTGAGACTTGCGTCTCTCTATAAGATGGCGGTACTGTAGCGCTGTGCAAGGCTCCTGTCAACCCGATCCGCGGGCCAATCAGAAGCAGCGGACCCGGGCGGCGCTCCTCGCAGCCGCCGCGGCGCTCATGCGTGAGGGGACGCTGCCGACCGTCGCCGACGCCGCTGAACGGGCCTTGGTGTCGCGGGCGACGGCCTACCGCTACTTTCCGACGCAAGAAGCGTTGCTCGTGGATGTGGCCCAGGTCGAACCCCTGCTGGCGCCGGTCGAGACGCTCGTCGCCGGCTTCGCGACCGACGACGTCGCCCAACGGCTGACGGACCTCATTGACACGGCGATGCCCCTCCTGCTCTCCGCGGAACCCCTGGTCCGCACCGCCGTGCGCGTCTACATGGACACCTGGCTCGAGAACCGCCGCCGCGGTGAGGCATCGCCCGTACGTGCCGGCCGCCGGACTCGCTGGCTGGACGCCGCGCTGCACCCGCTCCAGGCGCAGTTGGGGAACACAGGCTGGCAGCGCCTCCGTGCCGCGCTCACCCTCACCCTCGGGACCGAGGCCGTCATCGCCATGAAGGACGTCGCCGGACTCGACGACGACGAGGAGATCGTGGCCACGCTCCGCTGGGCCGCTGGCGCACTCCTGCGGGCCGCCGTGGACGACGCTGTTCAGCCGGCGTGACCACCCATCACGGGGCGAGCGGGAGACCCCGCATCATTTGGCTAGATGTCTTGGCGACTGTCTGTTCGGCCGGGGTATAGCCGTCTCGGACGTCAGCCATCGCCTGCGAACGCGTCAGGATAGTGTCCAAATCGGGATTTCCTGACAGGCTGCCGGCTGAGTCAGACTTCAAGCTGACACGCGCGGGCGCGGCCGCCCGTGCTTGGCGAATGACTTTTTTTCCCAATCGTGAGGCGACCCCCTGTAGGGGCGCACGGCGTGCGCCCGTCGCGGCCGCAGCCGCGAGCAACCGCGCGCCGTCATGGCAGCGGCGCGTGGGATCAAGGTTCAGGTCAGCGCTACGGTGGCCCAGCCGGTGGCCGCGGCGGCTGAAGCTGGCTCAGCGTCGGTGGTTCGATCTCCAGAGGCGCGAAACGATGGATGGAGTGACGATGAGGGCGCCAAGGCCTGGCTCGAATGCCACCAGCGCCGTGTAGCGATCTGGGGAGTGCACGACGATGCCGAGGATGGCCACAAAGCAGCCGGTGATGAACAGAAGCGCGATCACATACAGCCGCGTTTCGCGCGGTGCTCGCTCCGTCTGCCGCAGCCGCATCGTCAGCCACCAGTCGGCGGCTAACGCTACGGCGCTGAGCGCCAGCCCGATCGCGGTGACGATGCCGGTCATCCCATCCGCTCGAATTCTGTTGGCAACCTGCTGCACTGCGAAGTGTGCCACAAACAAAAGCCCCCTCTCCATCCACGATCGCGCTCAGCGCGATGCAAAGACGTGGAGAGGGGGTTGGGGGTGAGGCCACGCGCCGGTTTTACACCGCCCGCGGATGCGCCCGGTCGTAGACCTCGCGCACGTGGTCGTTGGCGAGCTGGGTGTAGACCTGCGTGGTGGAGATGTTGGCGTGGCCCAGCAGCTCTTGCACATGGCGCAGCGGGGCGCCGCCACGCAACATGTGCGTGGCGAAGCTGTGGCGCAGCGTGTGCGGTGTGACCGTGCCGCGCAGGTGGGCCGACTCGGCGTAGCCCTTGAGGATCAGCCAGAAGCCCTGGCGCGTCAGCCGCTCGCCGCGGCGATTGACAAACAGCGCCTTCTCGCCGGGCGTGCGCACCATCTTGCGCCGTGCCTCGCGCAGGTAGGTGAGCAGCGACTCGGCGGCGTGAGTGTGGATCGGCACCGTGCGTTCCTTGGCGCCCTTACCCATGCAGCGCACGTAGGCCGTGCCGTCGTTGAGGATGATATCGGTCAGGTTGAGCGAAACCAGCTCGGTGACGCGCATGCCGGTGGCGTAGAGCAGCTCGAGCATCGCCTTGTCGCGCTTCGCCTCCGGCGTACTGCGGCGCAGCGGCTGCTCCAGCAGCTCGTCCACTTCTTCCGGCGAGATCGGCTTGGGCAGCGACTTGCCGACGCGGGGCGAGGCCAGATTTTCCGTCGGATCGGCGGCGGTAATCCCCTCGGCATGCATGAAACCGAAGAACGACTTGATCGCCGCGACTTTGCGGGCGACCGTGGCGTCGGCGTAGTCGCGCTGTTGCAGGCTGCGCAGGTAGTCTTGAATGCGGACGCGGTCGATCTGCGCCCAGCCCGGGCGGCTGCCGTTCGTGCGGCCGGCGGCGCAGAACGTGGCGAACTGCTGGATGTCGTTGCGGTAGGCGGCGACAGTGTTTTGCGAGGCGCCCTTCTCGACCGTCAGGAACTGCAGAAACCGGGTGATGGCGTCTTCCATCGCGATCCTCCTCGAGGTTCCGCGGCCTCCGCGGCCCTGCGCTTGCTGTCCAACAGGCTACCATAGAATTACACCAAATCGGTTATTAAATAACAGTCCCCTGTGACTCTTTTTTCAACTTCACGCCTGCATGTTCAAACATAAACGTTGACTTCAGAACGTCTGTTCTATATACTACGACTATGGCGCTGGGATGAACAGCGTACGCGTGCAATGGATACAAGGAGTGGGAGATGAGCGAGCAGCAGGCGCCAGCCGTGGAGAAGCAGGCAGAGAATCCCGGCCACACGGCCACGACGGGCTTCGACCCGGCCCGCTACCTGACCAAGCTCAGCCGCCGGCAAAAGACGCCGGACGGCCAGTGGAAGACGATCGAGCTCGACTACATGGAGGTTAAGTGGCGGCTGCTCTGGCTGCGCAGCGAGCATCCGGACGCCGACGTGGCCACCGAGCTGGTCACGCTCGACCTCGACCGTAACCTGGCCGTATTCAAGGCGCAGGTTGCTGTGCCCGGCCGCGGCAGCGCCACGGGCTGGGGCAGCGAGACGGCCGACGACTGGCGCGATTTCATCGAGAAGGCCGAGACGAAGGCGCTGGGCCGTGCGCTTGCCGCGCTCGGCTTCGGCACGCAGTTCTGCGAGGACTTCGACTTCGGCCAGGGCGACGAGCACAAGGTGGTGGACGCGCCGGTGGACATCCGCAGCACCCGTGGCGGGCAGGGGCAGCCGCAGCGGCCCGTCGCCGCACGCCGCGTGCAGGAAACGTCCGGCGCGGCGCCGGCCGCGCAGGCGACGCTCGGCGGTGGCGCCACCTGGACGGATCGCCCGGCGACCGAGCCGCAGATCAAGGCGATCTACGCGATCGCCCGCGGCGCACAGGCGATGGACGACGGCACGCTCGAAGAGTGGGTGCGCAGCCGCTACAACTGCCTGCCGGCCGAGCTGAACCGCCGCCAGGCCAGCGAGGCGATCGACGCGCTCAAGCTCGGCGCCGCCAGCTAATTTTGCAGGCATCCCGCCGCACGCCAAAGCCCCCGGCCAGCGCTGGCCGGGGGCCGTTGATTTCCGGGTATCAGCCCGAAGCGATGGGCGCTTGCGCGATCACTCCGCTGCCGTCGGCCCGAGGATCTCGTCCAGCGGCAGCACCAACTCGGGGAAGGCGAGCGGCGAAAGCGTGCCGCTACGCTCCACGGCAGTAACGCTCGTGTAGCTCCCGTCCCGCGGCTCGCGGTGCACGAGCGCGCGGCCACCGTTCAGGTCGAAGATCCACGCCTCGGGAATACCGGCGGCGGCGTAGAGCGGCAACTTCTGGAAACGGTCGATCGCCAGCGACGAGTCGGCGACCTCGATGACAAGCAACACGTCCTCCGGTTGCGGGCGCCGCGTCCGGTAGCGATCGGCTCGGTAACGCAATATGAGCACATCGGGCTGGGGCTCGGCATCCGGGGGGATAGCGACCGGGTTCTGACCATGGATGATCGCCCGTCCTTGAAGACGCACAAGAAACCACTCGTGCGTATCGCTGACGCAGGCTGCATGCCGCAGGCCAATGGGCGCCATATGCACGATCCTCCCGCCGAGCAGTTCGATGCGCTCGTCTTCGTCGAAGACGCCGGCCTCGATCATCCGCTCGTACTCTTCCAGCGTGAAGCGCCGTGCCACCAGCTCCGCGACCATCACCATGCTCCTCCGCGTGCCGAAACATGCCTGCATTGTGCATCGAGTATAGCGAGGCGGGCACCGGAGACGCGGCGGGCAGATGCCTTCAGGTTTGTGGGGCGCCTTGGTTCATCTAGCAACGCCTCGGTCGGTGAGTGGGCGTTCGAACCAGATCAGTTCAAACCGCCCGAGCGTCGAGCGGTCCACCTCGGTGAAGCCCATGCGTTGGTACAGGCTGATTGCAGAAGTCTGCCGGGGTGTCGTCTCAAGCAGAAGCGTGTTGAAGCCGTTCTTGCGCGTCCATGCGATCGCGGTTTCCGTCAGCCGCGCTCCGATGCCCTGTCGTTGTCGTTCGGGCGCCACCCGCATGCGCTTCATTCGCGCGATGCCCGATCTCCCTCGCAGCACAGGCGCCGGTACATCAGAGCCAGCCTGCTCAACGCCGGTCATCCCCACCAGCTGCTCGCCGGTGTTGTCGCGCGCGATTGCTACCCAGAACGCGAGATATGTCTGCTGAATCTGATCGAGGTCAGACGGCCAGGGCTGAGGTGTAGTCGCGAGGCTCGCGGCAGGAGGAGTTCGATCATGGAGAGCGCGCACCTGCGCTTGATCAGCCGGTTCATAGAAGCGAACCACGATGCCATGAATGCCACCAGTTGGAGCCACCGGTTGCCGTTCCTCTCGGAAGCTAGCCGCGCCGTCGTCGATGGCGGTACCGAACGAACATGCCGTTGCGGCAGGCGGCCAGGGCGTTGCGAAAGCGCACGGCAATGCTCCCCACCCGCGAAGCGATCTCCGTTCATCCCCAGCACTTTACCTGTCAAAGTGGTCCGTTACAGCCTACAGCGCCGCCTTCACCCGCTCGGCCACGGCGCGGGTGATGCCGGGCGTGCCGCTGAGGTCGTCCACGCTGGCCTCGCGGATGCCGCGCACGGAGCCGAACTTCTTGATCAGCGCCTGCTTGCGCGTGGGGCCGATGCCGGGGATTTCGTCCAGCGCCGACTTGATGCTGCTCTTCTGCCGCACCTGGCGATGAAAGGTAATGGCGAAGCGGTGCGCCTCGTCGCGGATGCGCTGCACCAGATAGAGCGCCTGCGAGGTGCGCGGCAGGATCGCCGGCTCGCTCGCGTCGGAGACGAAGAGCTCTTCGTTCTCCTTCGCCAGGCCGGCCGCGGGCACTTCGCCCAGGCCCAGGTCGCGCAGCACGTCCAGCGCCGCGCCGAGCTGCGGCTTGCCGCCGTCGATCAGCACGAGATCGGGCAGATCGCCCCATTTGGCGTTTTCGGCCGCGGCATCTTCATTGCCTTCGGCCTCGCGCGCGGCCACGGCCCGCTTGAAGCGGCGGCGCAGCACCTCGGCCATGCTCTCCACGTCGTTGTTGCCGTCGCCGTGCTTGATCTTGAAGCGACGGTACTCGCTCGGCCGCGGATGCCCGTCGATGAAGACGACCATGCTGGCGACCTGGTTCGTGCCCTGCGTGTGCGAGATGTCGTAGCACTCGATGCGGCGCGGCGGCTTCGGCAGGTCCAGCTCGTCGCGCAGCTCGTCCAGCGCCGCGCCGGTCTTGCCCTTGTCCGCCAGCCACTTCACGCGCAGCATGTCGAGCGTTTCGCGCGCGTTGTCGTTGGCGAGATCGACGAGCTGCTTCTTCTCACCCCGCTGCGGCGCCGCGACGCTGACTTTCTTGCCGCGCTTTTCGGAGAGCCAGTCCTCGATCAACGCCCGCTCCGCCGGCTCAACCGGCAGCAGAATATCGGCGGGAATGTAGACCGCCGAGTCGTAGAACTGCTGCAAAAAGCTCTGCAGCACGGTGGCGTCGCTCTCTTCGCGCGTGCCCTGCAGCTCGAAGTGGTCGCGGCCGATGACTTTCGTCCCGCGCACAAAGAAAACCTGCACGCAGGCCTCGTCGTCGGCGCGGGTGATGCCGAACACGTCCCAGTCCACGGGTTTCGTCGTCGCCATCTGCTGGCGCTCCATCACCCGCTGCACGGCCTTGATCTGGTCGCGGTACATCGCCGCGCGCTCGTAGTCGTACTCGTCGGCCGCTTCGTCCATTTTGCCGGAAAGTTCGTCCACGACCTCCTGCGTGCGGCCTTCGAGGAACTTGATCACCTGCTGGATGACGGCGTCGTACTCCTCTTTGGTGCAGTACGAGGTGCAGGGCGCGATGCAGCGGTGGATGTAGTAGTCGAGGCAGGGGCGCGGGTCCGTGCCGGTGATCGTCTTGGTGCAGGAGCGCCAGGGAAAGAGCTTCTTGACCAGGTCGAGCGTGAGCCGCACGGAGCCGGCGCTGGCGTACGGCCCGAAGTAGCGCGAGCCGTCGTTCTCGACCTTGCGCGTGATGTAGACGCGCGGCCAGGGGTCCTGCAGATCGACCTTCAGGTACGGATAGTGCTTGTCGTCTTTGAGCCGCACGTTGAAGAACGGCTGGTGCTTCTTCACCAGCGTCGATTCGAGGATCAGCGCCTCCTGCTCGCTGCGGCAGAGGATGTACTCGAAGTCGGCGATCTGCTTGACCAGCCGCCGCGTCTTCGCTTCAAGGCTGCGCGGCGAGCCGAAGTAGGAGCGCACGCGGTCCTTGAGCCGCGTCGCCTTGCCGACGTAGATCACCTCGCCGGCGTCATTCTTCATGATGTAGACGCCCGGCTTCGCCGGCAGCGCCTTGAGTTGGTCGTCAAATTTGGTGTTCGGCATACATAATGAGTATACGCCCCGGCGCAGCGATCTTGAACGTCCGTTCGCGTCCGGCCTGCTGTCGGCTCGCGGGGCACCTAACCCTGACGCCGCAAGCGGCGTCTGTCCCTTCCCGAGACGGGAAGGGACTTCCGGAGCGATCCCAGCGGCGTGGGACGGCGGCGGGGCTCGGGTGTCCTTGTGGGACGATCGGCGGGTTTATCTCCCGCCCGCCCGTTCGTCCTCCAACCGACCCTTCCCGTGTCGGGAAGGGAGCTTTGGCGTCAGCCAAAGCGGGGTTAGGTGCCCCGCGCGGCCGCCGACGTCACGGCCCATGTATACCCGGAAACGGCACTTCCTTGCCCTACGCATCGCTCGGTTCCAGCAAACGCCGCAGCCGATCCAGGGCGACGCCGGCCACGGCCACGACGGCGCTGAGGCCGAGCATGAACAGCACCAGCCCCAGCGCGAGCAGGGCCACGCGGCCGCCCATGCTGCCGAGCTTGCCCAGCGCGGTCAGGATGGCGACGGCCGCGAGCAGGACGCTGCCCGCCATGAATAGCGTCGCCACGGCCATGTAGAGCAGGCAGCCGGCGGAGAAACCGGCCTGTCTGCCGCGCGAGACGGGTTGGTCGAAGCGCGGCTGGAAGGCGCCGACCGCGACCCCGGCCGCGCTGCAGCCCGCGGCCAGCCAGGCGCCGCCCAGCGCCGCCACCACGAACGCGCCCGCCGGCGCCTGATGCAGGTAGGCGAGCGCCATCCCCGCCAGCGCCGTCAGCACGGCTACCGGCGTGGCGACGGCGATCGTCTTGCCGAGCAGCAAACCGCCGGGCCCCAGCGGCGCCGCGCGCAGCACGTCGAAGGCGCCGCCTTCGCGGCTGACTGCGGCCAGCGCGGGCGCCGAGGTCATCAGCAGCGGCACGATCGGCAGCGGCGCGATGCTGAGCCAGTGAGCGGCCGCGTCATGGCCGGTGGGCAGGCGGAAGAGAATGAAGGGGTAGCCGATCGCGTAGGCCAGCGATGGCAGCAGCGTGCTCAGATAGGGCCAGTCGCGCACGGTCGTACGCCAGTCTTTGATCGCGACCGAGAGGGCGACGGAATGCGTGCGCGCGGGCTCGGCGGTGCGGGTGCGGCGGCGGCGTGCGCCGGCCTCGCGGGCGCTCGACCAGCCGCTGAGGAAGACGCGGGTGAACAGCGTGTAGGCGACGGCACTGAGCACGGCGAGCGCGCCGGCCAGTGCGATCAGCCCTGCTCCGGCTTGCAGCCAGTGGCCGCGGTAGGCATCGGCGGCGAGCGACGCGGCCCAGCCGGGTGGTGTCCAGCGCACCCAGCCGCCCAACGCCGAGACCTCGTCCAGCGAGCCCTGGCTGAAGAGGCCGCGCCGGCTGGAGGCGTACCAGAACAGCCACACGCCCACGCCCAGGCCGCTGCCGGCCAGCAGCACCGCCTCGCGCAGCCGCCGCGCCGGGAAAACCCGCGCCAGCAGCAAGACGATGCCCAGGTTGAACGCCGTCAGCAGGCCCGTGAGCAGCAGGCAGGCCAGCAGCGCCGCGGCATAGAACAGCGGCCCCGCGCTCGTGCCGATGCCGAAGCCGACCAGCGAGCAGGAGACCCAGGCCGCCGTGAGCAGCGACGGCCACAGCGTATCGAACAGCTTGAGCGCGAACAGCACGCGATCGGGCAGCGGCGCGGTCAGCAGCAGCTCGACATCGGAGGCGATGAACAGCTCGTTGAGCGCCACGCTGATGCCGCTGATCAGCACGAACAACAGCAACGCCAAAAACGGCAGCAACAGCAGATCGGTTTCGCGGCCGGGATATTGATCTTTCGTGGCGGCGGCGATGCCCGCGCCGAAGAGCAGCGTGAAGGCGCCGACAACCAGATAGATGATCGCGCTGGCGGTCGGGCCGTAGCGCCAGAGGCCGCGCCGTGCACGCAGCGAACGCCGCCAGATCTTCAGCCGCGTGCGCAGGATCAACGCCGGCATTGTGAAGACACTCCGGCGCTCAGCCCGCCAGATAGCGCGCCAGCTCGCGCTCCTCGTTGCCGCCCGTGAGGCGCAGGAAGACGTCTTCGAGGCTGGCGTCGCCGGCGCCGGTGCGCTCGCGCAGCTCGGCCAGCGTGCCGGAGGCGACCAGCGCGCCGGCGTCGATGATCGCCACGCGGCCGCAGAGCTGCTCGGCGATCTCCAGCACGTGCGTCGAGAGCAGCACGGCGTGGCCGCGCTCGCGCAGGCCGAGCAGCAGATCTTTGACCGTGCGGGCGCTGCGCGGATCGAGCGCGTTGGTCGGTTCGTCGAGCAGCAGCACTTCAGGCTCGTGCAGCAACACGCCCGCCAGCCCGAGCTTCTGGCGCATGCCGCGCGAGTAGCCCTCGACCAGATCGTCGCCGCGGCCGTCCAGCTCGAACAGCCGCAGCAGATTCTCAATCTGGGCAAACGGCTGCCGCACGCCGAACAGGCCGGCGGTGAAGTGGAGGAACTCGCGCCCGCTCAGCTTCTCGTAGAGAAACGGCGTCTCCGGCACGAAGCCGACCACGCGGCGCGCCTCCAGCGGACTGCGCAGCACATCGACGCCGGCGATGCGGATCGTGCCCTCGCTCGGCTTGAGCAGGGCGGCGAGCATGCGCATCGTCGTGGTCTTGCCGGCGCCGTTGGGGCCGAGGAAGCCGACGATCTCACCCCGCTGCACGCTGAGGTTGAGGTCGCGCACCGCCTCGGTCTCGCCGAAGCGCTTGCCGAGGCCGCGCGTCTCGATCGCCGGCACCCGATCCACCGCCGCTCCCTTCGCTATGACTGTAGCACCGAGGGATAACCCCTTGACCATGAGCATGCATGCAAAGGCAGTTCCGGCCTGCAATCGACGCGATGGTTCGCATTGGCAGGCGCTGCCCAAGGCTGGTCAGATGTCCACCCACTGTGGCAATCTTGCACGGTGGCTAGACTGTCTAGCATGCCCGCGGTCGTGATCGACGCTGCCCAGCTCGCCCAGTTTGGACAAGCTTGGCAGGCGAATGGTCAGAATCTCAGCCGCACCCCTCCATATTCGTCGGGCCAACTGGGAGAACTCTTCGACCAAGCAGTTGGCGTAGCACTGTCCGCGATGCTAGGCAACGGCCCCCCGACACGTGTCAAATCCTCTGCATTGAACCCGCCGTCCCCTGATTGCGTGGAGGTCGGACCAGTGCGAATTATCGGGGGTATCCGTCCCCAGAATTTCGACGTCGGCTATCGACCGGACGGTGTTAGGATTGCATTTGATAGCAAGACGCTGAACGACCGCAAAAGCATACAGAAGAACTACCAGAACATGATAAATGACTTGGCGACCGAGGCTTCATCAGTTCATAGCCGATTTCCATATGCAGTTGTCGCGTTTATGGTGATTGTGCCGAGTCCCTGCTTGGCAGGACGTCAACGATCCGCATTGATAGGAACGCTTGAGCGGCTTGCCAAGCGCGAGATGACCAACGATCCAGCGCACCTCGCGGAGGTTATATCTCTTGTAGTCTGGGATCCAGCCACAGGCACTATCGACGATGGCATACCTGCGCACGATTCATCCACAAGACTGGAGAGGTTTTCGTCAAGCCTCGAGCGAATTTACCTTGCACGCTATAGCGGCATGGATCCCCATTCCGACTAGCCCTTGCGTCGCGCTGCCCGGCGCTGTCGAAGCTTCTCCCAGATCGTTCGGAGTGACGCTATGTCGGCAGTACTCAGGCCTGCGCCACGGAGTATGTGGCCGTCCACGACCTCTAGAACCGGTACTGTGCCATGGCTCCGCATGCAGGCATCGAGTTCAGCTAAGGGCGGAGAGTAGCGGCCTGGCTTGGGAAACGGTAGTCCTTCGGCTTCCGTTGGCTCAAGCTCGAGCACGCCTCCACCGTAGCTGCGTCCCCGAACCTCTGAAAACGCAAGCGTCAGGGAGTTGATGGAAACGCTTGCAAGCCAGTGTTTATCGATACCTTGCTTAAGCCGCACTCGATGGATCGTGTCGGTGCATGTCGCGTCCGTATCGTTTGCAACTATCCGGGGCGCGTCATGGATCTGTCGCAGTAAGAACGCATCAGGAATCCACGCAGACGGTATCTTCCACCAGTGCGGTAGACGGATAGCGCACTTATAGCCCTCATGGAATCCCGCCAACTCTCCATTGCGAATGTAGTTCTGGACTGCACGCGGGAGGCGCTCCATAGGCAGGTCGCCGACATTCAACAACAGGCTCTTGGTTCCTGCCTCTGACAAGCCAACCCAATCTGCCTGTCGCAGGGCCAACCCCGAGATCTGTGCCGACCGGCCGATCAGCGGCACGCACCAGGGGGTGAGGCCACGTGAATCGGCCTCCGACTTCGTCATCACGAAAAACTCATTGCGGCCGGTAACTATTCCGACATCAATCTCGGCAACGTCCCCCAGCCGGCCAAAGATGTCGGCGCATTCGAGCTCACGGACCAGACCAAGCTCACGTGTGGTCAGGTAATATTGGGTCCACTTCTCTCGTGCATGGTCAAGGTCAACCTCCACTCGTTCGGCGGCGGTGACCGAGGAAAAATCGAGATCAGCGGAGTCCGTCAGTTCCATGAACGACATCTTGGCGGCCGTACTCTCACGGCGTACACCCAGTAGTAATATCGTTTCCTGTTGAATTCCAGCGAATGTGAGGCGCCTGAACGTGACGACGGTTAGCTCCGAATAACGGCGTGCCAAGTATCCGCGTAGCTCCGCTGCGTAGGTAACTTGTAGCAGCTCCGCAGGCAGTACGAGAGCGAGGCGGCCTCCCGGCCGCAGGGCTCTGGTGGCACCGACGACGAACGGAACCCAAGCGTTGGTCAGTCGGGAGGGGTGCAGCCCTTCTTCCTGCATAAGGCGGAAGGCCGCCCTGCGATACCGTTCAGGAAAGCTTTGATATCGGATGAATGGGGGATTGGCGATTACGGTGTCAAACGTGCCGTCTGCGCGGGATTCGAGAAACCACTCGAAGAAGTCACCAATGAAGACGAGGGCTCTGGCACCTCCTTTCACCTGGGCCTTTAGCGCCTCTTGGACCTCGATCTCGATCGCGGTGATAGAGCCACGCTCATCGAGCCGCTCCGCAGCTGCTGCAACCAAAGCACCGTCACCGGCACTAGGCTCAAGCACACTGGCAGTCGGACTCACGATTCCCCATGCGGCTAAGAAATCGGCTATCGGTTTCGGCGTATAGTAGCCTCCGCGAAGCTTCTTCACGGACCCGTCGGCCATTGGTGCCGTGACGCCGTTTGCAATTGCACGAGTCGAACCATACGGTTGCTGATCTGACTCTGGGGCAGGAGCTACGGCTCCGGATCCTTGTTCGAGGTCGAGTTCGTCAAAATCGATCAGTGTAACTTTCATCGGTTCCTCAGATGTTCATCGAGTGCATCTACGATGACGCGGCTCTTGCTCCGCCCCGATCGAGCCATGTCCGCTTCGATGGCTTTGAGCAGGGCCACCGGGCAATGAAAAGTCACTCGTTGGTGCTGCTCTTCCCAACTCGTGCTGGGCGAGCGGGCATCGGCACGATTCAGCCCGTCGCTGTTAGGTCGGGATCGGGGTCGGTTGGCGCCGCGTCTCGCCGGCATCAGTCTTGCCTTTGCAGCAGGCGGGGATCTCCCCTGGGCTCAAACTAACTGGCGTGCACCGTGTACGGTATACCTTGTTTTGTCAAGTCGGTGGATGTCGCCCCCGAGTTCGGCGAAACTACCAGAGCCGTTGGTCTCCGCCCGATGGTGGTCACCGGCAGGCGCCGCCGTACACCCTGCGATTGACCGCTCAAACGAACGCTTACTAGACTCAAGGCAGAGGCCGCGCCGCCTTTGGCGCAGAGGCAGGTTGCATGACCACCATCGTGAATCCAGTAGTGGCAAGGCGTAAACGGCTCGTTTCCCTCGCCGGTGAGCTGGCGGACGATTTCGCCACCCGCGCCGCCGAGCACGACCGCGACAACACCTTTCCCTTCGAGAACTTCGCGAAGATGCGCGAGACGAAGTATCTGGCGCTGACGATACCCGAAAGCCTGGGCGGGCTCGGCGCCAGCCTGCTCGACTTCGCGCACTGCCAGGAGCGGCTGGCCCGGGGCGACGGCGCCACGGCAGTGGCCGTCAACATGCACCTGTTCGGCATCGGCGCCCTGTTCGAAGGCGGCATCCCCGACGACCCGGCGCGGCAGCTGCTGCTCAAGTCGGTGGCCGACAACGGCTGGCTGCTGGGTGGCAGCCTCACCGAGCCCGAGTCGGGCGGCAACTGGGGCTTTCCGGTGACGGAGGCCGAGCACATGCCCGGCGGCTACAGGCTCAACGGCCGCAAGATGTTCGCCAGCATGGCCCCGGCGATGAACTTCTTCCTCGTCAGCGCCACCGTGCCCGGCGCGGACGGCGCGCCCGACGAAGTCGGCACCTTCGCCATTCCCAAAGGCACGCCGGGGCTGGAGATTATCGAGACGTGGGACGCGCTGGGCATGCGCGCGACCGGCAGCCACGACCTGAAGCTGACGGACTGCCTCGTGCCGGAGATGATGCTGGTCGAGAAGCGGCCGCCGGGCAACTTCGACGAGCGCGGCCTGGCGCTGTTCGCCTGGTTCAGCGTCAGCATCGCCTCCGTCTACACGGGCGTTGCCATGGCGGCGCGCAACTTCGCGGTCGAGTACGCGAAGCAGCGGCGGCCCTCGGTGCTGGCGCGCAGCATCGCGCACATGCCCGCCGTGCAGTTCGCGCTGGCGGACATGGACGTGATGCTGGCCACGGCGCGGGCGCTGACGCACACCGTCGCGGAGGAATGGCTGCGCGGCGAACACCACGCGATGGAGGGCATCGTGCGGCTGCTGCAGCCGAAGTACTTCGCCACGCCCAACGCGATCGAGGTCGTGAACAAGGCGATGGGCATCGTCGGCGGCCTGGGCATATATAAGCGCACGCCGCTGGAGCGCTACTACCGCGACGTGCGCGCCGGCACATTTCATCCGATCAGCCAGGACGTGACGCGCGAGTGGCTGGGCAAGGCCGCGCTCGGCATCGACCTGACCGCCGAGCCGCGCTGGGGGTAGCCGCTTCGCGCCGGCCTCGCCGGGTTTGACGCCCCGCGCGGCGCCTTGCTACGATCATGTGCACCTGGCAGGGTAGCTCAGCGGTAGAGCAGGGGACTCATAAGCGTGCGACTCGTTCCTCCGAAACCGACGTAAAGGTGACCACGTCGGGGGATGGAG
>CALFMN010000063.1 GCA_937879875.1 uncultured Chloroflexota bacterium | reverse complement strand
GATCGCCCTTCCCCTGGTATTGGGGGCCAGAGCGCAGCGCAACCGTCGGAGACTTTCCATGCAGGGGATGGGGGCCACGGGGTGCTCAACTACCTGATCCGCCGCCTGCTGCAGTCGGTGCTCGTCGTGGCCGGCGCGACGTTCATCGTCTTCTTCGTGCTCTATCAGACGGGCGATCCGACGCTGCTGATCGCCAGCACGCAGGCGACGACGCAGGACATCGCCAACCTGCGCCACGACCTCGGCTTTGACCGTCCCTGGTACGAGCAGTACGGCCGCTTCGTCCTCCATGCGGCGCACGGCGACTTCGGCCAGTCACTGCGCTTCCGTCAGCCGGTGACACAGGTGGTGTTGGAGAAGCTGCCGGCCACGCTTGAGCTGAGCATCGCCGCCTACGCGCTGGCGCTGCTGGTCGCCATCCCCGTCGGCATCATCTCGGCCACGCGGCGCAACTCCTTGTGGGATAACGTCGCCATGCTCGTGGCGATGTTCGGGCAGTCGGTGCCCGTCTTCTTTCTGGGCATCATGCTGCTCTGGATCTTCGGCGGGCAGCTCGGCTGGTTCCCGATCGTCGGCCGCGGCGACGGCTTCGTGGACGAGCTGCACCATCTGGTGCTGCCCGCGATCACGCTTGGCACCTTCTCGATGGCGCGCAACGCGCGGCTGGTGCGCTCCAACCTGCTCGAAGTGCTGGGGCAGGAGTTCGTGCGCACGGCGCGGGCCAAGGGGCTGCGCGAGTACACGGTCATGATGCGCCACGCGCTCAAGAACGCGATGATTCCGCTGGTCACGATCATGGGGCTGGAGTTCGGCGTGCTGCTGGGCGGCGCCGTGGTCACCGAAACGGTCTTCGCCTGGCCGGGCGTGGGCCAGATGGTGATCCGCGCGATCGAGCAGAAGGACTTTCCCGTCGTTGTCGGCGCGGTGACGATGCTGTCGCTGATCTTTGTGGCGCTCAACCTGCTCGTGGACCTGACCTACGGCTTCCTCGACCCGCGCATCCGTTTCGGGTAGGGCTGAAGGGCGCAGGGCGAAGGGCGTGGGACGCGTGAGCGGATCGTGGAATGCGGCCTGGCGTTCGTTGAAGCAGGCAGGAGGTCCGGCGGTCGTGGCGTGGGGTAAGATGCCGTGGGGCGCTGCAAAACATCCCTACTGCCCACTGCCCACTGCCTGCTGCCCACAAACATGGCGCAGTTGACGCCCACGGCCGAAGCGTTTCCTGTGCTGGCCGCGGCCAGGCCGCAACACTTGCTGCCCCGCTGGCTGCGCAGCCTGCTGCGGGCGCGGCTGGCCACGATCGGCTGTGCGATCCTGTTGCTGGTCGCCGTCGCGGCCGTGTTCGCGCCGCAGCTCGCCCTGCACAGCTCGTCGCAGGGCGAGGTGGTCTCCAACAAGATCCCGCCGTTCTGGGGGAACTACAAACACAAGACCGGCACGCGCATCTACCCGCTCGGCACCGACGAGCAGGGCCGCGACATCTATACGCGCCTGCTCTACGGCGCCCGCATCTCATTGGCCGTGGGGCTGACGGCGGTGTTCGTGGGCGGCGCGATCGGCATCGCCGCCGGCCTCGTCGCGGGCTACTACCGCGGCCTCACCGACGACGTGATCATGCGCCTGGCCGACATCCAGCTCGCCATCCCCTTCATCCTGCTGGCGATCGCCATCCTCGCCGTGCTCGGCCCTGGGCTGAAGAGCATCATCTTCACGCTCGGCGTCACCAGCTGGGTGACATATGCGCGCGTCGTGCGCGGGCAGGTGCTGTCGTACCGCGAGAAGGAGTTCGTGGAGGCGGCGCGGGCGATGGGCGCGGGCGATGTGCGCATCATGGTGCGGCACATTCTGCCCAACACCTGGGCCTCGATCATCGTGATCGCCAGCTTCGGCGTGGCCAGCACGATCCTGGCCGAGGCGGCGCTCTCCTTCCTCGGCCTCTCCGTGCCGCCGACGACGGCGACCTGGGGCAACATGGTGGCCGCGGGCCAGAGCCAGATCATCACCGGCGCCTGGTGGACCTACACCTTCCCCGGCGTGGCGATCATGCTGACCGTGCTGGCGGTCAACGCCGTCGGCGACTGGCTGCGCGACTTCTTGGACCCGCGCCTGCGGGTGTAACCCCAATCTGCCTGCAACGTGTCCGGCCGCCCGTCATCACTGGGACGATCGGCGTGGGTCGAGGGCGTCCCGAAGGCCATCGCCGATGAAGTTGATCGAGAGGATCGCGAGGAAGATGCAGATCCCCGGGGCGAGCGCCCAGTAGGGAGCCGAGTCGAGCCGGTCCTTGGCGTCGTAGAGGATGCGGCCCCAGGTCGGCAGGTCGGGCGGGAAGCCCAGGCCGAGAAAGGAGAGGGCGGACTCCGTGAGGATAGCGCTGGCCACGCCGAGGGAGGCCGCCACGATCACGGGGCTGAGGGCGTTCGGGAGCATGTGCACGAGCATCAGCCGCCCGGAGCCCGCCCCAACCGAGCGAGCCGCCACGATGTACTCCTGCTCCCTGATGCTGAGGAAGGAGGCGCGCACGAGGCGCGCGACGCGCATCCAGGCGAGGCCGCCGATGATGACGACGATCAGCAGGAAGATGCCCATCTCGGGACCGACGGCATGGCGCAGCTTGTCGCGGAAGAGGTAGATCACGAGCAGCAACAGGGGGAGCTGGGGCAGGCTGAGCATCACCTCGGTCAGCCGCATGATCACCATGTCGACGAAGCCGCCGAAGAAGCCGGCAAGTGCGCCAAGCAGCGTGCCGATCATGACGGAGATCAACATCGCGGCCAGCCCGACGGCGATCGAGACACGGCCGCCGAAGAGCACGCGTGCCAGGATGTCCTGGCCGAGGTCGTCGGTGCCGAAGGGATGGGAGAGACTCGGCGACTGCAGCTTGTGGGCGAGGTCGATATCGTTGATCGGCCGCGGATAGATCGCCGGGCCGATCAGCGTCGCCAGTACAAGCAAGCTGAAGACGACGAGGCCGAACATCGCCATGCGGTGGCGGCGAAACTGCCGGAAGGCATCCCCCCACAGGGTGCGATGTGCGCGTCCGCGCAGGACCGGTTCCGCTCGCGCGGCCAGCTCGGTTGTCGGGCTCGTTCGGACAGCCATGATCGCGCTTCTCCACGTGGTCTGTCAGTGTACGTGCCCGGCGTGACCGGCGCCAGCTAGTTGTTCTGCAGCCGTGGCAGGCGCCACGCTTGTTCGCCCCGGATGCAGGAGTCCCGACGTTCAGGCATATTTGATGCGCGGGTCGAGGATCCCGTACAAGATGTCGGCGATCAGCGTGAAGATCACGACAAGGATCGCATAGGTAAAGACGATGAACATCACTACAGGGGTGTCCTTGGCCTCCAGTGAGTTGATCAGCAGCGAGCCCATGCCGGGCACGCGGAAGATCTGCTCCGTGATCAGTGCGCCGGTAATGATCGCGGGCAGGTCGAGGGCGAGGATCGTGACCAGCGGGATCAGAGCGTTGCGGAAGGCGTGCTTCACGATCACGCGCAGCTCCGTCAGCCCCTTGGCGCGGGCCGTGCGCACGTAGTCCTGGCCGATCACGTCCAGCATCGCGCCGCGCACGAAGCGGGTCAGCGAGGCCATCTCAAGCAGCGCCAGCACCATGATCGGCATGATCGCGTGCTTGAACAGCTCCCAGAGATAGGTGAGCCCCGTCCCCGGTAAGTGCGTGGAGTAGATGAAAGGCAGCCAGCGCAGCCAGATGCTGAAGATCAGGATGAAGACCAGCCCCGTGAAGAAGCTGGGCAACGAGATCCCGAGAAAGGCAAACGTCGTCGCCACGTTGTCGAGCCACGAGTACTGTTTGACGGCGGAGATGACCCCGATCAAAATGGCCAGCGGGATCGCGATGAGGTAGCTCATGCCGACGATGAAGAGGGTTGTCGGCAGGCGCTGGCGGATCAGCGTCGTCACGCCGACACGGCTGACGAACGAGTAGCCCCAGTTACCCTGGGCGACCTGCGTGACCCAACGCGTGTACTGGAGCGGCAGGGGGTCGTCAATGCCGAGTTGCTTGCGCAGGTTGAGGCGCACCTCCGGCGGGATGTCGGGGTTGAGAGCGAGCTGGCCGAAGGGGTCGCCGGGCGCGAAGTGCAGGATCGCGAACAGGATCAGGCTGATCGCGATCAGCGTTGGGATCGCGATCAGTACGCGCCGGGCGACGAACTGGGTCATCTAGCCCTCCCTGGGTGGGGCGTCGGCGTCGCAGCCTGCTCACCTCGGACGGCCCCTGCTTTACGGATGGGTTCAAAACGAGTTCGCGCGCCGGAGCGCGGGCGCTCAGCAATGGCGGGCCGTCGGTTTTGAACCCATGCCTTAACTCTTGCGGTACCAGTAGGCGAGCCGATAGAGGTCCGATGATGCCCAGGGCTGCAGATCCATGCCTTGCAGATTGCCTTTCGCCACGGAGACGCCGTTGCGGCCCGCGAGCGGCAGCTTGGGTGCATCGTCGGCGATCATCTGGTTCATCTTCTTGAACAGATCGGCGCGCTTGATCGGATCGAGCTCCGTGGCTGCTTGCTGCCAGATCTGGTCGAACGCCGGGTTGAGGTAGCGCGTGACGTTGGTGCCCAGCCAGTTGTTCGACTTTTGCGAGATGTTGTCGTTCGCCTGGCCGTGCGTCTGGCTGACGAAGGCGCGGAGATAGTTCTGCGGATCGATGGCTGTGCCATTCGTCCACATGCCGAGATCGAAGTGCATCTGCGCCAGATTGTCGGGGTTGCTCGCGTCGCCGAAGAAGATGTTCGCATCGACCGACTTCAGCTCGACCTGGATGCCCTGCGATTCGAGCGTCTTCTTGATGATCGCCTGCTCGTTCTGGCGCAGGCTATTGACCGACGTCGCGAAGACGATCTTCATCTTGACGCCGTTGTTGGCGCGAATGCCGTCGGAGCCCTTCTTCCAGCCGGCGTCGTCCAGCATCTGCCCCGCCTTCGTCGGGTCGAACGCTAGCTGGGTCTGCGTCGCGGGCAGATACTTGCTCGGGTTGTACACCAGATAGTTGACGATCTGCCCTTCCTTGCCGTAGAGCTGATCGACGACCGTCTTGCGGTCGAACATCAGGTTGAACGCCTGACGCACCTTGACGTCGGTGAAGAAGGGGTGCTTGGTCTGCAGGCTGGAGACTTCGCCGCCGACCTCCTTGTTCGGATCGGTGAAGTTGAAGTACATCGATTCGGCGCTGGAGCCGGGGAAGATCACGATCGCCCCTGTGCCGCCCTTCTGGTAGCCCTGCAGTTCGTCGTAGGCCACCTGGATGTTCCAGGCGTAGTCGTAGTCCCCGGTTTGCAGGACCGCGCGGGCAGCAGAGGGCGCGTCGCCGCCGCCCTTGAGCGAGACGTGATCGAAGAAGGGCCGGTTGGCGACGTGATAGTTCGGGTTGATCTCGGCTTCGAGGCTGTCACCGGGCCTGAAGTCGACGTACTTATAGGGGCCGGTGCCCAGGGGCTTGAGGTTGTTGGGCGCGTTGCGCGACTCTTTGCCGATGTACGGGCCGAAGATGTGCTTGGGGATGATCATGCCGTTGGCGCCGACAAACGCGGTCTGCCAGAACGGCACCGGGCTCTTGAACGTAACCTTCACCGTCTGTGGATCGACGGCATCGACCGACTGGACGGTCACGTACTGACCGGCGGTGCCCGCGGCCGTGGCCGGATCGTTGACGTACTGGAAGGTGAAAGCCACGTCGTCGGCGGTGAAGGGCTGGCCGTCGTGCCAGGTGACCCCTGGCTTCAGCTTCCAGGTGACCGACGTGCCGTCTTTGGCGAGGCCGCCGTTGTCGACGGTCGGGATCTCGGCTGCGAGCACCGGCACGAGGTTGCCATCGACGTCGAACTCCGCCAGCGGCTCGTAGAAGATGCGCGAGGCATCGAAGTCCTTCGTGCCGTTGTTGATATGCGGGTTGGGCAGCGTCGGCCCCTGCCACCAGAGCAGCTTCAGCGTGCCGCCGCCGCCGCGTTTGGTCGGGTTGAAGGCGCTCGCGGCGGCGCCTGCCGCGGCGGAGCCAGCCGCGGTTGCGGATCCAGCGGCCGCGGGCTGGGTTGCAGCGCCACCGGTGTTGGTCTTCGCCTTGTTATTGCCGGAGTTACTCGATCCGCACGCCGCCAGCACGCTTGCGATCACCGGCAGCGTCAGGCCGGCGGCGAACATGCGCGCGATGAACTGTCGACGCGAGAGCCGGCCGGCCTTGAACTGCTCGGCGAGTTCGGCAACGGTCCAATCAGACATCTGTCAGTACCTCCTCCGCTCACCCGCGTATAAGTGCGCCGAGTCTAGTTCGCCTCTTATAAGGCGTCAAGTGGCGTGGTGACGGCGGGTGTGCTGGCAGGGTCATTTCACCGCGAGCCGAGCGGCACCGGCGTGGCGGCCGGGATCTCGGGGCGCTTCATGTTTGCCATGCTGGCGGGCGCCGCAGCGCATGCCGTAGCGCTGTCCCGCGGATTGTGCAGAATATCCTCGAAGAATGGAACGCGCAGCGCACGCGGTGCGGCTTCGTGGCTGCACAGCCTGCCACGCGGGCCTGCCGGCGGAGAGGATCGGCCATATGAGGACGGGCGCTGAATACCGGCGGAGCCTGCGCGACGGCAGACGGGTGTGGATCCTGGGCGAGGGCCCGGTGGACGACATTGCCACCCATCCGGCGACGGCGCCGCTGGTCGACGTCTACGCCGCCTGGTACGATCGGCACGCAGACCCGGCCTGGCAGGCTGTGCTGCTTGACGAGCCGGATGCAGCCGGTACACGCTCGCCGCTGGCCTTCGAGATTCCCGCCTGCGCCGAAGATTTACGGCGGCTGGGGAAAGCGGTACACACGGTTGCGCTGCTCAACGCCGGCAACATCACGCATACGCCCGGCTACGGCGCGATGATCGCTCTTGGCATCGTCGATGCGGTGAAGCGCCTGGGCGTGCCGGCCGAGCGCGTCGCTGCTGCGGAGGCGTACCGCAACGATCTGGCCCGCCGCGGGCGCTTCATCACCTTCGCCGCGGGCGTGCCGCCGCCGGCCGACCGCTTCCGTGCGCCGGACGAGCGGCAGACGGTGCGCGTCGTCAAAGAAACCGCTGCCGGCGTCGTGGTGCGCGGCATGGTTGGCAATCATACCTCCGTGCCCTTCGTAGACGAGGTGTTCGTTTCGGGCGGCACGATGGCGCCCGTGCCCGAGCAGCGCGTGTGGTTCGCCGTGCCCGTGGCCGCGCCGGGGGTGCAGGTCATCGCCCGCAAAGTCGTGGCCCGCCATCCCAACCCGTTCATCGCGCCGCTCAGCAGCCGCTTCGACGAGCTGGACGGGCAGTTGTGGCTGGACGACGTGCTGATCCCCTGGGAACGCGTCTTCGCCCTTGGCTACGAGCGGCCGGCGGCAGACGCCGCGCGGCACTGGGAGAGCATCGCCACCTGGTTGTTCTGGCACCAGCAACTCGCCTGGCTGGCGCACGCGGAGTTCACGCTCGGGCTGGCGTTAGCCGTGGCAGAGGCGATGGGGCTGAAGGGCGTGCAGGGGGTGGTGGACCAGTTGGTCGATCTCGTGATCGACGTGCAGACGATCCGCTCCTGTGTCACCGCCGCCGAGCTGGACCCGATCGTGACGCCTGCGGGCTACATCGCGCCGAACGTCTTGCATCTCTCCAGCGCCAGCATCTACAACCTGCGCCAGCGCCAACGAATGACGGAAATCCTGCGCAACCTCTCCGGGCAAGCCGGTGTGCTCTCGCCAGCTAATACGGATCTGGCGGACGAGCGGCTGGCGGCCGGGCTGGAGCTGGCGTTCGGCGGCGGTGGCTACACCGCCCTGCAGCGCAGCGCCTTGATGCAACTCGTCTGGGATCATGTGGCGTCGGGGCTCGACGGCCGGCAGGCGGCCTTCGAGACCCACGCGAACGGCGGGTTGCCGGCCTGGCGCCAGCGCATGCAGCGCTGGTTCGAGCGCTACAGCGAGCTGGCAAACGGGACACTGTGCGTGCTGGACCTGGCCATGCCGGCACTCGATCTGGACGGCCTGCGTGATGTCGCGCCCGCGGTGCGGGTAGGCGGCGGCGCGGCCGCCGTCGGCCCTCACTCTCCCCCGTCCTCTCTCTCCCAATCCTGGGAGAGAGAGGGGCGATCCGGCGTAGGGCGTTCCGATGTGACGTCGGGTTAACCGTACCGGCCACGGAACGCCTACGGCAGGATCGTCTCCTTGCCCAGGATTGGGAGCCAGAGCGTAGCGCAACCGTCGGAGACTTTTTATGACCGCAGCGCAACCGTCGGAGACTTCCAACACAGACGAGAGGATGAGGGAACCACGGAGGCAGGGTGCGATGGATCAGCGATGGGTTCAGGCGGTTGAAGCATATGTGCAGGCGCTGCGCACCGGAGAAGGCGCGGCCGCGCGGCGCGCGGCGGGCTATCTTGCTCCCGACGCGGTTCTCGACACGGGACGGAACGAGATCGCCGGATACGACGCGGTGTTGGCGCGGATCACGGGGCAGTGGCCGCTGACACCGGTCTACCTGCACGGCGGCTGGTCGGCGCCGCGCGCCGACGGCGACCAGCTCACCGTGCAGGCCGAGTTCGGCCCCTTCGGCGCCGCGCCAAAGTCGGTAACGCTGCGCTTTGCCTTCAACGCGGCTGGCCAGATCCGCCGCATCGAACAGCAGACCGAGCCGGCACCGCCGCCCGAAGTACGCGATGTGTTCCCCGACTTTGTGCGCGGCCTGGTGAACGGCGCGCTCGCCAACGGTACGCCGCTCACGCTGGCGTACGTGGACACAGATGGCCGGCCGGTGCAGTCGTTGCGCGGCAGCACGCACGTCTGCAGCGACCATCAGCTCGCCATTTGGCTGCGCAACCCGGAGAGCGGCGTTGCGAAGGCCGTGCAGCAAAACCCGGCGGTCTCGCTGCTGTACCGCGACAGCAAGACACGTACGACACTGATCTTTCAGGGGCGCGGGCACGTCGAGACCGACCCCGAAGTGCGCGAGCGGGTCTTTGCCTTCTCACCCGAGGTCGAGCAGAACCACGATCCCGAGCGTCGGGGTCTGGCGCTGATCGTCGACATCGAACGGTTGCAGGGCGCCAGCCCGCGCGGCGCCGTGCGCATGGGGCGCCCGGCGGCGGGACCCTCATAACCCCCTGGTCCCTGCGCTCCCATACGCATGCGGTCGTGAGCCCGCAGGAGGATTGGGGCGGTCTG
>CALFMN010000062.1 GCA_937879875.1 uncultured Chloroflexota bacterium | reverse complement strand
TCAGCATGCCAGACGCTTGCCATAACCGACAGACCCTCGCTGACTAGCTACTAGAAGCCGCCGCGTCCGGCGAGAGGCCGCATCGGCGGCACGAGGAGAAACATTTGGAGGCGGCGCTCCCGGGCGACGGCCGGCTGGTCGATGAGGCGGTGGCCGAGCGCTGCCTCAGCCGACTACCTCATTCGGCTACCTCATTCGCATGAAGCGGGAGACGTTGTGCAGCACTATCCTCGGCGTGCTGGAGGGTGAGCATGGCGAGTTGTGGCTCGGACCTCCACGCGGTTCGCATCAAGCGCGTGTACGAGGCGCCTGCGGCAGACGATGGCCGGCGCGTGTTGGTGGACCGGCTGTGGCCCCGCGGCCTGTCGAAGGAACGCGCACACCTCGACGAGTGGCTCCGTGACCTGGCGCCTTCGACCGAACTGCGCCGCTGGTTTGGGCACGACCCCAAACGCTGGGAGGAGTTCACGGCGCGGTACCGGCAGGAGCTTGCCGCGCCGGAGCGTCAGACGGCGCTGCAGACGTTAGCCCACTTTGCTGCCGAGGGACCGCTGACGCTGCTGTACGCGGCGCGGGATACGGAACACAACGAGGCCCGCATTATCGCCGAAGCCCTCCGCCGAACTCCCGGCCGCGCAGCGTCCAGGCGATGAGGCAGGCCCAGCATGCCAGCACTCGGCTTTCCGGTTTGGATACGGGCCACGCACATCCTCAATGTGCTTTTCCTCTCGCTGCTGATGCGCAGTGGCGTGGAGATCCTCAGCGCCCACCCGAAGCTCTACTGGCACGACGACTGCCGGCCGGGCAGCGAATGGCTCTCCTTCACCCGGAAGTGCATGCCGGCGGACGCACTCTGGACCTCCCGGGATGAGGAGGAGAGTTTCACCTCCTGGCTGGCCCTCCCCGGCGGCCGCAACCTGGGCCTCGGCCGTCACTGGCATTTCCTCAGCATCGCCGCCTGGCTGCTCACCGGCCTGGTGTATGTTCTGTGCCTCTTCGCCTTCGATGAGTGGCGCCGCTTGCTGCCCACCACCTTGGGCGGTCTTTCCACACGCCTGGCAGGCGCTGCGCAGCTACGCGAGCTTGCAGTTGCCGCCGCCCGGCAACCCCTACAACGCGCTGCAACAGCTCAGCTACGCCGCCGTCGTCTTCCTGCTCGCCCCGTTCTCCCTGGCGACGGGGGCGGCCATGTCGCCTGCGGTCGCAGCCCGCTTCCCCTGGTACACGCGGCTGTTCGGGGGCCGGCAGGCCGCCCGCAGTCTGCACTTCCTGGCCCTGCTGGCGTTCGTCGTCTTCACGGCCGGGCATACGGCGATGGTCGTTGCCCATGGACTGCCGCAGGAGTGGGCCAGGATCGTGCTCGGGGTCGATGCGGGGCACCGCCGGCTCGCGGTGGTCGTCGGGATCATCGGGTTGGTGGCTGTTGCCGTCATCCATGTCGTTGGGACTCGGCTCTCCCTGCGCTGGCCGCGGCGGATGCAACTGCTGCTCCAAGCCGTGGTGGACCCGCCGAAGCGCCTGCTCCTCCACCATTTGACCTCGCAGCAGCGCTACCCGCCCGCCAGCAGCTCACCCTACTTTCGGGTCAACGGCCGGCCGCCGGCGGACGCCGCCTACGCAGCCCTCGCCCGCGACGGCTTCGCCGGCTGGGCGCTGGCGGTCGGCGGTCTGGTTGAGCAGCCATTGCGCCTCTCACTCGCCGATCTGCAGCGGCTGCCTCCCGAGACGCAGATCACCAAGCACGTCTGCATTCAGGGCTGGACGGCCATTGCCTCCTGGACGGGCGTGCCCCTGTGCTCCCTGCTTGCGTTGTGCCGCCCGTTGCCGGAAGCCCGCTACCTGGTCTGCCATGCCCTGGACGATAAAGCTACGTCCGAAGTCGATTCGGGCGGGAGCGGCTGCTATTACGAGACCATCGACCTGGAGCTGGCGCGGCACCCGCAGACGCTGCTCGCCTATACCATGAACGGCCGGCCGCTGCCCATCGACCACGGCGCGCCGCTGCGGCTGCGAGTCGAGACGCAGTTGGGCTTCAAGATGGTCAAGTGGCTGGACTCCATCGAGCTCGTCGCGGACTACGGCGCCGTTGGGGAAGGGCAGGGCGGCTGGCGTGAGGATAACCAGCACTACAGCCAGACGGCAGGCATATAGGCAACCGCATCTGTCTGATAACCGGCAGGCCCGGAGGAGAGCACCATGGAGCATTTATTGGCCAACGTCTACTTCACCGAACGCTGCAATGTCTGCGGCAAGACCTATCCTGTGACGCTCTACGAGATATTCCGCGAACAGCAGCTCGCCGAGCAATGGCAGTCGGCCTGCTCCTGCGACGCCTGCGATGCGCACCGGCAGCGCCTCGTCGCCGCCGTGCCTGCCCGTGAGCTGGCCGCCGTGATGGAAGCCTGGGATCGGCTGGCAACCGCCCTCCAGGCGGGCGATCTCGCCTTCAGAGTAGGCGTGCCCGCCGCTGCGGGCGATGCTGCTCGGCGAGGCGCCGGCCACTGAGCCCGCTGAACACGCGGTATGACCGGAGGCCGCGCCTGGGCCGAGGGTATCCCCTTGAAGAGGGAGAGACGAATGCAGCTCGAACCACTCGCGCTTACCGCCGAACTGCTTGGTGACTTTGCCCGCAGCGCCGATCGCTTCGCGGCGCGCCTGGCGCCCGACGACCAGGCTCTGTGGCGCCGGATCGTCACGCGCGCTGCGACCGCCGCCCCCGGGGCCGGCGGACAGGCGGGCGATCCAGCGTCGCGCATTCCCGAACCACGAGACGTCGACTGGACCTTGGTATGGCAACCCGACACCCTGATTGCGCCGCTCCTCCCCGGCCCTGCGGTCGTACGCGGCTTCCGAGACCAGCCGATCGCCGGTGCCACGGCAGAGCCAGCGATCGGCATCACCTTCGCGGGACGGCTGGCGGCGTGGTGTGAAAGCCTGGACCAGCCGCAGCAGGCGATGGTCGCCGACCTGCTGATTCGCGCCGGCGGCGATGACGAGGATGAGCACGTGAGCCCGTTGCTGGATCTCACCGGCCGCGCGTTCTCCGGCGACCTGTTCGCTCCGGTGGAGTTCTTCGACTACCAGAACGCCGTGCATACCCTGCAAGAGCGCGCCCCGGTCCCGGAGTCTCAGCCGGGATTCGCAGGGCCTGCGTTCCCCGATCCAATAGCCAGCCTGATCGGTCAGCACCGCGTGGCCGAGGCGCGCGTTGCCGCACTCGAGACGGCGCTCGGCCCTCGCCTGCCCGGCGATGCCGTCGGGGCCGCTGATGCTCCCGCGTTGCTTCAAGCCATGCTTGCCTGCCTCGATGGGGAACTGGAGGCGCATATCGGTGTGGAAGAGGAGCTGCTGTATCCGCGTCTCAGGCAAGCCGCGGCGCCGTGGGATGGGGAGCTAATCGACCAGATGATCGCCGGCCACGACCAGATTCGGCGCAAGCGTGAGGAGTTGCGCGCTGCCGTCACGGCAGCGGATCGCGATGCGGCGTACCGTTTTGATCTGCCCACGGCCGCACAGGCGGCCGCGGCTGTGTGCCAAACCGTGCGCACGCACTTCCAGAGTGAGGAGGAGTTGGTCTTCCGCCTGGCCCCGGAGCTGTTGGGCCAGGACACGTTAGCCGCGGTCGCCCGCGAAATGGCGGCCGCTATCACCAGGAAGGAAGCAGACATGCCTGAGTCTCAGCGGCCGGATACAATGCTTCGCGGGCGAACGACCGGTACCTCGGAACGTCCGGCGCGGCAGGTGGCCGCGCCGGTGCTCGCGTTCGACCTGCCGGCAGAGATCGCGCGGTTGCATCAGGAATCGGGGTGGCTTGCGGGTGAGCGCGATGGCAAGACCCTCGTCAAGGAACCGGACTTCCGCATCGTCCTGACGGCCATGAAGAGCGGCACGCGGCTGCCGCAGCACGAGGCAGCCGCCAGGGTGTCGATCCAGGTCTTAAGCGGCCAGCTCGCCGTCTCAGTACACGGCGAGACGACGGAGATGACCCCGGGACATCTGCTGGTGCTCGATCGGGGTATCCCGCACGACGTCGTCGCCCAGGTGGACAGCGCCTTTCTGTTGACGCTGGCATGGCCTGAGCGCGGCGAAGACGCGTCGCAAGGCAGCAAGCCGTAAGCAAGCCCCGTCGCGGCGATCAGCGCGGCCCCGGTCGAAAGCTCGGCCGGGGCCGCATGCGGCGGTGCAGAAACGCCTGATGGGGTCTACGCGGTGAGGATGTGGATGGCGCAGGCCGAGCCGAGGCCGATCGTGTGCGCCATCCCCGCCTTGTGGCCTTCGACCTGCCGCCCGCCGGCCTGGCCGCGCAACTGCCAGACGATCTCACAGACGTTGGCCACGCCCGTGGCGCCGATCGGGTGGCCCTTCGAGAGCAGGCCGCCGCTCGTGTTCACGGGGATGTCGCCGCCGAGCGCGGTGCGGCCCTCATCGATCATACGGCCGGCCTCGCCCTCGCCGCAGAGCATCAGGTTCTCGTAGTGCAGCAGCTCGGCGGTGGCGAAGCAATCGTGCAACTCGACCGAATTGAGATCGCTCGGGCTCATGCCCGCCTGCTCGTAGGCCTGGCGGGCGCACTCCTTCGTCATCGTATTGATGTCCGGGAAGGTCAGCGTGCGCTGCGTGTAGGGGTCGGTGGTCAGGGCCGAGGCGGCGACTTTAATCATCTTGCCGCCGCCGACGAGCTGGCGCGCCTTCTCGCCGGAGCAGACGATCGCCGCCGCGGCGCCGTCGCCCGTCGGGCAGCACATATACAGCGTGTTCGGATAGGCGACCATGCGGCTGTTCAGCACGTCCTCGAGGCTGACCTCGACCTGGTACTGCGAAAGCGGGTTGAACATCGCGTGATGGTGGTTCTTGACCGAGACTTTGGCGAACTGCTCGTGCGTGGTGCCGAACTTGCGCATGTGCTCCATACCGGCCATGCCGAACACGCCCGGCATCAGCCCGGTGCCCAGCACGCCCTCGGGGCTGGTGGACGGATCCGCTGGCGCGCCGAGCAGGCCCATCTTGCCCATCTGCTCGGTGCCGACGGCCATCGCCACGTCGTAGGCGCCGGAGCCCACGGCGAACACCGCCTCGCGGAACGCCGTCGAGCCGGAAGCGCAGGCATTGGAGACGTTGTAAACCGGCACGCCGGTCATGCCGACCTCTTTGAGCACGCGCTGGCCCGACATGCTGGTCTGGTACAGATTGCCGCTCATCAGGATCTGCACGTCCTTGAGCGAGAGCGCCGCGTCTTTGAGCGCCAGCAGCACCGCCTGGCCGCCCAGCGAGCCGATGTCCTGCTCCGGATAGCGCCCGAACTTGATCATGCCCACGCCGACCACGTAGACATCGCGCATGTTCAGCACAACGGTCCTCCTCGTTGCTTGAGACCCGCGCGGTCCGACGCCGCGCTGCCGTTCCAATCGTTCAGGCGGGGCGGAACTTGTAGGCGACGATGTCGTTGCCCTCGCGGTCCTGGCGCACGACCTCGGTATACATCTGTACGGGCATGCCGAAGCGCATATTCTTCGGTTCGGCCTCGATGCCCTCGACGTTCGCCCGCACGGCCACGCCCTCGGGCAGATCGACGATCGCCGCGATGTAGGGTGTTTTGATGCCCGGCGCCGACTGATGCACGATCGACCAGATGTAGACTTCGCCTTTGTCGCTCAGGCGGATCGGCTCCATCTGATCGACGGCCGAGCAGTTGGCGCAGGCCCGTCGATCGCCGGCAAAGGCCGTGCCGCAGTGCTTGCAGCGCGAGCCGGCGAGATAGGCGGGTTCGTTTTCCGGCAACTTGAGGAACGGGACGATCGGCCGCTGCCGCTTCGTCGCGGCCTGTTCCGTGGTCACGAGATCCCTCCATTCCAGCGCGGCGGTGCGAGCCGATGTGCCAGCCGCGCGCTCGCGGTATAGCACTGGCGCCGGAGGGCGTCAAGCTCATGTCGGTGTGGCTCGCAGCGGCGGCGCAGCGCCGCTGCCCGCGCGGGGCACCTAACCCTGCTTTGCCTTGCGGCAAAGCTGTCCCTTCCCGACACAGGAAGGGTGGGGTTTGAGGACATACAGACCGGATGGAGAAACTCTCCGCTTCTCCCGCAAGGACACCCCAGCCCCGCCGCCGTCGCATGGTGTCTGGAACGCTCCAAGAGTCCCTTTCCGCCTCGGGAAGGGACAGCTTTGCCGCAAGGCAAAGCAGGGTTAGGTGCCCCGCAAGCCCGCTGCTGGCCGGTTGATCGGCCGCTCCTGGCGCCGAGACCGCACGGCGCGTACGATTGGCGCGGCGTCCGGCTGACCGACCGATGCTTCCGTGGAGAGCTTGCGCTGGGCCGCGACTTCGAGATCAGCTCGTACTTTCCCCACCAGCCGCTGAGCGCGCGCCTGGTGCGCGGCTTGTTCCGCGACCTCGCCGGAGCGGGTCTGCGCGTGCACGGTGGTGGCGATGACTGGCCCGTCTTCGATGGGCTGACCCCCGATTCCGGCGGCGTGCGCCTCTCCGTGCCCGATCCGGAGCCGCTGCTGCGCTCGTGCAGCGGTCCGCTGCCCCGCGGCTACGGCGTCATCCCCCTGCGCGGCGAGGTGTCCGGCCTTGCTGCGCGGGCTATCGGCACGTTGCAGTTCTATCCGCACTCCGAGCGTCATCCTGAGCTGGACGGTATGCATTTGCGCATCGACGACGCGACGCTGCGCGCCGGGCCGCGCGCGGACGAGGAGCCGGTTGGCCCCGGCTGGCAGGCGCTGCTGCGCTGGTACGGCGTGCTCTGCGAGCATCTGCGCGTGGCCCGCGGCTACGGCGATTGGGAGGATCTGTTCTTGCAGTTCGTCGTCACGCCGTCGCGCGCGGATGTGCTGCGCGGCAAGATTGGCAGGCTCTTCCGCCTGAACTGCTTCGGGCCGGCGCTGGTGCGGGCGCTCCAGGCGGACCGTCTGCTTTCGGTGCCTGCCGACGCAGTGGTGAAGCTGCGCTACGGCGGTGTGCTGGTCGGCCTTGGTCTCACCTACGAAGGCGGTGATGCAGGCAGCGCCCAGGCCGCGGCACAGCATCTGGCGGTAGGGCCCTCATAACCCCCGTCCCCCTTCTCTCCCATACACCGAGTTCAGGAGATCAGCCACGCACAAAGAGCGTATGGGAGAGAAGGGGGCGATCGTTGGCAGGAAGCGCGGGGCGATGGCGTGCTTGCGCGGCCCCGCAGGGCGCCTGAGGGGCCCTGCCGCGCGCCGGGTACCCGCACACCGTCCGGATCGCCCGACGCCGGATCGCCCCTCTCTCCCATACCGCCCCAGTCGCAGCGCGGTCCACAGAACTCGTGTGTATGGGAGAGAGGGGGACGGGGGAGTGAGGGCCACCCGGCTGCCGACCTCAGGCCTCTTGCGGCAGCGCGTCGGCGCCGGCGTCCCACTCGACTTTGAAGCCGGCGAGCAGGCTTGCTGCCAGCTCGGCGCTGAGCCGGCGCACGAAGGCCGGATCGGACGGCGTGCCCATGTTGGCGGGAAACTGCGCCGTATCCAGTTCGAGCGCGCTCGATTCGCCGTACGGATCCTGACTGACGACGACACGCTGGCCGCGCATGCCTTCGTAGAACAGCCGCGGCACGATCGTGGTGTCTTCCGTCTGCGCGAGGATGCGGCAGCCAAGCGCTGCCATTGTGTCGATGCGCCGTGCTACGTCTTCGATCGTGCCGACCGTGTTGCCGGCCGGCCGGCGCCGCACTTCGCCCACGGCCACACAGCCGGCGCGGGTAATGCGCAGGTAGCCGAAGACTTCTTTCTCGCCGCGCACCTCGACCTCGCCGGGCCGCGTCTTCATCAGCTCCGGTGTCAGCTTCCAGCCGGCGCAGAACGGGTCGCCGTCGCTGATCAGCTCGTCGGCGTGCTCGCGTGCCCAGAGATACGGCTCGGCGGTGGCGCGCTGCGTGCAGGCGACGACGCCGACGCCGTAGAAGGCGTAGTGCGCCTGCAAGAGCTTCTCAATCATCGCGTCAATCTGGCGCTCGGCGCGCTCGCGCTCGTTGCGGCCGCGCTGATAGAGCGCGTCGAGTTCGGCGCGGGAGCGCACCGCGCGCACCCCCGCTGCCGTGGAGACAAGCACGGCGCCGTCGGGCACGAGCAGATGCGGCGGCGACGGGCTCTGGCGGACCGAAACGAGGCTCAGCTCCGCGCCGCCGCGCGAGACAACACGTTCGCTCGTCAGCAAGTGCTCGACGGGCGGATCGACGCGGCCGAGTGCGGCCGCAAGCGCCTCTGCCGCTGCCTCGTCGGAAATGCCGGGAACAGCGCCCACCGCGCCACTCTCAAGGTCGAGTTCGCAGCCCAGCGCAATGTGCCCGCCCGTGGCGTTGGCGAGCGCGACGATCAGCGGCGCCAGCGCCTCGGCGCCATCGAGAATCGCGGCGAAGCGGGCGCGGTCATAGCGGCTGCCGACGCGGCGCAGCAGCGGCTCCGGCAGCAACTCCGCCAGGGAGTTGGCCTCGGCCGGCGGTCTGTTCGCGGGATCGTGCGCGGCGCTGGTCATCTGCCCTCCGTGCCGCCAGCGTACACGGAATAGGGGATTGGGTGTAGGGAATAGGGTGCAGGTTGGTCTGGTATGCCAGCGTGGGCCTAACCCCGCTTTCGCTGAAGCGAAATCTCCCTTCCCCACAGGGGAAGGGTGGGGTTCGAAGACAGGCGGGCAGGTAGAGGACAAACCCTCGCGTGTTCCGCAAGGACACCCCGGCCCCGCCGCCGTCGCACGCCGCTGGGAACGCTTCAGAAATCCCTTCCCGGCTCGGGAAGGGACAGACTTCCCGCCAGGGAAGTCAGGGTTAGGCGCCCCACGCGGCCTCAGTCGCCCGCGGCCACGGCGCCGGCCCGGCGGGGCAGGGATGATCCAGACGGTGCGCTTGTTGGCGACGGCATGAGCGCTGGCGGAGGATATGCAGCCTCTGGTGTCGGTGGCAGGATATGGTGTACAGGGGACAGTCGCGGCGCATTCCGCGCATGACCGGCGAACGGCCTTCATGCGGAGCCTGGTGGCCGGCGCGGCCGGGCCGCAAAGGGAGCAGAACCATGAAACTGGGCATCAACATCGGTTATTCGGGCGCACGCGGCCGGCCTCTAGTAGGCAGTCACGCCGGGATTGTGGGATAGAGATGCTGCAACCGAATGCGGG
>CALFMN010000061.1 GCA_937879875.1 uncultured Chloroflexota bacterium | reverse complement strand
CTGTTCTACCAGTAGTATAGTCAGGAGATATGGGTTTGTCAAGCCGTAAATCACCCAAGAAAAGGGGCAGGCACAGGTCCAGCTCGATCCGAGTCGCCAGCGCATCGGTTATGTGGATAAGACCTGATGCGCCGGCCACGAGTCTCGCATAGCATAGAATAAAACCTTGCCTGGCACATCGCCGCGCCGTAGAAAGCGGTTGTTCGGTGCTGGCTTCGTTTGGTTCCAGCTTGCCGGTCAACTTACCGTACGGAGTCACGTATGCGAGGAGCTATCCCCGCCCTGGATCTACACAATGCCCTTGGCAAAATCACACCAGGACCGCGGCACGACGAGCGGATGGGGTCTTGTGATCCCAAGGTTGGCTCATGAAAAAGGCCGCCAATCTGATGCTGCAACCACAGCTCAAACTATTTTGTCCTGACGTAGATGACGTTTCTGGTGCTAACTCATCGACATTCACTCGCAATTTGGCGCTACCGCTTCACCGATGGTTTCGTTACTCCGCTGGATTTTCTGCTGAATGGGTGCGCGATGTCATCCTGCGTGAGAAAGTCAGTGGTCGGCAGCATGTTCTTGACCCGTTTGCCGGGTCCGGAACTGTTCTCCTGGAGGCAGAGTTGTGCGAGGTGGAGTCAGCGGGGTGTGAGACACACCCATTTGTCGCGCGGGTCGCTCAGGCCAAGCTCGCGTGGCGGCAATCACCAGCAGCTTTTCGAGAGCATGCCATGTTTGTTCTGGAGGATGCAAAGAAACGGCGGGGAGATCCGATCCGCTATCCATCTCTTATCCAGAAATGCTACTCGCCGGAGGGTCTCGCGCGACTGGATACGTTGCGACAGGCATGGGAAGCCTCGTCAGGCGAGTCGCCATTAGCTCAGCTAACCTGGCTAGCGTTAGCTGGGATCCTCCGCGAGTGTTCACCAGTAGGTACCGCACAGTGGCAATACGTGCTCCCTGCGAAGTCTAAGTCGCGGGTGGTGGATCCGTATGCGGCCTTTGCTTCTAAGGTCGTTGGCATGGCCGGAGACATGGCCGTGCGTCAGTACTATCCCCACGGGCCTGTCGCAAGCCTCCATGTTGACGATGCGCGCGTCTGTTCCCCGCTGCCAGACGGCTGGGCTGACCTAGTCCTTACGTCACCTCCGTACGCCAACAACTACGACTACGCTGATGCCACACGCCTGGAGATGAGTTTTTTCGGTGAGGTCAGCGGATGGGGCGACCTGCAGGCCAAGGTCCGTCAGCATCTCGTGCGGTCATGCACCCAGCATGTCTCCTCGATGGAAAGCGAGACGTCCACCTGGCTTAAGAGTCCTCTGCTTGACCCCATCTGCCCGGCCATCGTCGAGATTTGTGGGGCACTCCAAGCCGAGCGCGAACATCATGGTGGGAAGAAAACCTACCATACGATGATTGCTGCCTACTTCCTCGATCTTGCGCAGGTCATGGTTGCCCTCCGCCGCGTCGTAGCGCGCGGTGGGCTGATGTGTTTCGTGGTCGGCGATTCTGCGCCCTACGGTGTCCACGTCCCGGTCGATACATGGCTCGGCGAACTGGCGTTAGCAGCGGGATTCGAACGCTTTTTGTTCGAAAAGACCAGAGACCGCAATATCAAGTTGAAGAACCGAAAGCATCGTGTTCCGCTGCGTGAAGGTCGCCTCTGGATCGAAGGGTGATTTGTGGCACAGTCTCCCGCTCACAAGTTCGGCCAAATTATTGGTGATACTCTCGAGAACATGGTCAAGCCGATTCTCGCCGACTTCTCATCAAAACACAATCTGTACCTTGACACCAAGGGGAACCGACCAGCAAGGCGTGGCACTAAAGTGAGTTGGTACGACGACGCAGGCAACAAACATGACTTGGATTTTGTGCTTGAACGCGGCGGAAATGAAACGCAGCGCGGTACACCCGTCGCATTCATTGAAGTGGCTTGGCGTCGATATACCCAGCATTCGCGGAATAAGGTACAGGAAATTCAGGGAGCTATCATTCCTCTGACCGCGACGTATAGGGCGGTTGTGCCCTTTACCGGCGCGATCTTGGCAGGCGAATTCACCGATGGAGCCCTCAGTCAACTGCGTTCTCTGGGATTCGCAGTTTTATATTTACCATACCAGTCGGTTGTGGCCGCGTTTTCACAGATCGGAGTAGATGCTAGATCTGATGAATCGATGCCTGAAATAGAGTATGATCGCAAAATCGATGCTTTGAAGAGCCTTCACGAAGGTAACCGCAGAGACTTGGCGACTGTGCTCTTTGACGACAATAGAGTTCGACTTGACGAGTTCATTGAGTCGCTGACAAGGTCGATCACGCGCAAAATAGAGCATGTGCAGATCGTAATTTTACACGGTCCGGTGTTTGAACTGAAGACCATAGAGGAAGCTATATTACTTATAGAGCTAAGTGATGAAAGTACCAATTGAGATACGGGCAGTGAAATCGCGCGGTATGAAATTGAAGTCTATTACGAAAATGGAGACCGCATCCAAGGTCAGTTTGGCGACAAGGCCGGAGCTGTTGAATTTCTGCGTGCTTATCAGATGCCTTCATAGGGCCAGGGCTTGCACTTTCAACAGGGCCAATTCGGCTGGGACGGGGCGGCAGGGGTAGGCCACGCGCTCAGGGGAAGCGTGAACGCAGATCCTCCAGCACGCGCAGCAGCCCGCGGCCCGGATCGTTTCGTACAGCGGCGGTTCGTCCACGTCTCGCTCCGATCGTCTCTCGATATTCGGGGCCGGATGCCCGAAGCTGAACGTCGCGGTTCAGCTTTGCTGCGGCTCGACGGAAACGGGCACGTGCTCGTGGCCTGCGCTTGCATCCCCCTGATCCCTGTGTGCCAGCCCCTTCGTCAGTAGCCTCGCTCCCGCGAGACTACGTTGCGCAACGGCTCTCCGCGCAGATAGCGGCCGAGGTTATCGATGAACAGCTCGGCGGCGCGGCGGGCGAAATGCTCGCTGGCGTTGGAGACGTGCGGCGTGATCAGCACGTTCGGCAGCCCCCAAAGCTCGCTCTCCGGCGACAGCGGCTCCGGCTCGAATACGTCGAGCGCCGCGCCCGCGATCTCGCCCGCCTTCAGCGCGGCCACCAACGCGGCCTCGTCGATCAGTGCCCCGCGGGCGATGTTGATCAAAAAGGCCGAGCGCTTCATCTGCCGCAACGCCGCAGCGTCGATCAGGTGCTTCGTCTCGACCGTCGAAGGTGCACACAGCGCCACGAAGTCGCTTTCAGCCAGCAGGCGCGGCAGATCGCGCGCGGGCAGCACCAAATCAACGCCGTCCGCATGTTCTTGCGGCGCCGTCACCGAGCGTCGCACCGCGATCACCCGGCAGCCGATCGCCCTGGCCAGCCGTGCCGCGGCGCCGCCGATCGTGCCCAGACCGACGATGCCGAGTGTCTTGCCCTGCACCTCGAAGCCGCGATGGCCCTGCCAGCGGCGCTGGTCCTGCTGTCGCACGTAGAGTGACGCGTTCTTCGCCAGCAGCAGCATCGCCATCAGGATGTACTCGGCGATCGGCTGCGAGGTCGGCCCCTGGCCGCTGGTGAAGATCAGCTCTTCGTGCTCCAGAAAGCCGGCGCCGATCCAGCGCTCGACGCCGGCCGCGACGATATGCACCCATTTGAGCGCGGGGGCGCGCTGCAGCAGGTCGGCCGGCAGCTCGTACGCCGAGAAGATGATGTGCGCCTTGCTCAGCGTCGCTGCCAGCGCGCGGGCCTCCGGCGTGGGATCATCGCCCCTGCCCAGACGCAGGAACGGCCGTTGCGACTCGGGAATCACCTCAACCTGCAAGCGTGGATCGAGCGCCGTGATCTGCACGAGCGTCTGCGGCGGCACGGGCACAGCGCTGGTGATGACGAGCGAAATCGGCTGCATGAACGCCTCGGGACGTGTGCTGAGTGGTGAACCGCCGCCGCGATGTGCGACAGTCTCCACGCATTGTGCCGGATCGCGGCGAGAAAGTGACAGGCGAGGAGCGCCGAATCGATGAAGACCGTACTGATCACCGGGGCGGAGGGCAACATCGGCACGCGGCTGCGGCAACACCTCGCGGGTGAATACAACCTGCGCTCGCTCACGCGCGAGCCAGCGGACTTCCCCTCGCACGCCGCCGACATCGCCGACCTCGATGCCATCCTGCCAGCCTTCGCGGGCGCCGAGGCGGTCGTCCACCTCGCAGGCTCGCCGGATGTGGAGACGCCGTGGGCCGACGTGCTGCGAAACAACCTGATCGGCGTCTACAACGTGTTCGAAGCGGCGCGCCGCAGCGGCGTGCGCCAGGTCGTTTTCGCCAGCTCCAACCACGCGGTCGGTATGTACGAAGTCGAGGGCGCGCCCGACATCTACCGTCGCGCCTCCGGCCTGATGGTGGACGAGCAGGCGCCCGTGCGTCCCGACAGCCTCTACGGCGTGAGCAAGGCGTACGGCGAGGCGCTGGGCCGCTACTTCAGCGAGCAGCACGGCCTCTCGGTCTACTGCCTGCGCATCGGCTCCGCCCGCCGCGACGACGACCCGCGCTCGGACGCCGTGCGCAACGGCCCCGGCCCCTCGTGGCTTCCGCAGATGACGCCCGAGCAGCGGCTGGGCCGCCTGCAGGCGGTCTGGTGCAGCCACGCCGACCTCGCGCGGCTGGTGGACGCCTGCCTGCGCGCCGAGCAGATCCGCTTCGGCATCTACTACGGCGTCTCCGACGTTCCCTTCCGCTTCTGGAGCCTGGACAACGCCTTCGCCGACCTCGGCTGGCGCCCGCAGGACGGGGCAGCAGTGAGTGGGCAGTAGGCGGTGGTGGTCGGAGGTCTTGCCCGCTGCGCAGAGGAGCCGAACGGGCTGCGGCGCAGCCCGGAATCCGTCGCTCTCCTGGCGTGGCGGATGCGAACTACCGCCGCAGACCCTGCGTGGTGCCGGCCCACTCGCCGCCGTCGATCACCAGCGCGTGGCCGTTGACGTAGCTGGCTTCGTCGGAGACGAGGTACAGCACGGCGTCGGCCATCTCTTCCGGCCGGGCGAAGCGTTGATACGGCAGGTGGGCGACGATCGCCGGCCGGCTGCGCTCGATCTCTTCGTCCGTGCGGCCGGCTGGACGGATCATCGGCGTGTCCGTGCCACCAGGACAGATGCAGTTCACGCGGATGTTATGCGGCGCCAGCTCGATCGCCAATCCCTTCGTCAAGGCGATCACACCGCCCTTGGCCGCAATATAGGCCGCCTGATAGGGCCGGCCGCGAATGCCCGCCAGCGAGGCGGTATTGACGATCGCGCCGCCGCCCGCCGCGATCAGCGCCGGCACGGCGTACTTACAGCCGAGGAAGACGCCGGTTAGGTTCGTGGAGATGACACTGTTCCAGTGCTCCTCGCCCATCTTTTCGATCGGTCCGCCGAAGGGAAAGATGCCGGCGTTGTTGTGGACGATGTTCAGCGCGCCGAAGCGCTGCACGGTTGCGTCGACCATCGCCGCCACGTCCTCGGCGCGGGAGACATCGGCGCGCACAAACGCCGCCTCGCCGCCCGCATCGCCGATCTGCGCCACGGTCGCCTGCCCCGTGTCCTCGTGGAACTCGGCAACCATCACCTTCGCGCCCTCGGCCGCCAGCCGTTTCGCCGTCGCCCTGCCGATGCCCGATCCCGCGCCCGTGACCAGTGCCACTCTGCCTGCCAGCCGCATACCACGGCCTCCTTGTGCGATGTGCGATGTGCGATGTGCGATGATCCGACGCTCCGCGCCGCGGCGCTACTCGCTGACGCGGCCGCCGGCCGCCCGCATACCGCTCAGTTCGATCACGAGCCGGCCCTCGCGCTCAACCCAGACGCCGCAGGCGCCGCCGTCCTGGCTCGCATCCAGCTCAAGCGGCGTGCCGTCCATACGCAGCGCCGGGTGGTAGAACGCCGCAACCTGCCGCGCATCACCCTGGATGTAGTGGCCGATCAGCGAGCGGCGAAAGCGCGCTCGCGTCCCATTGGGCTCGCTGCCATGCACGAGCTGGCCGTGGAAGAAGAGCACGTCGCCGGCCTGCATCATCACCGGCCGCACCTCCGTTCCGGGCGGGATCGGCACGGTCACGTCGGTGAAGCTCCGCGCTGGATCGGCCTTCTCGGTGCAGAGCAGCGGCCAGGAGTGACTGCCGGGTACGACTTGCAGGCAGCCATTCGCCTGGTCACAGTCGTCCAGCGCCAGCCACGCCGCGCTGCAACTCCCCGGCGAGACGCGCAGATAGTACTGGTCCTGGTGCAGCGCCTGGCCGCGTGCCCCCGGCGGCTTGAAATAGAGCATCGTCTGCACGGCGAACGGCTCCATGCCCAGCAGCTCGGTCAGGCAGGCGTTGAGCCGAGCGTCCAGCAGCCAACGCAGGCTCAGCTCGTCCCAGCGATGCATATGAATCATGCGCGGGTACTGTTTGAGCGGGTCGCTGCTCTGCGGCTCGATGTCGACCAGATCGCCGGGAAAGGCGTCCCGCTCGCGCAGCGCCATGTAGTGCTCGCGGTAGCAGGCGATTTCGTCGGCGTCGAACAAGCCGCGGACGACCGTGCAGCCGTCGCGCGCATACTGCCGGCGGTGTTCGGCGCTGATCCGGTCCATGCGTTTGCCTCCGCCACGGCGTTACTGCCGTTACGATACTACGGTACGGCCGCACGCCGGCGGGCCGAGCCCGCAACGGGCGATGCGGCGGGCAGGTCGGACCTGGCCCGGCCGGAAACCACGCCTCTCTCCAACCAGAGGCGTCTGCTCAGAGGTGGCTGATGGCAGCGTTGACAATCGGCATTCTCAGCCCCGGCGATATGGGCGCGGCGATCGGCGCGGTGCTGCGCGGGCACGGCGCGACGGTGCTGACCTCTCTTGAGGGGCGCAGCGAGCTGACGCGCCTGCGCGCCCGCGAGGCCGGCATGCACGACCTGCCCGATCTCGATGCGCTCATACGCGAGGCCGACCTGATCCTGAGCGTGCTGGTGCCGGCCGAGGCCGAGGCGCTGGCGATGCGGGTCGCCGAGAGCATGCGCCGCACTGGCTCGCTGCCGATCTTTGCCGACTGCAACGCGATCTCGCCCGGCACGATGCGGCGCATCGCGGCACGCGTGGGCGAAGCAGGCGCGACGGTGGTCGACGCCGGCATCATCGGCCCGCCGCCGGGCGCCGGCCGCGGCACGCGCATCTACTGCTCCGGCCCCGATCTCTCGGCGCTGACGGCGTTGAACGAGCGCGGCCTCGACGTACGTGTGGTGGGCGACGCGATCGGCCAGGCGTCGGGGTTGAAGATGGTCTACGCCGCCTCGACCAAGGGCACGACGGCGCTCTGGACGGAGCTGCTGGTCGCCGCGCGGGCGCTCGGCCTGGACGCGGCGTTAGCCGCAGAATTCAGCCAGAGCCGTGCCGACGTGGCCGGCCGGCTGAGCGCCGGCATCCCCTCGATGCCGCGTCGTGCCCGGCGCTGGGTCGGTGAAATGGAAGAGATCGCGCGGACGTTTGCCGAAGTCGGCTTGACGCCGCGCATGCTGGAGGGCGCCGCGGAGCTGTACGGGCTGGTGGGCGACACGGCGCTCGCCGACCAAACCTCGCGCGAGCCGGACCCGCCCCTGGAGGCCGTCCTCGAAACCCTGGCCGCGCGGCTCAGACCGCAGCTTCAGACGCCGCGGGCGGTCGAGTGAGACAACGACGGCGCGGCGACGCCCTCCGCGGTCAAGGAAAGCCGTCGATCAGGGTCTTGCGGATCTGCCGCGCGTCTTGGCCGGCAAGGCCGAGCCGCTCGATCGTGCGCGCTTCAGCCGCGAAGTCACGTCCGGCCATCACGCAGGCGAGGCGGACGATGCCGTCGATCACGGGTGTGGGCACGCCCGCCGCGGCACCCAGCGCGGACATCGGCATCAGGCCCGTGGGCACGTCTTCCGCGACGTAGTTGTGCGTCAGTGCGGCTGGCGCCGGCGTGAACTGATACGGTCCTTTGGGATCGTAGGTCAGGCGTTGAAACGTCTCGGCCAGCGTGGGCTCGCGGAAACCGAAGGCGCGGTCGATCCACTCCGGGATGTCGGGAATGTCGGCGCCCAGCGCCGCCGCGACCGCCAGCCGCTCGGCGTCGAGCGCCGCGTAGAGGTTGGCAACCGCGGGCGTCACGCCGTCGGCGTAGAACTTGAACGGCTCGCCGCGCTCGATGCGCCCGACATTGGCGACGCAGTTTGCGACGTGGAAGGCGGCGTTCATGTTCGTGAAGCTCGTTGCAGCAACAGTTTGCGCCATCACCGCCTGCGGGAACAGCGGCCCCAGCCGGGCAAAGACGGCTTCACCCCGGTGGCCGGGAAACGCCGCGATCTGGTTCCAGCGTTTGCTGAAGCGCAGCTGGGCGCGGGCGGGCTGCGGCCGGCCCGTGCCGTAGGGATACGTATCGAACTCGGCCACGTCGACCACCGCGCGGCAGCCCGCGGCCTCCAGCTCACGCCGGACCACCAGCGAGCCGCCCGTATTGCCCTGGACCAGCAACAGAATTTGCCCGTCCTCCAGCAGCGGCGCGACAGCGCGGGCGAACGCCGGCTGGCCGTTGCCGCCCGTGCAAACCACGATCAGGTCGGCGCCCGCCACGCACGCTGGCAGGTCCGTGCTCACAATCTCAATCGGAGCAAACGCCCGCGTGCCGCCCTCGATCTCGACGCCGCCGCGCGCGCGGATCGCGGCCAGCCGCGCGTCGTCGCGGTCGTGCAGGCGCAGGCGGTAGCCCGCGGCGCCGAGATTGGCGATCAGCCCGAAGCCGCCCGACCCCGCGCCGACTACTGTGACCGTTTCGATCGGCCTGCCGCTGCCCATGGCAGATCACTCCTTCGCGACCCTACTGTGCCTTGCGCGGCGCGCTGCTGTTCGCGGCTGGCGCCGCGACGGGCCGTTCACGGACCGCCCCTACCGGAGTTTGGGCAACCGCACGCCCTTCGTGTCAGTAACTCACGATCGTCCCCACTCTCCCATACGCTCGTCGCACGCAGCGAATCTCCAGACCTCGTGTGTATGGGAGCGCAGCAGAAAAGGGGTACGAGGGTCGCGCGCCTGTCCTGCTACACCCGCGCCGCGGCGTACTTGCCGCTCACCTGCGGCGTTGTGCCATCGACGCCGCGCTGCTGCATCTCCAGCCGCGTCTCCCGCCCCCAGACCCGCTTCAGGTCGTCGCGCACGCCGATATGCAAGCGCCCGAGACCCTCCGTCTCCAACTCGATCGCATCGCCGTCCTGGAACGCGCTCAGGCCGCGATGATTCGTGCCCGTGGCCACGACGTCGCCCGGCTCCAGCGCGTGAATCGAGCTGATCCACTCGATGCAGCGCGGGATCTTGTGCGCCATATCGCTCGTGTTGAAGTTCTGCTTCAGCGTGCCGTTTACCCACAGGCGCACGCCCAGGCTCTGCGGGTCGGGCACCTCGTCGGCAGTGACCAGGACGGGGCCGAGCGGCGCGAACGTATCGCGCGACTTCATCTGGTAGAACGTGTTGCCGGCGGGCGGCAGGCCGCGGGCCGAGCCGTCAATGAAGTTGACGTAGCCGAAGACATAGCCCATCGCGTCGCCCGCGCTGACGTGTGACGCGCGCCGGCCCATCACAACCGCCAGCTCGGCCTCGCCCTCGAAGATGGTTGCCGGCACGTCGGGCAGCACCATTGTGTCGCCGTCGCCGATCACGGCGCCCGGCGACTTGTGAAAGGCGTTGATCGGCGCGGGCTCGCTGCGCGTACCGTCCTCCATGTAGTTCACGGCCATGCAGACGATGTTCGTGGGCCGGGGCAGCGGCGGCCGGATGCGGATCTGGCTCAAGGGCACGCCCCGAGCACGCGCCGCCGCGTCTTCGAGCCGCGCACGATACTCGGAGAATCGCTCAATCAGTCCGTTGATCAGGTTGTGCGGACCCGTGTGCGGAATGACCCGCACGATGTCGGACACGTCGATCACAGCATCGCCCTTGAGCACGCCCAGCTTGAAGTCATCGAAGTACAGCAGTCGCATCGTTCCTCTCCCTGGCCCGGTATTCCGGCCGCCCGCCGCTCAGTTGCGCAGCAACTCGAAAATGTACAGCCCGCCCGCGTAGCGGTCGGTGGCGTAGATCAGGCCGTCCGCGGCGACGGTGATGTCGTTCATCTGGATGGCCGCGCGGCCCGGCGGCGCCTCCGGCACGAAGTGCGCGATCTCGCGTGGCTGCGCCGGCTCGCTGATGTCGACGACGCGCACGCCGGCGTTGAAATAGGTCAGATAGATCGTGGTCGGGTCGATCAACGAACCGGGGCGCATTTCGTGGATGTTATGCGGTCCGAACCAGCCGCCGCGCGTGGCGAAGTCGCCCTGCGGAATCGGGAACGAGGCGATCACCCGCGGGTTGCGCTCGTCCGCGATCTCCACCACACGTACGATCTTGATGATCTCAGGGCAGTAGCTGGAAACGCCCTCATCGGTGACGACGAGCACGTCTTTGCCGGGCAGCGGCAAGGCGGTGTGCGTGCAGGCGCTCACGTCGAGGCCAAAGGGCAGGTGGCTGACGAGCCGCGGCCGGCTCTTGTCGGCGATATCGAGGATCACCAGCCCGGCGTCCCACCAGCCCATATAGGCGCGGTCGCCGCGCGTGAGCGCGTGGTGCAGCGCGTAGCGCCGGCCCGGCGGCGCCGTGGACTGCTCGCCGCCGGCGGTCCACATGCCGGGCAGCCACCAGCGCCCGACCTCGCGCGGCCTGGCTGGGTCGGAAAGATCAATGATCATGAAGAACTGGTCCGTCCAGCCGGCCTCGCTGCCTGTAACATAGGCGTACGGCGGCTCCCAGTAGGTCATGCGGTGCACGCCCTTGCCCGTCATCGGCAGGAAGCCGATCTCGCGCGGCTGCTCGGGCCGGGAGACGTCGAAGACCTTCAGGCCCGTGACACCCTGCCCCGCGCGGCCGAACTGCTCGTAGTTCACGAGCAGCACGCCGTCCACGACCTGGACCTTGTGCGAGTGCGTATGCGCCGGCACGGGAATCTGCGTCACCAGCCGCGGCGCCGCCGGATCGCGCACGTCGAGGATCGACGTGCCGATCCCGTTCTCGCCCATATGCCCGACGAAGGCGTAGCCGTCCACCACGTTGACGTGCATGCAGTCGCCGCGGCCGCTCATGTCGTTATGGCCGATCAGGCGCATGTTGCTCGCGTCCGCCTCGCCGCGCGCGTTCAGCGCGGCGCCTGCGTCTGGTCCCTGCACGCGGTTCATCGCGGACCTCCTCCGAGCGATCGGTCGGACCACCGAGCGCAGCGTACCGCGCGAGCGACGATTCGGGAAGCCGGCCCGCCATCGCGGCCGCCGCGGCCGAGCCTTGCCCCGCGCCGCGCCCTGGGCTAGCATCGAGGCACGAACAGATATCGCCGCGGGCGCGGGCAAGCCGGTGGGAAGCCGGCGCAGTCGCGCTACTGTAACCGGAGCCTCCCGCTTCGGAAGCCAGAAAACCGCCCCACGGCGCCAACTCGTCGAGCTTCGCGAGTGAGCGAGAGTTGGGGCACGCGCGTCAGGCTTCACCCTCCGACGCGCGTCTCCCCGCCGTACGCTCACCGCCAGGCCGCGACGAAGGCAACGACGGACGGCGATGGCGCACAACCTCGTCCACCGCGAAGACGGCAAGCTGGTGAACGTGGCCCGCAAGCAGGGCCAGCTCTTCGTCTGCGCCACGGGCTGCTGCTGCGGACACACGGAGCGCGGCTTCGCGCCGGTGCCGGAAGACCTCTACCACGGCGAGTGGGAGCGGCGGAAGCTGCGCAATAAAGTCCACCTCACGCAGGCGGGCTGCCTCGGCCCCTGCCCGCTGGCCAACGTGGCGATGCTGCTGTTCGACGGCCGCCACGTCTGGTTCCATTCGATCAACACGCCGGAGCGCGTCTCGGCGATCTACGACTACGCCGAGGCCATGCTGGCCGCGAACGCCTATCTGCCGCCGCCGCCCGCGCTCGCGCCGTACCACTTCACCGCCTTTACCTGGGACGCGCCGGAGAACCACGAGGCCGTCGTGCCGGCCGCGCCGGCGGGGCGGCCGGCCGTCGCGCGCGCCGGCTTCCTCGTGCTCAGTCAGGCCGACACGGATCTGCTGGCGATCGAGGCTGCCCGCGCCCTGCTGCCGCCGGACTTTCCGCCGGTGCGCGCGATCAACCCCTCATACCTCAGTACCGATGCCGACGTGGACGCGTTCCTCGATGCGGAGTTGGCCGCGGCCGAGGTCGTCGTCGTGCGGCTGCTGGGCGGGCGCGGCAGCTTCGCGCGCGGGCTGGACCGGATCGTGGCAGAGGCCGCGCGAGACGGCTTCTGGCTGATCTGCCTGCCGGGCACGGACAGCCTCGACCCGGAGCTGACGGCGCTGTCGAACGCCGGCGTGCCGATCGCGCACGAGCTGGCCGCCTATCTGCTGCACGGCGGCCCGCGGAACTACGCCCAGGCGCTCTGCTTTCTGGCCGACCACCTGCTGACCACGGGCTTCGGCTACGAGCCACCGGAGCCGCAGCCGCGCCATGGCATCTACCACCCCGACGTGCCGCAGGGCACACTCGCCGCCTGGCGCACGCGCCACGATCCGGCGTTGCCGACGGTCGGCCTGCTCTTCTACCGGGCGCACCTGCTCTCCGGCAACACGGCGTTTGTGGACGCGATCGTGCGCCGCGGCGCGGCGGCCGGGTTGAACGTGCTGCCGGTGTTCGCCTACTCGCTCAAAGAAACGGATGCGGCCGGGGTGCCCGAGGCGCTCAGCTACTTCGTCGAGAACGGCCGGCCGCTGGTCGATGCCGTGCTCTGCACGATGTCATTCGCCATGGGCGGCGTCGATCCGGAGACGGCGGCGCTTTCCGGTTGGGCGGTGACAGCGCTGGAGCGGCTGGACGTGCCCGTGGTGCAAATCGTCACGGCGTCGAGCCCGCGCGATCAGTGGCTGGCCTCGCTGCGCGGGCTCAGTCCGGTGGACGCGGCGATGAACGTCGCCATTCCGGAATTCGACGGCCGTATCGTCTCCCTGCCGGTATCGTTCAAGCAGGCGGATGCGCCGGGAGGCGCCGGCGCCGTGCGCTACGTGCCCGACGAAGAGCGCATCGACCGCTGCCTCGAGCTGGTACGCCGGCTGGCCGTGCTGCGCCGCAAGCCGAACGCCGACAAGCGCATCGCGATCGTGCTCACCAACCAGGCGGCGCGGGCGAGCCGCATCGGCAACGCGGTCGGGCTCGACGCCCCCGCCTCGCTGATCCGGCTGCTTCAGCAGATGCGCGATGCAGGATACAGCGTCGAGGACGTGCCGGAGGGCGGCGACCGGCTGATTCACGATCTGATCGCTCGCTGCTCTTACGACACCGAGCTGCTGACCGAGGATCAACTGGCCGCTGCCGCCGCGCGCGTGCCGGCCTCAGTGTACACCGGCTGGTTCGGCGACCTTTCGGCGAAGAGCCGTGACGAGGTGGTGCGCCAGTGGGGCGTACCGCCGGGCGAGGCCTACGTGCACGAAAACGCGATCGCCCTGGCCGGGCTGCGCTTCGGCAACGTCTTCGTGGCGCTGCAGCCGCCGCGCGGCTACGGCATGGACCCCAACGCCATCTATCACCTGCCCGATCTGCCGCCCACGCACAACTACCACGCGCTCTACCGCTGGCTGCGCGATGCGGACGGCTTCGGCGCCGATGCGATCGTGCACCTGGGCAAGCATGGCACGCTGGAATGGCTGCCGGGCAAGGCGGCCGGGCCGGGGCCGGACTGCTATCCCGACCAGTTTTTGGCCGGACTGCCGCTGGTGTACCCGTTCATCATCAACGATCCGGGCGAGGGCACGCAGGCGAAGCGGCGGGCGCACGCCGTCGTCGTCGATCACATGACGCCGCCCATGACCAGCGCCGGCATCTACGGAGAGCTGGCCCAGCTGGGCCAGCTCATCGACGAATACTACCAGGTCGAGCTGCTCGACCCGGCGAAGACGCCGCTGCTGCAACGCCAGATCTGGGACGTGCTGCAAAAGGCCAATCTCGGCGCGGAGATGGAGCTGCTGCTCAACCGCAACGGCGGCGGGCACACGCATGAGTGGGACGCGGCGCTGACCGAGGACGGCACGCCCGTCTCACTGACCGAGATGCGCGGCAAGGACTTCGCCCATCTCATGCAGGAGATCGACGGCTACCTCTGCGAGCTGGCCGGGGCGCAGATTCGCGACGGCCTGCACGTGCTCGGCCTGGTGCCGGAGGATGAGCAATTAACCGAATTGCTCTTCCATCTCACTCGCCTGCCGAACCTTGACCTGCCCGCGCTGCCCGATGCTGTCGCGGTCGCCGCCGGTGCTGCGCGAGCAGACGCTGCCGCTCCGTGCAATGCCTGGCTGGCCGCCCGCACCGGCGCGGCGTTGAACGTGCCGGGCGATGTGGACGCCGCCATCGACGCGCTTTGCCGCGATTTGCTCGGAGAACTCGCCGTTGCCGGCTTCGATCCCTCGCAAACAGGCGCGGTCCTCCGGCGCGTGCTCGGCGGAGCCTCGGGCGAGCATACCGGCGTCGATCGCGTGCTGCGCTATGTCTGCGCCGACCTGCTGCCGAGGTTGCGGCGCATCCCGGACGAACTCGGTCGGCTGATCGAGGCGCTGGACGGCCGCTACACGCCCGCCGGGCCGAGCGGCGCCCCGACGCGCGGCATGGCGCACGTGCTGCCCACCGGCCGCAACTTTTACGGGGTCGATCCGCGCGCCGTTCCCAGTGTCGCCGCCTGGCAGACGGGCAAGGCGCTGGCCGACGAGCTGCTGAAAAAGCATCTGCGCGAAGAGGGGCGCTATCCCGAGTCGGTCGGTATCTCGATCTGGGGCACGAGCGCTATGCGCACGCACGGCGACGACATCGCCGAGGTATTCGCGCTGCTGGGCGTGCAGCCGCGTTGGCAGGCAGAGAATCGCCGGCTGCTCGGCGTCGATGTGATCCCGCTGGAGACGCTCGGCCGGCCGCGGATCGACGTAGTGTGCCGCATCTCCGGCTTCTTCCGCGACGCGTTCCCGCATCTGATCGCGGCGATCGATGAAGCCGTGCGCGTCGTGGCCGCGCTGGACGAACCGTCGGAGCAGAACTTCGTGCTCGCCCACGTACTCGCCGAGCGCGAGCGCCTGGCGGCAACCGGACTCGAAGCCGGCGCGGCCGCACGACGCGCGCGGTACCGCATCTTCGGCTGCAAGCCCGGTACGTACGGTGCCGGGATTCTGCCACTCATCGACGAGCGCAACTGGCAGGGCGTCGCGGACTTTGCCGAGGCCTATCTGAACTGGGGTGGATACGCCTATACGGCCGGCGAGTTCGGCACCGACGCCCGCGCCGATTTCAAGGCGGCGCTTGAACGGGTGGTCGTGGCCGTGAAGAATCAGGACAACCGCGAGCACGACATATTCGACTCGGACGACTATTTGCAGTTTCACGGCGGCATGATCGCCACGATCCGCGCCCTCACGGGCCAGGCGCCGCGCAAGTACTTCGGCGACAGCGCCGACCCGCGCCACGCCCGCGTCCGCGACCTGAAAGAGGAGGCGCTGCGCGTCTTCCGCTCGCGCGTGGTCAATCCGAAGTGGCTGAACTCGATCCGCCGCCACGGCTACAAGGGCGGCCTTGAGCTGGCGGCGACGGTCGATTATCTGTTCGGCTACGATGCGACCGCGGACGTGGTGGACGACTGGATGTACGCGAGCTTGACCGACACTTATGTCCTGGCCGCGGAGCAGCGCGACTTCCTGCGCGAGAGCAACCCCTGGGCGCTGCGCGATATCGCCGGGCGGCTGCTCGAAGCGGTCGACCGCGGACTCTGGCAGAATCCGGGTGAGGACCGGCTCGACGCCCTGCGCGACGCCTATCTGGATTCAGACGCCGAGCTGGAAGGGGCGCTCGCGTGAGCGACGTCGCGATGCGCCCGCTATTTCCCTTCATGGCGATCGTCGGGCAGGAACAGATGCGCCTGGCCCTGTTGCTGCACGCCGTCAACCCGGCGCTCGGCGGTGTGCTGGTGCGCGGGAAGAAGGGCACGGCAAAATCGACCGCTGTGCGAGCGCTGGCGGCGCTGCTGCCCGAGATCGAGCGCGTCGCCGGCTGCCCCTTCGGCTGCGATCCGCGGGACGCCGCGAGCGCCTGCGACGCCTGTGCCGCGCGCATCGCCGCGGGCGAAACGCTGCGCGTGGAGCGGAGCCGGGTTCCGGTCGTGGAGTTGCCCATCGGCGCCACCGAGGACCGCGTGGTTGGCAGCCTCGATCTCGAGAGCGCGATCCGCAGCGGCGAGCGGCGCTTCGAGCCGGGTCTGCTGGCACGCGCGAACCGTGGCATTCTGTACATGGACGAGGTCAATCTGCTCGGCGATCATCTCGTCGATCTGCTGCTCGACGCCGCGGCGATGGGCCGCAACTACGTCGAGCGCGAGGGCGTCTCCGTCAGCCATCCGGCGCAGGTCATGCTGGTGGGTACGATGAACCCGGAGGAGGGTGAGCTGCGCCCGCAACTGCTGGATCGCTTCGCCCTGGCGGTCGAGGTCGGCGGGCTCGAAGACGGTGTCGAGCGTGGGCAGGCCGTACGCAACCGGTTGGCCTTCGAGCGCGATCCGCTCGGCTTCATCGCCGGGCACATGCGGGCCGAGGCGGTGGAGCGAGAACGTCTCGAACAGGCGCGGGCGCGGTTGCCGCGTGTCGATCTCCCAGCCGCGCTGCTCGATCTCGCCGTGCAGCTTTGCGCCGGCTTCGGCGTCGATGGCCTGCGCGCCGACCTCGCCCTCTGCCGCGCGGCGCTGGCGTTGGCCGCCTACCGTGGCCGGCTTGCGGTCACGCAAGCGGACGTCGCCGACGTGGCGCCGCTGGTGCTGGCACACCGGCGCCGGCGGCAGCCGTTCGAGCAGCCGGGCATCGACCAGCAGCAGCTCGACGACGCGATCGCCGAGTTTAACGAACGGCATGCTGGAGACGAGCGCAGCGGCGGCGCAGGCGCAGCAACGGATGAGCCTCCCGCAACCGGGGCCGCTACGGCCGCCGATGCCCGCGCCGCGGCGGATGGACAGATGCCCGGCGAGCGGCAGGGTAAGGCAGAGCGCACAGAGCCGCGGCTGCATCAGAGTGGCGTGCCCGCAGGTGACACAGCACCGGAACGCTGGGCGCCGCCGGGCGCCGCCGGCCAGCGGCTGACGCTGCCGGAGGTATTGGCGCGGGTGCGGCGCGAGTCGCGCGGCCGGCGCCGGCAGACGCAGGAGGGCACACGCGGCGAGGTTGTGCGCTTCGGCCGGCCGCGGGACCGGCCACGCGAGCTGGCGCTGGCCGCGACGTTGCGTGCAGCGGCGCCCCATCAACCTGCCCGTCGCCGGCCCGGCCAGATCGCGCCGGCGATCGTGCTGCGCGATCAGGACGTGCGCGAGCGCGTGCGGCGCGGCCGCAGCGGCAGCCTGGTGCTGTTCGCGCTTGACGCCAGCGGTTCGATGGGGGCACGTCAGCGTATGGCTGCCACGAAGCGGCATGTGCTCGATCTGTTGCTCGACGTGTATCGACGGCGCGATCGCGTGGCGATGGTGGTGTTTCGTGAGGCGGGCGCCGCGCTGGCGCTGCCACCTACGAACAGCGTCGATCTGGCGCAGCAGCGGCTGGTGGCCCTCGCCACGGGCGGTCGGACGCCGCTCGCGGCGGGGTTGCGTTTGACTGCAGAGACGGCCCGCCGCGCCGCCGGCGAGCAGGGCGCGCTGCAGCCGCTGCTGGTGCTGGTTTCGGACGGCCGCGCAAACTCTGACGCCAGCGGCGCCGACCCCTGGCGCGCGGCGGAGGTCGAGGCGCGGCGCTGGCGGAGCGCGGGCTGGCCGAGCGTCGTCCTGGACGCCGAGGCCGGTCAGTCCAGTACCGGATTGGCGCGGACGGTGGCGGGCTGGCTGGGCGCAGCGTATCTGCGCGGCGGGGCCGGCCTCGACCCGCGTTCCCGCACGGCGCGTCTGCCATGAGCGGGGCGCGCGACGCCGCGCGGTCGCTTGTCGAGCGGTACGCCCTGGCGCCTGCCGAGATCGAGCGCCGCAGCCTCGGCACGGTGCAGGAGGCGATCGCTCAGCGCTTCGCCAACGCACAGGAACGCGCGGTCGCCGCGCGCGTGGTCTACGCCGCCGGCGATCTGGCGCTGGCCGATTCGCTGCGCTTCCGCGAACACCCGGTTCCGGCGGCGCTCACGGCGCTCAGGTCAGGATGCAACGTCGTGGTCGACGTGCGCATGGTCGCCGCCGCGCTCGACCGCAAGCGGCTCGCGTGGTTGGGCTGCGATCTCCTCTGTGCGATCGAAGCCCCCGGCGCGGCGGATGTCGCCCGTGCATCCGGCGTGACGCGCTCGTTGGCTGGGATACGTCAGTTGATCGCGCGGCTTGACGGCGCCGTGGTGGCGATCGGCAACGCGCCGACGGCGCTGCTGGGGCTGCTCGATCTGGTCGACGCCGGCGCGGTGCGCCCCGCCTGCGTAATCGGCATGCCGGTCGGGTTCGTGGCGGCGGCGGAGTCCAAGGCAGAGCTGTTGCGACGCGATCTGCCGGCGGTCGCGATCAGCGGCACGCGCGGCGGCTCACCGCTGGCGGCCGCCGCGCTCAACGCCTTGCTGCGCCTCGCCCTCGATCCCGCGACGACGCCCGCGGCGGCGGGCGATGCGATCGGTGGCCCGCGATGAACGACGGTGAGATGGAGATCGTACGCCGGCGCGGCATGCGCACCGGCTACACCACGGGCGCCTGCGCCGCGGCGGCGGCGGCGGCAGCCACGCGCGCCCTGCTCGCCGGCGAGGCGGTCGCCGCAGTCACGATCGCGCTGCCGGCCGGCCGCAACGCGACCTTCGCCATCGAGCGCTGCGAGACCGGCAAGCAGCGGGCGATGTGCAGCGTGATCAAGGACGCCGGGGACGATCCCGACGTCACCCACGGCGCGGAGATCCGGGCCAGCGTCTGGCGCGCGGCTGCTCCTGGCATCGAGCTGCGCGGCGGCGAGGGCGTGGGCACGGTGACGTTGCCGGGCCTGGGGCTGGAAATCGGCGGACCCGCGATCAATCCCGTGCCACGCCGCATGATTTGCGAGGAGGTCGCGCGGGCCGCCGGCGCTGCGCTGGCGTCGCAGGGTCTCGTGGTCGAAATCAGCGTGCCGCGCGGCGCGGAGATCGCCCGCAAGACCCTGAACGCCCGCCTGGGCATTGTCGGTGGCATCTCGATTCTGGGCACGACCGGCATCGTCAGACCGTATTCGACGGCCTCGTACCGCGCGAGCGTGGGCCAGGGCATCGACGTCGCGGCGGCGAACGGCCAGCGTGAGCTGGTGCTCAGCACGGGCGGCCGCAGCGAGCAGTTCGCGCAGGCGCTGCTCGACCTGCCCGAGATCTGCTTCGTCGAGATGGGCGAGTTCACCGGCTACGCGCTCAAGCGCGCGGTGCAGCGACGGATGCGGCGCGTCGTGCTGGCCGGTATGATCGGCAAGTTTTCCAAGATCGCCCAGGGGCACTTCATGACCCACGTCGCGGGCAACCGCGTCGATCCCGCCTTCTTGGCCGCGCTCGCCGCCCGCGCCGGCGCCCCGCCCGCGATTCAAGGACAGATCGCCGGCGCGAATACGGCGCGCCACGCGCAGGAGATCGCGCAGCAGCATGGCGTCGCCCGGTTTTTCCAACTGGTCGCCGAGCAAACCGCCGCCAGCAGCCGGGGGCACGTGCGCGGCGCCCTCACGGTCGAGGCGATCCTGTTCGACTTCAACGGCGACGTACTTGGGCAGGCCACAGCCCCTGCCTGCGGGAGCCCGCGATGAGCCAGAGCGAGACGACTGCCTGGCCGGTGGTGCACGTCGTCGGCATCGGCGACGGCGGCGCGGAGACGCTGGCCCCGCCGCAGCGCGCCCTCGTCGAGGCTGCCGACCTGCTCTGCGGCGGCGCCCGCCACCTGGGATTCTTCCCGGCTCACGCCGCGGAGCGCTTCACAATCCGCTCCAACATCGACGCGCTCGCCGCTCTGCTCGAGCGGAGCATCGGCCAGCGGCGCGCCGTCGTGCTCGCGTCGGGCGATCCGAGCTTCTACGGCATCGGACCTGTGCTGGCGCAGCGGCTCGGCGCCGAGCGCGTGTGCATCCATCCGGTTGCCGGCTCCGTGGCCCTGGCTTTCGCGCGATTGGGGCTGCCATGGCAGGAGGCGACGGTGCTGTCGGCCCACGGCCGACCGCTCGCAGGCATCGTCGCGCCGGCGTTGCGCGGCCGCCTGATCGCCATCCTCACCGACCACGACAACACCCCCGCGCACGTGGCCGAGGCGCTGCGCCGCGCCGGCATGGAGAACGCCCGCGCCACGGTCTGTGAGCGTCTGGGCGGTGCGGCGGAGCGGCTTGTGCGCTGCCGGCTCGACGAGCTTGCCGGCCAGGCCTTCGACCCGCTCAACCTGCTGGTGATCGAGCGCGATGCCTGCGCTGCGCCGGCCGGCGCCGGATTCGGCCTCAGCGAGGCGTACTACGCGAGCGCACGCGGCCAGATCACCAAGGCCGAGGTGCGGGCGATTGCGCTGAGCAAACTGGAGCCATGGCAACGCTCTGTCGTCTGGGATGTCGGCGCCGGTTCCGGCTCGCTGGCGATCGAAGCGGCTGGCTTGATGCCGCACGGCCGGGTGTGCGCGATCGAGCGCGATGCCGAACAACTGGCGATTCTGGAACGCAACCTGGTGCGGCAGCCACGGCCGAACCTGGCGATTGTTGCGGGCGCAGCGCCGGCTGTACTCACCGATCTGCCCCGTCCGGACGGCATCTTCATCGGCGGTGCGGGCGCGGCGCTGGTCGACGTGTTGGAAGCGGCGGCCGCGGCCCTGCTGCCGGCGGGGCGGATCGTGGCGAACTTCGCGCGTCTGGAGAGCCTGGCGCAGTGGCAGGCGTTCGCGGCGCGACGCGGCTGGCCCGCGGAGGTCGTGCAGGTGTCGATCGCGCGCGGCACTCCGCTCGGCGACGGCACGCGGCTTGAGCCATTGGGGCCGGTCTTCGTCACAACGCTGACGCGGCCGGAGGCAGACGCGTGAGCGCTGGCATCCTCTACGGCATCGGCGCCGGCCCGGGCGATCCGGAGCTGATCACGCTCAAGGGGCTGAGGATCCTGCAACGCGTGCCCGTGGTCTTCCTGCCGGCGACAGCGACGGGCCGCAGCATGGCCGGCACGATCGTGCGGCCGCATCTGGCGCCGGAGCGGCAACGCATTGTCGAGCTCGTTTGCCCGCCGCTGCGGGAGCGCGCCGCGCTGATCGCGCGCTGGCAGGAGCTGGCCGGGGAGGTCGCGGCGCTGCTCGCGACGGGCGAAGATGCGGCCTTTGTGACCGAAGGCGACCCGTCCCTCTACAGCACCTTTCAATACCTCGCCGCGGCGCTGCGCAACCGTCGTCCCGTGCCGCGCATCGAGGCGGTGCCCGGTATCGCCTCTCCGCTCGCCGCTGCAGCCCTCGCCGGAATACCGCTGGCGATGTGGGACGAAGCCGTCGGCATTGCGCCGGCCAGCGCGCCGCGGCCGGTGCTGGACGCGCTGGCCGGCGCATGCCGCACGCTTGCGCTGCTCAAGCCGAGCGCCGCGCCCGAGCAGCTTGCCGATCTCCTGCGCAGCGCGGGCGATGGCGCCGAGCTGACCGCCGTGCGGCGGCTCGGCTGGCCGGAACAGGAGATCGCCCATGGGCAGGAGGCGCTTGACCTGGCCGCCCGCGACTACTTCACGATCGCGTTGCTGCAGCGGAGGGAGGGATGATGGCCGGTCACGTCTACTTCATCGGCGCGGGACCGGGTGCGCCCGATCTGCTGACGATTCGCGGTCGAGAGATCATCAGGCGGGCGGACCTGGTGATCTATGCCGACTCACTCGTTCATCCGGGGATCGCCGCGCACGCGCCGCCCGGCGCCGAGCTGATCGGCAGCGCCGCGTTGACGCTCGAACAGACCGCCGAGCGGCTGATCGAAGCGGCGCAGGCCGGGAAGACGGTCGCGCGGGTGCAGAGCGGCGATCCTTCGATCTACGGCGCGATGCACGAACAGTTGCACCTGCTCGAACGGGCGGGCATCCCGTACACGATCGTGCCCGGCGTCAGCTCGGCCTTCGCCGCCGCGGCGCTGCTGGGCGCTGAGTTGACGGTGCCCGACGTCTCGCAGACGGTGATCTTCACGCGTATGGCCGGCCGCACCTCACTGCCGGAGGGTGAGCGCTTGCGCGATCTGGCGACCCACGGCGCAACCCTGGTGATCTTCCTCAGCATCCCGCTGATCGAGCAGGTCGTGGCCGAACTGCTGGCCGGCGGCTACGCCCCGGAGACACCCGCGGCCGTGGTGTATCGTGCGACCTGGGAGGAGGAACTGGTGCTGCGCGGGACGCTGGCCGATATCGCCGGCCAGAGCAAGGCGGCGCAGCTGCAACTCCAGGCGCTGATCCTCGTCGGCAGGGCGCTCGGTCCGGCGCTGCGCGGCGCCGGAGCGCTGCACCGCTCGAACCTCTATGACCCGGCATACACGCAGCGCCACCGCAAGGGCGTCGGTGCGGCGAACAGCACTGAGGCGGGGGAAGCGTGACGCAGCAACTGCCGTCCCCTATTTCGATTGTCGCGGTTTCGCGCGCCGGCAGTGCACTCGCTCAACGAATTGCCGCGGCGCTGCCCGGCGCGCGGGCGCTGCTGCCCGCGCGGTTTGCCGCCGCCGATTCGTGCGCGTACGAGGGCGGCGTGCTGGCGGCCGTGGCGGCAGAGTTCGAGTGGGCGCGGGGACTGGTATTGATCATGGCGTCGGGCATCGCCGTGCGCGCCGTGGCGCCGCTGCTGCGCGACAAGCGTGAAGATCCTGCCGTCGTGGTCGTCGACGATGCGGGCCGTTTCGTCATCAGTCTGGTTGGCGGCCATCTCGGCGGCGCCAATACCCTGGCCACGCGCATCGCCGGCGCCATCGGCGCCGTGCCGGTAATTACGACCGCGAGCGAGGCGGCTGGGCTGCCGGCGCTCGACATGATCGCGAGCGAGCGTGGCTGGCGCGTCGATGCGGGAAGCGACCTCACGCGCGTCTCGGCAGCGCTCGTAAACGGCGAGCCCATGGCCGTGCTGCAAGACCGCGGTTCGCGCGACTGGCTGGCCGCAGCCGGCGCGGCGCGCCTGCGCACGATTGCGAACGCGAGTGAGACTGGTTCAGACGACGCTGCCGCGATTGTGATCTCCTGCCGGAGCGAAGTCGCACTGCCGCCGACGTTGCTACGGGTGATCATGCGGCCGCCGGTGCTGATGCTCGGAGCCGGTTGCAGCCGGGGCGCGCCCCCGGAGGAACTGATCGGGCTGGCGGAGGCCGTGCTGGACGAGGCGGGGCTCGCGCCCGCGTGCGTGGCCGCGGTCGCCACCATCGATCGCCGCTGCGACGACCCGGCGATGGCGGCCCTGGCGGCCCGCTTCGCTGTCCCGACGCTCAGCTTCAGCAGCGCTGAACTGAACGCGGCGCCGGGCGACTGGCAGCGCTCCGCCATTGTGCTGAGTGCCGTCGGCGCCGGCGGCGTCTGCGAGCCGGCCGCGATTCTCGCCGCGCGGGGCGGCGCCCTGATCGTGAGCAAGCGCAAGTCGGCCCATGCGACGATCGCCGTTGCGCACCTTACGGAGGATGGATGATGCGGGACGGCGCTGCCCCGGCTGAGTCGGGCATGGGCGGGGCGCTCTTCATCGTCGGCACGGGCCCCGGCGATCCCGAGCTGTTGACGCGCCAGGCCGAACGCTGCCTGGGCGCCGCGGACGAGATCGTCGGCTACCGGCTCTATCTGGAGCTGCTGCGCCCGCTGCTCCCGGCTGCCTCCTACCACCCCGGCGAGCTGACCGAGGAGCGGGCGCGGGCCGAGCTGGCCGTCGAGCTGGCGCTGAGCGGGCGTCGCGTGGCGCTGGTCGGCAGCGGCGATGCCGGCGTCTACGGCCTCGCCGGGCTGGCGCTGGAGCTGCTGGAGGAGCGCGGCGCAACCGATCTGCCGGTCGAGGTTGTGCCGGGCGTGACGGCGGCGCTCTCGGCCGCGGCGCTGCTGGGCGCTCCGCTCGGTCATGACTTCTGCGCGATCAGCCTGAGCGATCTGCTCACGCCCTGGGAGGCGATTCGCGCCCGCCTCGAAGCAGCGGCCGCGGCCGACTTCGTTACGGTGCTCTACAACCCGGCGAGCGCACGCCGCCGCCGGCAGCTCGCAGACGCGATCGCGCTGTTCCGAAGGCATCGCCCGCCTGACACGCCGGTCGGACTGGTGCGGAACGCCTACCGTGCGCGGCAGCAGGTCGTGATCTCCACACTCGCCGAGTTGCCGGTGGAGCGGGTCGATATGCTGACCACGGTTGTGATCGGCAACTTGGCCACGCGGACGTGGAATGGCCGGCTGATCACACCGCGCGGCTACCGCTCGGCCGAGCGTGAGCACACATCCACGGCCGCATCGGCTGCTGGCCCCGAGGCGAGCGGCGTGGTGCTCGTCGGTCACGGCAGCCGCGATGTCGAAGGCGAACATGCATTCCATGCCTTCGCCGCGGCGGTGGAGCAGCGCCTGTCGGAGCCGGTAACGCCTGCCTTCCTTGAGTTCAACGAGCCGCCGATCGTGGAGGCGGTCCGGCGCCGGATCGAACTGGGCGCCCGGCGGCTGACCGTGATGCCGCTCTTCCTTGGCGCGGCCACGCATCAGAAGAACGATGTGCCGGCCGCCCTCCACTGGCTGCGAGCAGAACATCGCGAGATCCGCTTCGACTATGCCACGCCGCTCGGCGCGCACGCCGCCGTGGCCCAAACCCTGCTCCAGCGCGCACACGAAGCCTGCGCCGCGGTCTCAGCCGATGGACGGGCGTGGCAGCCCGAAGAGACGGCGGTCCTGCTGGTCGGTCGCGGCAGCCGCGATCCGGACAGCAACGGCGACCTGTTTAAGACGGCCCGGCTCGTGGCGGAGAGCCGCCGCTTCGCATTGGTGGAGGCCTGCTTCATCGCGCTCGCGGAACCCGACGTGGAGGCAGGCGTCGAGCGCTGCGTGCGCCTGGGCGCCCGGCAGATCGTGCTGACGCCGCAGATGCTGTTCCCCGGCGTCCTGGTCGAGCGCATGCGCCGGCTCGCCTCCACGCTCGCGGCGCGCCAGCCCGGTATTCGCCTCACAGCGGCCGCACCGCTGGGCGCTGCGCCGCCGCTTGTGGATCTGGTCGTCGAGCGGATTCGTGAAGCGCGCGCCGGCCTGGCTCGGGCGAACTGCGATACCTGCAAGTACCGTGTGCGCATGGCAGGATTCGAGGCTGTATTCGGCTTGCCGCAAGGCTCTGACCACAACCACGGCCTGCGCGGCACAGCATTGCACCTCGATCACGACGTCGAGGTGCCTTCGCCTGCATCGGGCTGATGACGCCGCCGGCGCCTTCGGCCGTATGATGGCACCGCGGGCCGGCGCTCGCGGCGCCGGCTCAGCGAGGCGCGACGCTGAAGCCGAGCGGATCATCAAGGAGAGGCCAGCCACATGCTGTTCGACGCGATCGATCACGTGATCCTGCCGGCCGTCGATGCTCAGGCCGCGGCCGAGCCGTTTGCACGCCTGGGACTGACCCTGTTCCCGGGCGCCCGTCACCCTGACGCCGGTACCGAGAGTGCCGGCTTTTTCGTCGGCGCCGCCGCGAACGGGTTCTACGTCGAGGCGCTGGGCATAACCGACCGTGCGGCTGCCCTGCGCACGCACGGCGAAGCGTTCGTTGCCACGGCCGGGGCCGGGCGCGGACTGAGCGGGGTCGTCCTGCGCACCGGTGATCTGGCAATGGCCGTAACCCGCCTGCAGACGCATGGCCTGAATTGCCGGTCTCGCGAGGTGCACGGCGCTGACGGCGCGAAGGTCTGCGACATCGCGGAAGTGCGCGGGCCGCACGCGGATGCGGTGGGCCTGCGGCTGATTCAGTATTTCCCTTCGCACGAGGAACGCTGGGCGCGACGCGAGGCGTCGGGGCTTGCGAAGCACGCCTTCCCGCTGAAGCGGCTGGATCACCTGGCCGTTGTCGCACCGGACCTCGACGGTGACACGCGCTTCTGGCGTGAGGTGATGGACGTGCCGCTCGCGGGCGAGGTCGTGGCGCCGGCGATGACCATCCGGCAGCTCGGCATCGGCGACGCCATGCTTGAGCTGCTGGGGCCGTCCTCACCCGACAGCCCGCTGGCCTCGCGCCCGGCCGGGCTGGTGAGTGTGATCGCCTTCGAGGTGGATGACCTCGACGCCGCCCTTACCGAGGCGCGGCGCCGCGGCTTCAACCCCTCGCCTGCCGAGCCCGGCGTGCTGCCCGGCACACGGCGCTCCGCCATTCCCGCAACGGAGTTCAGCGGCATCACGTTGCAACTGCTGCAATACGTGTAAACCGGGCTGCAGCCGATCGGTCGCAGACCCGAGAGCAGGCTGGCGGCGCGTACAGTTCTCGAAGCCCGTCTGGCTCCGTGCTCGGCTCATTCTCGCCTGATGGCGAGCGCTGGCGTACGCTCAGATCACGATCTGCTGGGAATGCGGAGGACAGCGCGCCCGCATGCGCATCGCCGTCGTCAGCGACGTTCACGCCAATCTGACCGCGCTCGAAGCGGTGTTGAAGCACGCGGAGAGCGAGCGGTCGCTCGATCGCGTGTGGTCGTTGGGCGACCTCGTCGGCTACGGACCGCAGCCGGCAGAATGCCTGGCGCTGCTGCGCCGGCAGCCCTTTCATTCAGTGGCCGGCAATCACGATCTTGCGGCCACCGATGTGATCGATACCGAGGAGTTCAATCCGGCGGCCGCCGCGGCCAACGCCTGGAACGCCGATCAACTCGGCGACGAGGATCGTGCGTTCCTGCGCGCGCTGCCGCGGACGCTGGAGCTGGAAGGGATACAACTGGCGCACGGCAGCCTGCGCGATCCTGTCTGGGAATATCTGATCACAATCCCAGGCGCACTGGCGCAGTTCGAGCTGATGTCGGCACGTTTCAGCTTCGTTGGCCACACCCACGTGCCGCTGGTGTTCGTCGAAGGCGGCGAGGCGGTATTCGACCTCGACTACACTCAGCCGGCGGCAGGCAGCGTGCTCGAGCTTGGCGAGCGCCGGCTGATTCTCAATCCGGGCAGCGTGGGTCAGCCGCGCGACGGCGATGCGCGCGCGGCCTACGCGATCTACGACACCGAAGCACAGACGGTTGGCTTCCACCGCGTGGAATACGAGATCGCCCGCACGCAGGCGGCGATGGCCGAGGCCGGCCTGCCGCGCAGCCTGATCGAGCGGCTCGGCCGTGGGCGCTGAGCGCGACCCTCATCTGCACCTCCGGCCCCGAGCCGAACGCTTAGACGGTTCCATGGCTCGCCGCGGCTGATACGCACCATAGCCGCCGTGATCATGATGTCCCGCCCTCACGGAGACCAGCTACATCGGCGCCTCGCCTGGTGCGGAATCTCGACGGCTTAGCGCTGGCTCTCAGTGCCCGAAAACGCCCCTGTTTCCTGTCCCCTATCCCCTGCTACAGCAAGGGGCCGGTCGTAGCCGGTGGCGGCGAACAGGGTACTGATACTTTCCCGGCGATGAATCGCTTCGATAGCGCGGGCGAAGAGCGGCGCCACCGTGATGCGGCGCAGGCGCTGCGGCGCCGGACCTTCCAGCCGCTCGATGCTATCCGTCGCAACAATCTCCTCGATCGGCGAGCCGTCCAGCAGAGCCGCGGCGCCTGGAGCGAGGGGAGCATGTGAGACGTAGGCCCGTACGCTGCGGGCGCCGCGGCGGCGCAACTCCTCGGCGACTGCCGTCAAGGTGCCACCGGAGGCAGTGAAGTCGTCGACCATCACCGCATCACAGCCCGCGACGGGCTCGCCGAATAAGCTGAACCTCGGCGATGCGCTCCCGATGGCCGTCGCGGCGCTTCTCACCGATCACCAGCGGCCAGCGTAGCTGCTGGGCGTACCGCACCGCGTTCTTGGCGAAACCGGCGTCGCAGGCGACGAGCACGGGCGAGCGTAGCCCAAGGGCGCGCATATCCTCACACTGCGGACCGATGGCATAGAGATGGTCGACGGGCACGCGGAAGAAGCCCTGGATCTGCGGCGCATGCAGATCCATGAAGAGCACCCGCTGCACGCCGGCCGCCTCCAAACAGTCGGCGCAAACCCGCGCCCTGATCGACACACGCGGCTCGTCCTTTTTGTCGCCCTTGGCGTAGCCGAAGAAGGGGATAACTGCAGTGACTTCGGCAGCCGAAGCGCGACGGGCCGCATCCACCCAGAATAGCAGCTCCACGAAGGCATCATTGACCGGATAGGAGACGGACTGCACGACGAAGACGTGGCGGCCGCGCACATTGTCCAGGATTCGCACGAAGGTGTTGCCATCGGAGAAGCGCAGTGTCTCCGCCCGCAGGACGGGGACGCCCAACTCCGCCGCGACGGCGGTGGTAAAGGCACGGCTACTCGCGCCGCCGATCAGGCGTGCCTCATCCCGCATCGGTGCGCCTCCTGTCGCCGCTCGCCGCCACAAGCGTAGTGTTGCACGTTCGTGCTCGAGAGGGGCACCGCCTGGCGCGGCCGCGTCCAACCGCCACTGCAGACCCGGCGCTTCGACGCATGGGTGCGTTGTAGCTGCTGCAATGCAGCATGGTGTATCGCCATGCGGGCGCCTGACAGCGGGCCAGCAGCCACCTCCGCGGGTGGAAGCATCAGCTTGCGCCGAACCGCGAACCAGATCGCATCGCGACGGCGTGAACCGAACTCAGCCTATCCATCGCCTGGCGCGCCGACAGTCTCGCGCCGGCCATGCCGCCAGCCAGCGGGTGCGCCGGCTTTGTCGATGCGCACCGCGCAGACTTTGTACTCGGGGATCTTCGCCGTCGGATCGTAGACGTTGTTCGTGAGGAAGTTGGCCGCGGCGCCTTCGAGCTGCACGAACGGCACGAAGACCTCGCCGGGCCGTTGCGCGTCGGTTACCAGCGCCACGGCCTCGATCTCGCCGCGCCGCGAACTGACGGTGACGCGCTCACCGTCTGCGACCTCCAGCATGGCCGCATCCTGCGGGCTCAACGCGAGCTGCACCACCGGCGCGCGTTCCAGCAGGCCCGCCACGCGCCGTGTGATCGTGCCGCCGTGCCAGTGATACAGGATGCGGCCGGTGTTGAGAATCAGCGGGAAGCGCCGGTCGGGCAGTTCGGCCGCCGGCGGATCCTGACGCACCGGCATGAAGCGCCCCTTGCCGCGCGGGAACGATTCGCCGTAGAGGCGCGGCGTGCCGGGGTGGTCGGACGTGGGGCAGGGCCACTGAATGCCGCCCTCGCGTTCCAGTCGCGCGTACGAAATGCCGGAGAGCGACGGCGTGAGCGCGGCCAGCTCGTCCCAGATCTGCGCAGGATGCTGCCAGGCGAACTGGCCCGAGTCGGCGCCGAGCCGCAACGCCACGCGCCGCGCCAGATCGGCCGAGATCGCCCAGTCCGGGCGCGTGGCGCCGGCCGGCGGCAGCGCCTGACGCACGCGCTGCACGCGGCGCTCGCTGTTGGTGAACGTGCCGTCCTTCTCCGCAAAGGTCGTGGCCGGCAGCACGACATCGGCGACCTGCGCCGTCTCGTGCAGGAAGATGTCCTGCACGACGAGGAAATCAAGCTTCTCGATCGCCTCCCGCGCGTGATGCAGGTTCGGTTCGGTCAGCATCGGGTTTTCGCCGACGATGTACATCGCCCGGATCTCGCCCGTCAGTGCGCCTTCCACGATCTCGGTGGCACGCAGCCCCTCCTCTGCCGGCAGCGTCGCCCCCCAGGCGGACTGGAACTTCGCCAGCACCGGCGCCGCGTACTTCTGATAGCCCGGCAGCGCGTCCGGAACGCAGCCGGAATCACCGCAGCCCTGCACGTTGTTCTGCCCGCGCAAGGGGCTGATGCCATTGCCCGGCCGGCCCATCTGTCCCGCCAGCAGGGCGAGGTTGATCAAGGCGTAGGCATTGTGCGTGCCGTTCGTGTGCTGGGTCATGCCCATGCCCCAGACGAGGCAGGAGCCCGTGCGCCCGGCAGGGCCGCCGTATTCATGCGGGCGGGCGTAGAGCCGTGCCGCGCTCTGGATGTCCGCCAGCGGCACGCCGCAGATGCCCGCCAGCTCATCCAGCGAGGCCGACTCGACGGACTCGCGCCACGCGGCGAACTCTTCGGTACGTTGTTCGATGAACGGCGTATCGGCCAGACCTTCGTCCAGGATCACCCGCGCCATCGCGTTGAGCAGCGCCACGTCCGTGCCCGGCAGCGGCCGCAGCCAGACCTCCGCCTTCGCGCACAGATCGATGCGCCGCGGATTGATCACGACCAGCCGCACGCCCGCGTGGTCGATCGCGCGGCGCATGCGCGAGGCCACGACGGGGTGATTGCTGCTCGGATCGCAGCCGGCCACGATCACGCAGCCGGCGTCCTCGTAGTCCTGGTACGAGTTGCTGGTGGCGCCGGAGCCGACCTGCACCAGCATCGCCTCGACCGAGGGCGAATGGCAGAGTCGCGTGCAGTGGTCGATATTGTTGGTGCCCATCAGCAGACGGGTGAACTTCTGCAGCACGTAGCCGTCTTCATTCGTCGCCTTGGCGGAGGCGAAGCAGGCGAAGCGGCCGCGGCTCGCCACCAGCCGCTCCGCGACCAGATCCAGCGCCTCATCCCAGCTCGCCGGCTGCAGCACGCCGGCCCTACGTATGAGCGGCGTTGTCAGGCGGTCGGGGTGGTTGACGAAGGTGGTGCCGAAGCGACCTTTGACGCAGAGCATGCCGTCGCTGCTCAGGTTTTGCGGCTCGTCCAGCACGCGCGCGATCTGGCCGTTCTGCACCTGCACCTGCACGCCGCAGCCGACGCCGCAGTAGGGGCAGGTGCTGTGCGTCGTTTGCGGCCGAACTGGCACGCCCGCCTTTGGCAGCAAGGCGCCGGTCGGGCAGACGGAGACGCACTGGCCGCAGGAGGTGCAGTTCGACTGGCCGATCGGGCCGTCCGCGAAAGCGCCGATGTGGGCGCCGCGGGCGCTGCCGAGCATGCCGATCGCGCCGATGTGCTGCACGTCGTCGCAGGCCACGGCGCAACGTCCACACAGGATGCAGTCGTTCATCGACAGGGTAAAGAAGGGATTGCTCGTGTCGGGCGCGTGCGCGTTCGGCTGCTCGCGCGGCGCAAACGACGGCGCATGGAGGCCGTGCGCCGCCGCGTGATGCGTCAATTCGTTGACGCCGAAGGCGCCGACGACGGAGCGATCGCCGTCGCCCATCGCCAGGGTCAGGTCGAGCACCGTGCGCCGCGCCCGTCGCGCCAGCTCGCCGGCAGTGTTGACGCGCATGCCGTCGCGCGCGGGCAGGGCGCAGGCCGCGACCAATCCGCGTTGACCCTCTACCTCGACCAGGCAGGTGCGGCAAGCGCCGATCGCCGGCATATCCGGGTCTTTGCAAAGGTGCGGCAGATCGACGCCGGCCGCGAGCACCGCGTCGAGCACGCTGGCGCCGTCGGCGAGCGCAACTGTTCGACCATCAACCTCTACCTGCAATCCCGAAGCCACAAGCATGACTGCCAGCCCCTGAAGTCGGCCGGCTCTGCACCGACCGTATTTCTCAGTTCCCTGCTGCCGGCTGCCCACCGCCCTCGATGGGCCAGTGGCGCAGCAGGCTGGTGACGGGATTCGGCGCCGCCTGCCCGAGGCCACACAGCGACGCCAGCCTGATCGTTTCATTCAGCGCGTCGAACTGCGACCGCGCCGCGCTGTCGAGGCCGGCGATTGCGGCCCGCGCCAGCAGCGCCTCGGTGCGGGCCGCACCTTCGCGACACGGGGTGCACTTGCCGCACGACTCGGCCGCGTTGTATGCCGTGAGCTGCCGCGCGACTTCGATCGGCGTGAGTGTCTCGTCGATCACGGTAATGCCGCCGGCGCCGAGGATTGCGCCGCCGTCGTCGAGTGTGCCCGGCCGCAGCGGCAGATCGAGCAACCGCTCGGGGATAAGACCGCCGGACGGCCCGCCGGCGACGATTGCGACCGTGCGCCCGCGCTCCGCACCCGCCATGCCCTCCACGATCTGCCGCAGCGGCGTACCGAACGGCGCTTCCACCAGTCCCGGCCGCGGCACGGCGCCGCTGACGCAGAGCAGCTTCGTGCCCGGCGCCTGTTCGCTGCCGACGGCACGGAACCAGCCGCTGCCGTGCCGCATGATCAGCGGCAGCGACGCGAGCGTCTCGGCGTTGTTGATCACGGTCGGCTGACCCCAGAGGCCGGACTCGGCGGGGAAGGGCGGGCGCAGGCGCGGCACCGCCCGCTGCCCTTCAATGCTGTTGAGGATCACGCTCTCTTCGCCGCAGACGTAGCCGCCGGCCCCGCGCCGGATCTCGATGAGCAGGCCGTCGGGAAGTAATTGGGCCTCGCGTGCCTGTGCGATCGCCAGATCCATGCGCCGCGCGGCCAGGTCCGCCTGGCCGTTGATATACAGGTACACGCGCGGCGCCTGCAGCGCGTGGGCAGCGATCAGCGTGCCTTCGAGCACGGCGTGCGGGTCGCCCTCGCAGAGATGGCGGTCTTTGTAAACACCTGGCTCGCCCTCTTCGAGGTTGACGACGAGATACACGTCGCCTGCCGCACGCGTCGCCGTTTCCCACTTGCGCGCGACGGGGAAGTAGGCGCCGCCGCGCCCGAGCAGGCCGGATTCGGCCACGAGCTGTTGCACCGCCTCCGGGCTGAACAGGCGGCGCACCCGTTCCCAGGCCGCGTAGCCGCCGCCGGCGCGATGCTCCGCCAGCGATTCCGGATCGACCGCGCCGCAGCGGGCCAGCACGCGCCGCTCCTGCCCGCTTAACCACTCGCCATACGGCTCTCGCCGGTCATCATTGACACCCGGCCCGGCTGCGCCGGCAGCGACCAGTCGCTCCGCGTCGCCCGGCGTGGCGTTGAAGGCCAGAACCGAAGTCACGCCGTTCGCCAGCCGTAGCCTCACGAGCGGCTGCGCCCAGCAGGCGCCGTCGCAGCCCGTTTCGACCACGTCGAGCGCCCGGCCCGCGGCGGCCGCGCGCAGCGCTGCCAGCACCTGTTCCGCCCGCACAGCCCGCCCGCAGCTGCCGCCGCCCACAAGCAGCGCCATGCGATGATGACCGTCGATCGATGGCAGCGGCGGACTTAGCGGGTGCCGCTCAGCCGCCGAGGACGCATCCGCCCACCGGTCGCCCTTGCCGTGCATCGTCGCCGGCTCGCCTCTTTCCACAACCGGCGCGACGCCGCAGTTGAAGAAGCAGGCGACCTCCTCGACGGATGCGCCGCTCGCCCGCTCGTCGCGCAGCAGCGCGTCGGCGCCGTTCAAGCGGCAGGCGAGGCCGGTGCAGACGCGGCGCAAGCCAGGCGGCGCCGGCGCGAAGCGCAGCTCGTTGTAGGTGCTGGCGGCGGCATGCACTTCGACGGCCGGTACGCGGATGCGGTCGGCCAGCGCCCGCAGGCCCTCGGGCGAGATGTAGCCGTCTCCGTGTTGCAAGAGATGCAGCCCTGGCAGCAGGGCCGTACGCTCGCGCGGCAGCGCTTGCAGCAGCGGAGCGTAGCCGCGAGCCGCGGTGGTCATCGTCAGCGCCTCATGCAGTTGCCTGGCGCGGCCGGCGTGCCGTTGGCGCTGCCTGCCCGCCGAGGCTCAGTGTACACCCGGCGTGACGCAGAAGCGGCGGCGGCTGGGCGCCAGGCCGGGTTTCGCTCTCGCCTGCTACTCCTTCCCACGTCGCCGTAGCCGGTCCCACGTCAGCCCGGCGACGGTCAGTACGAAGGCGCGCCAGAGGCGTGACTTCAGCGGCAGTTTCGCACCCGGCGGACCGTAGCGCGCCGCCGCGTAGGCTGACGCCAGTCCGCGCAAGCCGGCCGCCCGCGGTGATCGCCGCACGACGGCCTCGGCAAACTCGTTGGGCGTTTCGCTGCGTGCCGGCGCCCGCACCAGCAACCGCGCCGCCGCGCTGCCGCCAAGCCACGCCGCGATCGCGGCGCGGCGCGGGTCGCGCAGCCGCAGCACCAGTGCATACGAGCCGGCCAACGCCGCGGCAGCCAGCAGTGCGAGCCAGAGCAGCCAGACCGAGAGCGAGTCTTCCGACGCAGCGGCGTTCGTTGAACGGGTTGACGAGGGCAGCGTACCGGCAGGTGCGGGCGGCTGTACGGCGGGGCTTTGCAGTGCTGCTGACGCGCCGGGCGAGGTCAGCGCGGCGCCGATCGATGCGGACAATGCGGCGCCCGGCGCGAAGGCCGCCGCGCCGCCGGGCGTGGCGTCGAAGCGCTGCCAGCCGTAGCCCTGGAAGTAGACCTCCGTCCAGGCGTGGGCGTCGTGCTCGCGCACGGTGAAGGTTCCGTCCGTGGTGCGCTCGTGCATGACATACCCGACGACCACACGGGCGGGCACACCGGCGCTGCGCAGCATCACCGCCATTGCCGAGGCAAAATAGTCACAGTAGCCGCGCCCCGCCTCGAACAACAGGTAGTCCACGCCGTCTTCGCCATGCGGCGGCGCCATGATGTCGGCGTCGTACGGCAGCGTGCGCAGATAGTTCTGGATACGCGTCGCCCGCTCGTAGTCACTGCTCGCACCAGCAGTGACCTGCGCCGCGAGGTCGCGGACGCGCTGCGGGACTGTGCGCGGCACCTGCGTGTAGGCGTTGAGCCAGCCGCCGCCGCCGGCCGTCGCCGCTGCCAATGCGGCAGAATCGGCGCCAGAGATCAGCCCCTCGGTCGCGTAACTGGCGCCGGCGGGAATCGGCGCCGCGGCCATGAGCTCGGTAAGCTCGCCCGGCGGTGCGCCTTTTATCCCGCGGTTGACCACACGTAACGACGGGCCAGCGCTCGCTGCAGCGACACCAAGCGGCGGCCCCGCGGCGAACAGCACGCTGCCGGGCTGTGCCGGGGTGACCGTGACGGTAACCGCCAAGCTGCTGAGGTACGGCGGCGCGTCTTGCAGCGCCGCCCCGCCATCGCGGCGAACGAATAATCCTGCCTGCGCGCCGCGGGCCTCTTCGACCTGCGCCGTGCCGGCGGTTCCGTCGACAGCGGAAGATGCCCAGCCGTTGCCCTCATAGACGTCGTACGAAACGCCGAACAGATACCCCGGCTGGTCCGCTTTCACGGTTGCCACCACGCCGTCGCCCAGCGCGACCGGGCCGGAGAACGGCAGTACGGCGCCGAAATCGTGCAACACGCTGAGCGGATGTTCGCTCTGTGAGGAGGCTTGCGAACCGGTCGTCTGCCGTGAGGCATGGCCGTGCATGAATTCCGGCAGCCGCCAGCGCGCGCCGGGGATCACCCAGCCGAGCGCTACGATGCCGGCCGCGCCGGCCAGCACCAGAGCCGCATGGGCAACCGCGGCGCGACCGCCCGACAGCGCAGCGGGTACGCCCCGGCGAGCCGCGTCCGCGCGCCGCCGAGCGTGATTCTGCCGTGCCAGGAAGAGCAGCGCGGCGTAGAGGAAGAGAACGAGTCCCGCCGAGGGCCAGCGATGGGTAACGCCGATGCTCGAAAGCAGGACCGCGCCCGCCAGGGTAAGCACAAGCCAGTGCCAGCCCGCGCGCAGCGCCGCCCAGGCCGCCCACATGCCCACCAGCCAGGCGAGCCCGGTCGTCCAGGCGCTCACGGCAAGGTCGTCGTGCACGGCATCGCCGTCGCGCAGCAGCCGCCACCACTGCAGCAGATGCGTGCGCGCCTGGTCGTCGGCGAGAGATAGTCCCGGTCCTGGCTGGACCCGCAGCACCGTCGCGTAGACGGCGGCAACGCCGAGCGCGAGCGCCAGCAGCAGGAGCCAGGCCGGCCGGCGCGCCACGGCGGCCAGCCCGCAGCAGGCGGCACCGCAGATGAAGGCCGGCCAGGGCTGCTGATAGCGATCCCACAGGCTCAGGCGGCTGAACACCACCGCGGCGGGCGTCAGCGCCGCGACCAGCAGCAGGAGGGAGAGCAGATCGGGAAGCGGTCGAAATGAGGCCGATCGGCCGGAGCCGGCGGCCGCAGGGCATGTCATGCAGCGAGACCTCGGAGCACCAGATAGCGCGTCCGGCGAACGGACGCCCGTCCAGTGTAGCAACCGGGCGTCACCTGCACGTTAAGCGGCGATAGGGAAGCGCGGGGACAGGCCCGAATGGCGCAGCGTGGAGCCGATCGAGAGCGACGATCGTGCCGTTGCATTCCGCCCGTTCTGCCGGTGGCCCGATATACTGGATGCATGACCGTCAAGGAAATGCTGCACCAGATCGTCGATACGCTGTCCGAGGAGGAAGCCGAGGAACTGCTCGACTTCCTCAACATGCGCGCCGATCCCGACACGCTCACCGACGAAGATCTGGCGCGGGTCGAGGCTGCCGAAGCGGAGATCGCCCGCGGCGAGTACGTAACGCTGGAAGACATTCGTCGCCGGCTCGACGCGTGAGCTAAGGCATCCGAGTCCCTCGCTCCACGCACGTCGCTAGCTGGCGCGGCCGCTCACGGCTGGGCAGGAGAAGTGGCTCGTCCTCGCGCCTGGTCCCACTGCAGGGCACCCGGTCTGATCTGGCAGGCGGCAGTCGCCGGCTTCGGCGCGGCATCTGAGCTGTCCTGAACAGCAAAAGATCAGTAACGAGCAACCAACTCTTCACCCTAACCGTATTGTTCGCGTGCACCACGGGGCGCAGGGTAGGAGGCGTGCCGCTGCACGGAGCTGCAGCGCGGAGGTGCCGGATGCGCCCACCCCGCCGCGCGCTGGTCCTGATCCTCGCCGCATGCGCCGTCCTCCCCTTCGGCGCCGCGGCCGCTGTCACTGCCGCCCACTCGGGCACCGTCACGCCATCCCCGCCACCGCGCGCGGCCACGCCGCCACCACAGGTGCTGACCCACCATCCCCCGCGCCCGGACCTCACCCCGGCCGCGCACCGGCACGGCGTCCCCGACCACCTCTCCCCCGCCCAGGCGCAGGCGCTGGCCCAGGCCAAGCAGCCCGCCACCGGCGTCGCCACCGCCTCTCCCACACCGGCGGCCACGGCCAGCGGCACGCCCACCCCGACGCCGAGCGCCTCGCCGACGGGG
>CALFMN010000060.1 GCA_937879875.1 uncultured Chloroflexota bacterium | reverse complement strand
CCCGCATTCGGTTGCAGCATCTCTATCCCACAATCCCGGCGTGACTGCCTACTAGTCTCGACCTTCGCATACATGGGCTGGGGATTTATCCAGGTCAGCTACAGAGGGAAGACCGAACTCATCTTCCACGGGACCGCTGTCCCAACGCTGTATCGGTTCACCGGCCGCAGTGCCTGTTGGGAAGCAGAGCCGGGATCCAGCACTGCCCGTGCTGAGCTTGATACCGGCGCGACGTTCTACGATGATTCGGGACTGGCGGGTCTGGATGATCCGCAGGCGGTCTGTGGCACTCCGAGCGCACCGGCGCCATTCATCTCAAGTACCTCTGCGCCGACAGCAGGGACTATAGTTGCAGGTCTGACATTGGATCCGCCGTCACGCTGTGCTTCAGCATCGTACATGCTGTCAATCGCTCCGCTGCTACCTCAAGCAGGAAGCTACCAGGTCCGCGACTGCCGGAGCGTTGGCATCGGAAGCGCTCAGGCAGCCCTCTGGCTCTTCGCTATTGCAGGGAAGCCGGGCGTGGCCCTCATCGGCTTTGCTCGAGTTACCTGGCTCGGTGTCCCAGACGCTGCTCACGGGTTCGCCGGGCTCGCCGGTGATAACGCGTGCTGGCATACGCCAAGCGGCGAGGCAGTGTCCGTCGATATCCTTACTGGGGCGTTACGTCTCGGTCCCAACCAGACTTGCCCTTGAATGGGGAAAGTCACGCCGCTATTTCCTACCTCCTAATCCCTATCCCCTCCGTTCGCCGTAGTCGGCGAAGGGGGCGTCGCGGCGGCGGATCGTCTCGCGGAAGCCGATCTCGCCGAAGCTCTCGCGCCAGCGCAGCGCCTCTTCCGTGTGGCGCGTGACGCCGTCGAAGAAGGTGCCGAATAGCTGCGTGGTGCGCAGGCCCATGTTCTCGAACGCCTGGTTGATCAAGAGCTTGTTCAGCGCGAGCTGGTTGGCGGGAATGTGCTGAAAGCGGCGGGCGTAGCGCTCCGTCTCTGCGGCCAATTGCTCGGCTGGAAACACCTGCGAGACGAGGCCGATACGATACGCCGTGGCCGCGTCGATCGCATCGCCGGAGAGCAGGAACTGCTTGGCGTGCTCCAGCCCGAGACGGTAGACCCAGAGCATCGTCGTCGGCGTGCCGTAGACGCGCGAGGGCGGATAGCCGATGAAGGCGTCTTCCGCCATGAAGATCTGGTCGGCGCACAGCACGAGGTCCGTGCCGCCGCCGAGCGCGTAGCCGTGGAGTTGTGCGATCACCGGCTTGGGACACTCCCACAGCTTCATGAAGCGCCGCATGTTGTGACCCATGAACTGCAGGTCGCGCACCGGGTCCCAGGCGCCGGGCCGTTGATCGGGCGAGGGCGCATCGTACAGCGGACGCCGCGGGATGCGCTCGTGCGGGTTGAGGTCGTAGCCGGCGGTGAAGGCCCGCCCCGCGCCACGCAGCACGATCGCCCGCACCGCGCGCGAGGCCGCCGCGGCGTCGATCGCCGCGGCAAGGCCGGCGATCACTGCCTCGTTCAGCGTGTTCAGCTTTTCCGGCCGGTTGAGCGTGATCAGTGCGACCGTGTCGCGCTCTTCGTAGAGAACCACTTGCTCGTCTGGCATGCGAAGACCCCCGCGGTTGGTCGGCGTCGCCCGCATTGTGGCAGATCGCCGGGCGGGCGTGTATTTGCTTACGCCGCGGCCGCGATTCGCCGCGGGAGGCGAATTTCCCAGCATCCGTGCAGGGCAGAGAAGGGGACGGAGGCTATGAAGGCCGGACGGCCGCGATCCAATCAGACAGCAGTTGCAAATAGCGGTTGCGCCGCTCCAGCAGCGCGGGCCGGCTGCCGAAGACGCGGGTGCGCAGCAACTCTTTCTCCGCCGTCGGGTCCGGGCCGCTGACGGCGTAGACGGCGGTAGGCGTGATCGCGAGCGGCGTGTCGCAGGTGCCGTCCCAGTCCGCGGGCGCCACAGCAAAGCCAAACCGAGCCAACGGCGGATCCCATGAGGCATCGACCGTGACTGGACCGGCAGGCCCGATGGCCGTGAGCGCGGAATGCACGTCGGGCAGCGGCCCCTCGTCCAGCAATGCCCTCAGCGCAGGCGGCACATCGGGCGGGCGGACGCTAAGGTCACCGGTGATCAGCGTGTGGGCGCAGGGTATGCCGGACGCCCTCAGCAGCTCGGCCAGGAGGTAGTTCTTGCCGGAGCAGGTGCCCCAGCCATGTGCCAGCGTGTGCGCCGCATCGCGCGGGCCGGGCCAGCGGTAGGGCATCGCCTGCACGAAGGCGAACAGCGCTACGAGCGGCGGGCGGCCATCCGTCGCCAGCACCGCCCGCGCGGCGTCGGTGAATGCGGCAGAGCGGCCGTGCGCGGTAACAGCATCCGTCATCGTATCGCCCGGGGAGATCGACTCGTATCCGGCTCCGGCACCGGGTTTGCACAGAGATTGTCGCACGAACCCGGGCCCGGTGGCCCGCCGGTCGCCTGACCCTGACGCCGCAGACGGCGTCTGTCCCTTCCCGACACAGGAAGGGCTGGTTCGAGGACAGACAAAGACTGGGAGACAATCCGTCTGCGCGTCCCGCAGGGACACCCGAGCCTCGCCGCCGCCCGGCGGAGAGAGGAACGCTCCAGAAGTCTCTTCCCGACACAGGAAGGGAACTTTGGCTGATGAACGTTGCGGAATGCGTGGCGAAGTGGCGGGGGCTCAGGTTGACGCCCACGGTGCGCCTGCGCCCGGCGGAGCGAGCCTGCTCCAGAGCCGTGATCGCGATCCGCAACCCGTACCGGCGCGAACGGGCGGCTGCGGACGACCGCTCGCCGGTGGCGTTCCAGGCACGATCTGGCGCTGATGTGCGCACGGCGTCTGGCTCCGCCCGGCTCAACCCGATCGCGCTGCGCCAGCGCACGCGGCGTCAGGAGGGCACGCACCGGCAGCTCCGAGGCGCTGCCCGCGGCGAACGCCGCCGCCAACGTGCCGCCGGTGCCGTCCTTTTCACTGACGGCTCGGTTGCCCGGCCGCGTTCACCAACCTCCGCACTTCCACGAATGATCCGTCTGCCGGAGCCGTCACACCGCGCCTTCCTGTGGCATGCTGACGGCACGTAGAAACCGTTGCGGAGTGGCAGCGCCGATGAAGCTCTATCTCGTGCGTCATGCCGTCGCCTACGAGCATGGCGATCCGAACTTTCCCAACGACGACGAGCGGCCGCTCACGCCGAAGGGCCGCAAGCAGTTCGAGAAGGCGGCCGCCGGACTGCTGGATCTGATCGACCCGCCGGCGGCGATCCTCACCAGCCCGCTGCCGCGCGCGGCGCAGACGGCGGCGATCCTCTGCACCGCGGCCGGTCACGGCGAAAGCGAAATCGTCGTCTGCGAGGCGCTGCGTCCGGGCGGTCAGTTTGAGCAAGTGCTGCACGATTGTCTGGCGCGGCTCTACGGGGCGGGCAGCGGCGGAGAAGACGAGGGCGAAGGGCAGAACGCCGTTGCCGAGCGCGGCCTGGTCCTCGTCGGGCACCGGCCGGGCATCGGTCTGCTGGCCGCCTGGCTGCTGGGCGGCGAGGAGGCGGGTTACGCGCTGCCGTTCGATAAAGGCGGGACGGCCTGCATCAGCTTCGATGGCCCGCCCGCGGCCGGCGCCGGTGAGCTGGACTGGCTGCTGACGCCGAAAATCATGCGCCGCCTGCGCTGAGGCCGCTGCTGCGGCTGCGCTCCTGCATCTCCGTGCCGCGCCAGGCCTGCGCGGCGCGGCTGCGCGGCTGCAGCGGCTCGCCGCGTTCGTCTTCCACCCGGCGGATGGCGGCGCGCAGCTCAGACGGCAGGGCGAAGCCCTCGGGCACGGAGCGCTGCATCTTCTCCGGCTCGCCCAGCGCCTCGATCTGCCGCACGCCGCGGGCGCGGAACCAGGCGATTGCTTCTTCCAGCCGGTACTCCGGCGTCGAGGCGCCCGACGTGATCAGCACCGTCTTTACGCCCTCCAGCCACTCCGGGCGCAGCTCGCCCACATCCTGCACCCGCTGGCTCCGTGCGCCGTGCGCCCGCGCCGTATGCACCAGGTTCGCCGTATTTTCGCTCTTGTCACCGCCAATCACGAGCACGAGATCGGCCTCACGCGCCCCGGTGATCACGGCCTGCTGGCGGTTCTCGGTGGCATAACAGATCGAGGCGTGCTCGTTCTCACCGTCCGGACCTGCGGTGCTAGCGATCGCCGGCCGGGCGCGAGGGTAACGGCGACGGATCGCGGCGATGATCGCCTGTGCGTCCTGAATGCTCCACGTCGTTTGCGTGACGAAGACGATCTGCTCGTCTTGCGGCAGATCGAGACGCTGCACGTCTTCGATCGAGGAGACGACGCGCGTACGCTCGGGCACCTCGCCCAGTGTGCCCGCGATCTCGTCGTGCGTGTGTTTGCCGATCAGGATGATGTGGTCGGCCGTGTGGCGCAGTACGGCTTCATGCACGCGGGCGACGAGCGGGCAGGTGAGGTCGATCACGGCGTGAAAGCTGCGCGCCGCCGCCTGCGCCCGCACCGCCGGCGAGACGCCGTGCGCGCTGAACAGCAGCACGGCGCCGTCCGGCGCCTCGGCCACGTCATCGCAGAACTCGACGCCCAGCGCCCGCAGCTCGTTGACCGGATCGGGGTTGTGCACGATCTCGTGGTAGACCCACACCGGCCGGTCCGGGTAGATCTGGCGGGCCAGGTCAGCGCCGCGCAGGGCAAAGAGCACGCCGGCGCAGTAGCCGTGCGGGTTGGCGACGAGCAGGCGCTCGACCGAGAGGTTTTGCGGCTGGGCGGCAGGCGCGGTTTCGGTTTCCATCACTGCAAGTATCGCATGGCCGCAGCACAGGGAGCGAAGGCCTGAAGGCGCCATGTTGCCGCGTTCCCAGCCGCAGAGTCGGCCACGTCATCGTTACTGCGTTACGTCTCCACGAGCACCTTTCGCGCCGACCATCACCAGCTCGACGATCGCAACTTCGGCCTGCATACGCTGATCGCGGCGATCGCGGCAAAGCGGAGCATGGCTGGTCACCCGGGGCACCTAACCCTGCTTTGCCTGACGGCAAAGCTGTCCCTTCCCGAGGCGGGAAGGGACTTCTGAGCGCTCCCTGCGCCATGCGACGGCGGCGGGGCCTGGGTGTCCTTGTGGGACACGCAGCTGGGTTGTTTCCCGTCTGGTTGTGTGTCCTCAGTCCAAACCCTTCCTGTGTCGGGAAGGGACAGCTTTGCCGCCAGGCAAAGCAGGGTTAGGTGCCCCGGGGCAAGCGATGCGCTCGGGGTATGCTACCCTTTCGATCGTAACCATTCGACACACCGAGCAAGGACGGCGGCGATGAACGAGGCGCGCGAACGCGTCTGGCGCCTGGTGGTGACCAGCAAGAACGGCTAGACCGCTGCTTACAGATGCCTGCGTCGGCGTAAGCAGCGGGAGTGAGGCGCACACGGCTCCGCCCACGGAAGCATCGGCTCGGGCGGACGGACGGGCGCACCCTCCTGCGTAGCTCAACGAGCTTTCAGGAGCGGTTTGCCATGCCCATGCCCCATCGCACGTACATGCAACTGATCAAGCGGCGCCTCACCGGCAAGGAGGGCGCCGAGCGGCTGCGCGAGCTGCGCACGATCCTTGACGATCTGCCCGGCTACAAGAACGGCCCCTACGCCGACATCCGCCTGTGGGTCCAGAACGAGATCGAGGGCACGCGGCTGCGCGCCCGTGTGGTGCACCGCGACAGCATCGCCGTGCGCCGCGAGGGCGCCGCGCAGGTGGCGCTGGTCGGGCCGCCGAACGCGGGCAAGTCATCGCTCTTGCACGCGCTCTCGCACGTGCAGATCAAGCTGGGCGATTACGCCTTCACCACGCTGCGCCCCGTGCCCGCGCTCACGCGCATCGGCGGCGTGCTGGTGCAACTCGTAGAGATTCCCGGCCTGATCGCGGGCGCGGCGGAGGGCCGCGGCGGTGGACGTGCCCTGCTCGGCGTGCTGCGCGAGGCCGATGCGATCGTCTTCTGCCACGACGTGACGGCGCCCGAGCAGGCATTGCAGGACGTGCGCTGCGAGGTCGCCGCGGCCGGCATCGAGCTGCCGGCGCTGCTCGCCGCTACCAAGCTCGACGAAGCCGGTGCGGAGGCGCTGGCGCGGCTGCAAACGTCCAACCCCGATCTGCCGGTCGTCGGCGTCTCGGTGCTGGACGACGACAGCCTCGACGCCTTCCGCGAGGCCGTTTGGCGTCTGACCGGGCTGGTGCGCGTCTACCTGCGCCGCGCCGCCGAGACTGACGCCGAGCCGTTGGCCTTGCCCGCGGGCGCCACGGTCGCGCAGGTGGCGGCCGCGATCCACAAGGATCTGGCCGCGAGCTTCCGCGGGGCGCGGGTCTGGGGGCCGTCGGCACGCTTCGACGGCCAGCAGGTGGCACGCGAACACGCCGTGCAGGACCGCGACACAGTTGAGATCCTGACCTGAGCGGGACGCGGTTTCCTTGCGCCAGGCGTGGCTGGCATCGCACCGCCGGCGGCGAACGGGCGCAAGCGGAGTATGCTATGCCGCATCGGAACGCGCCCCGCTTGAGCACACCAGGAAGGGCACCATGCCGGATCGCACGTACAAGCTCGTCGAGTTGGTCGGCACATCAGAACACGGGGTAGACGCGGCGATCCAGAATGCGATCAGCCGCGCCTCGCAGACGCTCAAAGGGCTGGACTGGTTCGAAGTCGTCTCGGTCCGCGGGCAGATCGCCGAGGGCAGGGTGCAGCACTACCAGGTCACGATGAAAGTCGGCTTCCGCGTGCTGGACCCGGCCGATCTGACGAGGGAATAGGGCACTGGGTAGAGGGTAGAGGAATGAGAGGTAGCCGGAACGCGTCGCAGACCTCGGCTCTCGCTACCCTTCACCCTGTACCCTCTTCCCTCCCTGGGCCAGTCGCCTTCGCCCACATAGCAGGCGCGGCCTCACCCCTGCCCCTCTCCAGGAACTGGAGAGGGGCAGGGGTGAGGGTGGATCGCCGCAAGTGCGACTCCAACTCACCCCACCCGGCCGGCCGCCTTCTGCGCCAGCGACCTGGCGTTGGCCAGCGCCACCGCGCCGGAACCGGGCACGCGCACGTCGAAAACCACACCATGACGCAGCACAAACAGCGCGCTCTGGTCGCCCACCCAGAACGCCTCGTCGCCCACGCCCGTTACGGTCTGCACCGTCGGGTCCGTCCTTTTGAAGGTGTCGCGGCGCAACGGCCAGGTGAGCGGGTCGCTGCCGGGGAAGACCTGCACCGTAACAGCGTCGGTTGGATCGGCACTCGGCGCGGCCGGCGCGTACTGGCACTGATTCAGCAACGCCGTCATCTGCGTGCGCGAGCCTGCCGAGGCGCCGCCGAGCACCGTCTCGGCCTCCGGCTGCGTCACCAGCGAGCACGGGTCCGGGCCGCCGGCGGACGCTGTCGTGGCAATCGCGCTCGCCTGCCGTGCCGGCATCGCGCTGGCATTGGCCGCGGGTGCCGTTGCGGAGCGCGCCGTGGCCACGGCGGTGGCTGAGGCCACATCGACGGTCGGAGTAGATGCAGCGGCGGCCGTCGTCGCCGGCGTTCCTGCCGATGCGGCGGGCCGGGCTTTGCTGTCTCCGCATGCGACAGTGAGCGCGAGCAAGGCAGCGCCGGCGATCAGGGCGGCGGGGTTCTTCTGCACGGGTTCTCACCTTCAAAAGTGTTGCAATACGACAGCGGACACACAGCGTGAAAGCGTCCCCGCAAGCGAGGCGCAGCGCCAGCATATCCGGGCCACGCCGCAGCGGCTGTGCGGCGCCGGACGGCCGGACGATGCGATCGCTCACACGGCGCGTGGCGCCGCACACCCTGCTACGATGGGCTGCGGCGACTGTGGCCGCGACTGCAGAGCGTGTCGGACGCGCTGGTGCGGGCACGGCCGTGCCCGCGAAGGAGCGACGATATGCCCGGCGCCAGCGCCCTGCGCACCCCACTCTGCGATCTGCTCGGCATTGAATACCCGATCATTCTCGCCGGTATGGGCGGCGCCGCCGGTCCAACGCTGGCCGCGGCCGTCTCCAACGCCGGCGGACTCGGCGTGGTCGGCGCCACGGGCTACACGCCCGACGAGCTGCGCGAGATGATCCGCAAGCTGCGCTCGCTCACCGACAAGCCGTTCGGCATCGATCTGCTGCTGCCCTCCAACATCATGGAAGAGGGCGACCGCGAGGCCGTGGCGGCGACGATTCCCGATGCCAACCGGCAGTTCGTCCAGCAGTTGCAGGAGCGCTTCGGCGTGCCGAAGCCAGGCCCGGCCCGGCATCAGCGCCCAACGCTCAGCGCCAGCTTCTATCGCGAACAGGTGCGTGTCGTCCTCGATGAGAACGTACCCGTTTTCGCCTCGGGCCTCGGCAACCCGGCGTTCATGGTGCCGGAGGCGCACGAGCGCGGCATGAAAGTGATCGGCCTCGCCGGCAACCTGCGCCACGCCAACCGCGTGATCGACGGCGGCTGCGACGCCGTGGTCGCACAGGGCACCGAGGCCGGCGGCCACACCGGCCAGATCAGCACGCTCGTGCTCGTGCCGCAGATCGTGGAGGCGGTGAAGCCGGCGCCGGTGATCGCGGCCGGCGGCATCGCCACCGGGCGACAGCTCGTGGCGGCGCTGGCGCTCGGCGCGGTCGGCGTCTGGTGCGGCACGGCCTTCCTGCTCTCCGAAGAGGCGTACCAGGACGCGGTCGAGATGGAGCTGCAGACCGAGTGGTACGTGCGCACGCTGAAAGAGAAGTACGTGCGGGCGCAGCCGCAGGACGCGAAGGTCGGCCGCTGGTATTCGGGCAAGCCGATGCGCCATTTGAAGAACCCGTGGTCCGACGCCTGGGAAGAGCCCGGCGCGCCAGCCGCGCTGCCGATGCCCTTGCAAGGGCTGCTGGTGGCCGAGGCGCAGCGCAGCGTCTCGCAGAACCACCTCGAGGATCTGGTCTACGGTCCGGTCGGCCAGGCCGTGGGTCTGCTCGACGAAGTGCGCCCGGCGCGCGAGATCGTGTCGGGCATGGTGCGCGAGGCTGAGGAGGCGCTCGTGGGTTTAGGGAACAGGTGACAGGTGACAGGTGACAGGAAAGGGTAAGCGAACCGCCCCTCGTTGAGGAGGCGCCGGTGCCGCGTGTCGATCTGGAGTACACGCCGATTCCGCAGCGGGCGCTGGCGGCCCTGGCCGAGGAGCGCGGACGCAACGCGCTGATCGCCGAGCGGCTGGCGCGCTTTGCCGGCGTGCCGGCGGCAACCGGCAACCACGATGGCGATCTCGAGCGGCTGCCCGGCGGCGTCGAGGTCAGGCACCGCTTTGTCGAGGCGGACGGCGACAGCGAGACGGTGCGCTGGCACCTGGTCGAGGCGGGCGCGGGCGAGCCGCTGGTCTTCCTGCACGGCGTACCCGAGTCGTGGTTCATGTGGCACCGTCAGCTCTGCGCCTTTGCGGGCACGCACCATGTCCTCGCGATCGACCTCAAGGGCTACGGTCAGTCGGACAAGCGAACCGGCGACTATCGCCAGGAGGGGGTGGCCGAGCAGTTGCTGGCGCTGCTCGACGCACTCGGCCTCGACCGCTTCAACCTCGTCACCCACGACCGCGGCACGGTGATCGCCGACTATCTCGGCGCCAACCACCCCGAGCGTGTGCTGCGCTACGCCCGCGGCGAGCAGCACCTCTACCACTTCAACCCGGATCTGGCGCCGCAGGAACGGCTGTTCACCGACCCGGCGCGCAACCGCATCCTCGACGATCCGCTGCGCATGGTGGTCGGCGCCTACACGAGCCTGGCCGCGCGGCCGATCGCGGCTGAGGATGTGGCCCGCTCGATCCAGGAGTTTGGCTACGAGAAGATCGGCTGGGCGGTGCCGCGCTACTTCAATTCATCATCGTTCCGCCAGGAGTGGATCGACCGACGCACCCGTCTGATGGCGGCGTGGGACTTTCCCGTACTGATCATGCAGGGCGCACTCGACCCGCGGCAGCCGCGCGAGTTTTATGAAGGCGTCGAGCGCTTCATGCCGCGGGCGCGCGTCGCCCTGATCGATGCCGGGCACTTCTTCGTCTTTGAAAATCCCGAGCAGACGACCGACACGATCGCCGCGTTTCTGCGCGAATAGTCCCGCCCCCGCGCTCACCTCCGCGCTGCCAGCGTGGGCGGGGCGAGCGACGCTGCAGCATGACGAGCCGCATACGCGAGCATGGCTGCGCGCCGGGATGGCATCGCCTGCGATCGCGCGCTCCTTCGACGCAGCAGCCCGAGTTTGCCCGCCAGCGACGTTGGCAAGAGCCCGTAATTCGAGGTATACAGTTATTAGCACTTATCGATTGAGAGTGCTAAGTCTACAGCGAGAGACTCAACTCTCGGAGGAACGCGACCATGACCATGCGCTGGGATCCCTTCGGCGACTTCGCTTACATGCGCGGCCTGTCCAACCAGTTCTTCAATGAATCCGCTCCGCGTACGACGCGGGCGGCCGCGTCCAGCCCCTTCCCCTTCGATCTCTACGAGGCAGGCGACGAATACGTGCTCCGCGCTGCCATCCCCGGCATCAATACGGCCGATCTCGATCTTGCCGTGCGCGAGAACGTGCTGATGCTGAGCGGCACGCGCAGCCTCTATCCGGCTGAGGAGGCGCAGGCCTTCACCTGGCACGCCCGCGGCCTGGCGGAGGGCCAGTTCCATATGAGCGTGGCGCTGCCCGCGGCCGTCGAGAGCGGCGCGGCGCAAGCGTCGTACGAGGCCGGCATACTGACCGTAACGCTGCCGAAGAGCGAGGCGGTGAAGGTCAAGAAGATCGCCATCGCCACGCCGGGCGAGCCGGTCGCCGCGGTGGCCGCCGACTGACGCGAACGACGATCGGTGGGCGGCGCCCTGCACATCGCGCCATCGCCGGGTAACGAGCGGCCGGGAGCGTTTGACTGCTCCCGGCCGTTCGCGCGCCTCCCCGGCGGTGTCAGGCATAGTCTTCCAGCGCGGCCCGCGCAGCGGCCTCGCCCGCCTCGATCGCGCCGTTGATGCTGCTGGCGCGGACATATTCGCCGCCGTGATAGAGGCCGGGCACGCCGCTGCGCACCGGCGGCAGGCGCTCCGCGAAGCCCGCCGGCTGCGCAAACTGGCCGAAGGCGATGCGCGACAGCGAGAGCAGCCGCTGGTGCGCGACGAGGTCGTCGCCGAACCAGCCGGAAAGCTCCGTGCGCGCCTTCGCCTCGAGGTCCGCCTCCGGCTCATCGCGGTCGCCGAGGATCGTGACGCAGAGCAGATGCTCGCCCGGCGGCGCGTACTGCGGCGCCACGTTGCTGATCTGCACCGCTTCGTTGATCGTGCCCTCCGGGTCGGCGTTCAACAGGAGCCGCGTCTCCTCCGTCACGGGCCGCGGGCCGGCGAAGTAGAGCGTCGTCACGCCGTGGCCCACGGTGGGCAGCGGCAGGCCGCTGAGCGCCGCGGCCGTGGGCGCGTTCGCGGCGAGGATCACCGCCTCCGCGCGCCACTCTTCGCCGCCGGCACGCACGCCGACCACACGCTCGCCCTCGTGCAACAGCGCATCCACGGCGACGCCGAGCCGCAGGCTTGCGGGCGGCAGCGGCGCCGCGAGCTGCCGTGCCAGCTCGCCGATGCCGAGCGCGGGTACGGCAGTATCGCCCTCGACCAGCATCTTGAGGATGAAGCGGAAGGCGTTCGAGCTGGTGTTGAGCGAGCGGTCCAGAAAGATGCCGCCGAAGAACGGGCGGAAGAAGCGCTCGATCGCCGGCTCGGAAAACCCGCGTTGATGCAGATAGGCGTGCGTGGTCGTGTCGCGGTCCGTCCAAATGCCTTCGGCGATCCGCAGGCGCAGGTCGGCCACCTCCAGCGCGACCCGGCCCTTGTCGGCCAGCGACAGTACGGGCGAACGCAGCGTTTTCCAGACCTTAGCGGGCACGCGCAGCGGGTCATCCAGTTCGCTGCGCTCGCCGGCGGGACCGAGGATCACCGCACCGGGCGTAAATGGACACAGGCCGAGCTGCTGCAACTCGACGTGGCGGCGCACGGCGGGATAGCGCGTGAACAGCACCTGAAAGCCGCGGTCGAGCCGAAAGCCCTCCGCCGTAATCTCGGTGCGCACGCGGCCGCCCAGGGCGCCGTCGCGCTCGAACAACAGGAACGGGACGCGCTCGCGGAACAGCACCCGCGCCGCCGTGATGCCCGCGAGTCCGCCGCCGACGATCACGATCATGGTTTGGGCGAACTCCGTGCGGGCTCTCGGGCGACCATCTACAATCGTTCCCGGCGAGGAGCATGATGGCGGCGTACCCGGCGCTGGTGCAACTGCTGCGCTTACTCGGACGCGACGACGCGCTGGCCGCGCTCGACGTCGACAGCGAGCCAGACCCCGCCGCACTGAGCGAACCACAACGCCAGCGGCTCAGTGCGCTGGTGGACGCGGCGCTGGAGAATGTCGCGGCCGAGCTGGTAAACGAGGCGGCGGCCAGCGACGATGTGACCAGCCCTGCGGCCGGACTCACGTTTGTCAACGACCGCATCGCTGCGTTCGCAGACCTGCTCAACGCGGAGCAGGCAGAGCGGCTGCGCGGCGAGGCCGCCCGGCTGCTGGACGGCTGGGGGCGCTAGCCGCCGGAGGCGCGATGAACAGCGCGGACATCGAGATCGCCCCATTCGCCGCATCAGACCGCGCGGCCTGCGCCGCCGTGCTGGCCAAACTGCCGGAGTGGTTCGGCTTTGCCAGGGCGAACGAGGCCTACATCGCCGCGCTTGGCACGCTACCGACCTGGGTGGCGCGGCGCGACGGCGCGATCGCCGGCTTCATTGCGCTCGAGCAGCAAACGGCCGTCTCGGCGGAGATTCACGTGCTCGCCGTGGCGCCGGAGCAGCACCGCGGCGGTATCGGCAGCGCGCTGATCGCGGAGGCGGAAGGCTGGCTGCGGGCGCGCGGCAAGCAGTTCGTCTATCTGCTGACGCTCGGCCCCAGCGACCCGGACGCGAACTACGCGCGTACGCGCGCATTCTATGCCGCGCGGGGCTTCGCACCGCTGTTCGAGAGCACGGCCTTCTGGGGCGAGGCGCAGCCGGCGCTGGTGTTGGTGAAGACACTCGCGGCGCGCTGAGCGCACGGTCCGCAGCGGCAGGCGCTATTCCTCCTCGTCCTCATCCTCTTCGTCTTCATCGGAATAGACGCCGCTCTCGCGGCCGGTCCAGACGGTGACAATGAAATCCTCGCGGTACGGATCGCTGGTCATCACCAGCCGCTCGTCGATCTGGCCGATCAGCTCCTGAATGTCGTCCTCGGTGAGCGACTCGCCCACACAGAGCGTGGCGTAGGTGATGGTCGGGGTGTAGTGCAGATCGACGCGGCCAACGTCGGCGCCGTCGTCGCTCTCGATCGTGAACGCCTCGGAGTAGGGTGTGCGGGCCTCACGTTCGAAGCTGTACTCACCCATGCTGGCTGCCCTCCCTGTCGTGCCGCTGGTGGCGACACGCTATTATAGCCCACGCCTGCCGCACGGTCGGCGGTCCGCCGCGACTTCCACGGCGCCGAAAGACGATGGCTGCATACCTCTTCAGGAATCTTCACGTTGCGGCGCGTACAGGGAATGCTGGCAGCGTGACCGCAATCGGCCGGATGAGTGCACATTATACGGTTATGAAAGAAAAGTGCTATTCATTTGTTGTTAACCAACAGCCGTGTAGTTCGTTTGAAGCTGCAGAGGCCGAACGCGGCGGGTCCGCAGCCGCCGCGGTGAATATCAGGAGGGTTCTCATGAGAGGAAAGAGCAAGAGCCGCTGGGCGGCGTGGATCGCGGGGGCGGCGCTGGTAAGCGCTGGCCTGCTCGCGGCACTCACGCTCGGCGAGGCGCCGTCCCGAGGTGCGCTTGCGCAGACCGGCGCGGGCGGCTGCCCGTCGCCATCACCGGCAACCACGGCCACGCCCAGCGCCACGGCGCCGTTCGCCGTCGCCATCGGCGGACCCTGCACCGGCCAGACCAACATCCCGATTACGTTCACGGCCACGGTGCAGAACGCCGGCACATCTACCTCCGACCTAACGTACCTGTGGAACTTCGGAGACGGCTCCTTCGGCAGCGGCGCCACCGTGCAGCATGCCTATGCGACTGCCAGCACCACGCCGTACAACGTCTCCGTCTCCGTGACGGGCAACGGTCGCTCCGCGACCGCCGCTACCACCGTGACGATCACGCAGTCGCTGACGATCAGCGCCAACGGCCCGTACAAGGGCGGCGTCGGCCAGCCGATCAGCTTCTCCGCGAGCGGCACCGTGCCGGCCGACACGGCTTTCTCCTGGGACTTCGGCGACACCATTACGGCCACGGGCAAACAGGTCGCCCATGCCTACAACACGACCGGGACGTTCAATGTGACGCTGACGGCCTCAAGCGCCAGCACCGGCCAGGTCGGCATTGACAAGACGACCGCGACGATCGGCCTGCCGGGCCAGGGCCTGAGCCTGACGATCAGCGGCCCGACCACGGCGACCGCGGGCGCCTCGGTCAGCTACTCGGTCAGCGCCACCGGCAGCGTGCCCGCCGATATCGTCTACACCTGGAGCTGGGGCGACGGCAGCGCCAACACGACGGGCCAGAGCGTCACGCACATCTTTGCCACGATGGGCGTCTACAATGTGACCGTCGCGTCCAGCAGCGCCAGCACACCGGCCGCCACCGGCACGGCGACGACCACCGTTACCGTGTCTGGTCCGGCCGCGACGCCGACGCCGACCGGCCCGACCGTGCTCTATCCGACGGGTTGGAACATCGTGGCCGGCGGTACCGGCCAGACCTTCCCCGGCGCGAGCGGCCCACTCTACACCTTCCAGACCGGCGATACCAACTATGAGACTGCGCCGCAGGGCAGTCCGATCGTCGCCGGCCGCGGCTACTGGGCCTTCTTCAATGCGCCGACGAACGTGCCGCTGGCGCCCTCGACGCAGAGCAGCATCACGATCAGTGCGCCGGCGGGGCAGTTCATCATGGTCGGCAACCCGAGCCAGACGCAGACGCTGACCGTGCGGGGCGCCGACGTGGTCTATCTCTTCGACCCAACGGCCAACATGTACACGGCCAGCAACGTGCTGCCGCCGGGCAAGGGCGCCTGGGTCTTCAGCGACGCCGGCGCGACCATCACCATCTCGCCGTAGCGCGACTCGCTGGCCGAACGCAGAAGGCCGGGGCATTTGCCCCGGCCTTCGCCGTGTTCGACCCTCACCCCCGTCCCCTCTCCCAATCCTGGGCGAGGGGCGATCCCGCGTGGAGCGTTCCGAGCACCAAACGGTTAACCCGACGCCGTCCGATTCGTGCTCCGCCGGATCGCCCCTTTCCCTCATCCTAGATCGCGCTCCGCGCGATGTCAGAGATTGGGGGAAAGGGGAGGGGGATTGAGGGCCGCCGGCCGCGTGGCCTCCGTCACGTTGGCCCATGATCCGGCGACCAAACAGAGACGCACACACCGATGACGCGATCGGCTATGCTGCGCTGACACACCGCTGCAAGACCAGCGCCGGCGGCCGGCGAAGGAGGACACGGTGGCGACAACCTACGGCTATGACCTGGCGATCATCGGCGGCGGCTCGGCCGGGCTGACGGCAGCGCGCATGGCCCGCTTCTTCGCCGAAAAGCGCATCGCCATGATCGATAAACAGCGGCTGGGCGGCGACTGTCTCTACTACGGCTGTGTGCCCAGCAAGGCGCTGATCAAGACAGCCCGCGTGGCGCACGAAGTGCGCACCGCCGCGCGCTTCGGTCTGAGGCTGAGCAAAGAGAGCGTCGATCTGGGCGATGTCAACGGCCGCGTGCAGTTCGCCATCCAGCAGGTGGGCGAGCTCGACTCTGAGGAGCACCTGCGCGAGTCGGGCGTCGATGTCTTCCTCGGCGGCGCGGAGTTTCAGGACGCGCACACGATTCGCTCCGGCGAGGCGACGATCAGCGCCAAGTACGTCCTGATCGGCACCGGCTCGCGCCCGGCTGTACCGCCGATTCCCGGTCTGAAAGAGGCGGGCTATCTCACTAACGAGGACGTATTCGACCTCCGCAACCTGCCCAGGCGGCTGGCCGTGGTCGGCGGCGGGCCGATCGGTGTCGAGCTGGCGCAGGCGATGGCCCGGCTTGGCTCCGAGGTCACGGTGCTGCAACGCGGCGACCGTCTCTTGCCGAAGGACGACGCCGAGGTCGTGGCCCTGCTGGAAAAGGCCCTGAGCGAAGAGGGCGTCACGGTCTGCTACGACACCGGCGTGGACGCGGTGCGCCGCGAGGGCGCTGAGAAGATCGTGGCGCTCTCCGGCAAGCACGCGGGCGAGCTGCGTGTGGACGAAATACTGGCCGCGGTGGGCCGCACGCCGAACGTGGAGGGGCTGAAGCTCGAAGCGGCCGGCGTGAAGTACGGCAAGCGCGGCATCGAGGTGAACGAGCGGCTGCAGACGAACGTCGAAAACATCTGGGCCGCGGGCGACGTGGTCGGCGGCCTGCAATTTACGCACTACGCCGGCTATCAGGCCGCTGCGGCGGTGCGCAACATCTTCCTGCCGCTGAAGCTCAAGTTCAACCCCGGCAGCGTGCCGTGGGTGACGTTCACCGACCCCGAGATCGCGCACGTCGGTCTGACTGAGGCTGAAGCGACGAAGCAGGGTAAGGAGTTTACCGTCGTTCGCTGCCCGTACAGCGTGCTCGAACGCGCCATCACCGACCAGGACCCGGTTGGGCTGATGAAATTCCTGATCGACGCGAAGCGCAAGTTCATCGGCGTGCATATCGCCGGCGCGAACGCGGGCGAGCTGATCAACGAGTTGACGCTGGCGATGAACAACAACCTGACGGTGGACGACGTGATCGCCAGTATTCACGCCTACCCGACGTATTCGTTCGGCATTCCCGTGGCGCTCTACGACTATGTGCTGAAGGAGAACCCGCAGACGATCGCCAAAGTCGGCCGCTTCCTCTCGAAGCTGACGTAGCGGAGTTTTCTCACCGCCGTGCAACAATACGTAAGCGAGCCTCAAAAGGGATCGATAGCTCCTCGCCGACTGCTCTTGGCATAGCGATCTGCACGCGACTGGCATGAAGGAGGGATCAGGTGGGCGTGCAGCGTTACCCTGGGGAAGAGAGCGCAGTTGCGCTTCGCGTGCCGATGGCGACGCACCTAAATCAGGAGGACGTAGACGCCTTCTGCCAGGTAGTGGCCATGCATCTCGAAGTGGCTGGGGAGCTGGTACGCCCCGGACTCTACGCACCGGATGGGCGCCGCATCGGCGGTACCGCTCAGCCATATGCGGTGTTCATTGGCATCGCAGGTTTCCTGCTGGGCCAAGGTATGCAACTGCCCCTCAGTGTCCTGAGTTCGCTCCTGTCCGATGGAGTCGAAGCTCTCTTCCGCCGCAGAAACCGGCTGGGAGATGATCCAAAGAAGATGCCTGCAGTCGTCATCTCAATCACGGAAGGGGAAGGAGAGCGCCGACGGACCAGACCGTACGCGACGATTGTTGGTGACGAGGCGGCCAGACGCGAAGCTTTCCAGTCGCTGGGCAGCATGGCTATACCCGGTCCGGGCGAACCCGGCTATGTATTCGATCCGGATACGAAACAATGGAGGCATGCCAAGTCATAGATGGCAACCCCGCGCTCGCGGCGTTCGCCGCGACGGGCGGTTCACGAACCGCTCCTACCGGATGACGGTAGACGGCCGGCCTTGCACGGCGCTGGCCGCTCGCGATTCACCGCCCACTGCTCACCGCTCACACCGACGGACTCGCGGGCGAAGCGTTCGGGCAGTAGACCGGCCCAAGACTATAACGCAGACCTATCCCAGCCGTTAGCATCTCGCTGCGGCATTCCGGTCCACGGCAGCACGCTACTCGACACTGAAGCGCGGTGCACGCTGCTCGCGCAGCGCGTCCAGCGCCTCGCGCGGGTTGGGCGTGTCGTAGGCATGGGCGAAGATCTCGATGCCGCGCGCGATCGCCCGGTCGACCTCATCGCCGGCCCAGGCGCGAATCAATTCCTTTTGCAGGCGCAGCGCCGGACCGCTGAAGCCGGCGATCTGCTGCGCCAGCCGCGCGGCCTCGGCCGCCAGTGCGTCTGACGCAACCACGCGCGTGACCAGGCCGTGGCGCTCTGCCGTGGACACGTCCCATTCGTCGCCGCTGAGCACGAAGTCGGCGGCGCGGCCGAGGCCGACGAGCGGCACGAACAGCGCCGCCTCGATCACCGACGGCAGCCCGACCTTGATCTCGGGCATGCCGAAGCGCGCGGAGTCGGCGGCGATACGGAGGTCGCAGGCCGCCGCCAGCTCGGCCGCGCCGCCGAAGCAGTAGCCGTGGACCGCGGCGATCACGATCTGCGGCAGCGCGCGGATCGCCGCCATCAGTTGGTGCAGGCGCGTGATGAACTCGCGCCCGCTCGCGCCGTTCAGCTCGCGCAACTGGCTTACGTCCGCGCCGGCGCTGAAGCAGCGGCCGTTGCCGGTCAGCACGATCGCCGCGACGCTGTGATCGCCGGCGAAGCTCGCGACAGCATCGGCCAGCGCCGCCACCAGCTCGCGGCTGAGCGCGTTCAGCTTTTCCGGCCGGTTGAGCCGCAGCCAGGCGACGCGGTCCTCGCGCTCCATCTCGACCAAACTGTTTGCCGTCTGGCGTTCGCTCATCGTGTCACCACCAGCTCGGGACAGCCGGACCACGACCAGCCGACCGTCTCGCGGCTGACGCGGATCAGCACGCCGGGCGCAGCGCTCGCATAGACGAAGGTCACATTCTCCATCCATGTGAGCATCGGCGTCTCCGCGGCCGGTGCGGCTCGATGCACGCGGCCTGCGCATTACGCTAGCGTGCCTGCACGCTGGTGTCACGCACGCGGTCGCTCCGGGGCGGGCTGGCCCTTCTGCCGCCGCAATCGGGGTCCAAAGCGGGAATCATCAACACCGTGGCGTCCGCGGGACGATACACTGATCGGGCGTACGGCCTGACCGGCAGTCAGACGAGAGCAAATGCCCGATTTCGAACCCAACGCGGACGGACTGATGGTGGCGACGCGCGAGTTTTTGCTGCGGCGCGGGTACTGCTGCGGTTGTAGCTGCCGCAACTGTCCCTATCGCGGCACGCCGCTCGATCGCAGACCGGCCATTCTGCGCCAGCGCGACGCCGAACGGCCGCCTTCGCCGAGCTGAGACGCCGGCCTGACGACCCGTTCGTTGTGACGAGCTGCTGTGGGGCAGGCCCGACGCGGGCGCGGGTTCGGAGATTCAGCGCCGACCGCCAGGGGGCCGATCCCGCGCTGTGCACATTGCCGGATGCAAGCTTTCAGTGATAGCTTTGCATCACACTAAATACGCGGTATTGCAGCGTGCAACAGATAAGCGGCGCAGCGATGGCGCTGGCGGATGCAGGCGAAGCGTTCGTGGTGGAGAAGCCGCGCCCGGTGATTTTGAACGCGGACGGCCCCGGCGCGCGTGCCGGCAGCAGCCGAGCACTGCGGGAAGCGGGATTCGAGGTAGCCGAAGCCGCCAGCGCCGACGAAGCGCTGGCGCTGGCTTGCCAGCAACCCGATCTGATCGTGCTCGATGCGGGTTTGCCCGGCCTCGCCGGCCCGGAGTTGCAGCGCCGCCTGCGCGCCGACCCGGCCACGGCGCTGATCCCCGTGCTGTACCTGGCGGATTCCTACCTCGAGGGCCAGACCGCCGTCGAGTCGGCGCCGGGGCCGGATGGCTATCTGCTGAAGCCGGTGGAAGCGCCGGCGTTGATCGCCACCGTGGGCGCGATGCTGCGCGCCCGACAGAGCGAGGACGCGGGCCGCTTCCTGAGCGAGGCGAGCGCTGTACTCGGCGCCTCGCTCGATTCGCGCGAGACGCTGGCGCGCATCACCCGTCTGGCCGTGCCCACGCTCGGCGATCTGTGCCTGGTCTACACCGCCGGCGACGCCGGCGCGATCACGCTCGTCGAGGCGGCGCATATCGGCTCCACGCGCGGCGAGCTGTTGCAGGGCAGCTTGCAGCAGCGCTCGCTGGACGTGCAGGGGGGGCATCCAATCGCCGTTGCCGTGCGCTCCGGGCGCTCGACGCTGCATGCCACGGCGCCTGAAGCGCTGCTCGAACTGCTGGCCGACGGTGCGCAGAACGTGCTGCTGCTGCGCGCGGTGCCGATCACGTCCTACATGGCCGTGCCGCTCGTGGTGAGCGGCCGGGTGCTCGGTGCGATCGGTTTTGTCTCGGCAGATGCCGCACGGCCGTACGGCCCAGCGGATCTGGCGCTGGCGGAAGACCTCGCCCGACGCGCCGCGCTCGCGATCGATCACGCCCGCCTCTACGAGGCGGAGCGCCGCGCCCGCCGCGCCGCCGAACTGGCCGGCGAACGCACCGCCCGCCTGCAGGCGCTGACCGCATCGCTGGCCGAGGCGCTGACGCCGGCGCAGGTGGCCGCGGTGATCGTCGATCAGGCCGTCTCCGCCGTGAGCGCCGCCTCCGGCTACGTGGCGCTTTTGCACGACGACGGCTCCGAGTTCGAGATGCTGGGGCAGACCGGGTATTCGCGCCGCATCGCCAGCAACTGGCAACGCTTCCGCGCCAACGCCGGCTCGCCCATCGCCGACGCGGCGCGCACGGGTGAGCCGGTCTGGCTCGAGTCGAACCGCGACTGGGAGGAACGCTACCCGCTGCTTGGCAGCCTGCGGCCCAGCACGGGCAGCGTCGCCTCGGCATTGCTGCCGCTCAAGATCGAAGGGCGCGTGATCGGCGGGATGGGGCTGAACTTTCCCGAGGCGCGGCAGTTCACCGCCGATGAGCGCGCCTTCCTGCTCGCCCTCGCCCGCCACTGCGCGCAGGCGCTCGAACGCGCCCGTCTCTACGAGGCCGAACGGCAGGCACGCGCCACGGCCGAAGCCGCCCAGCGCCGGCTCGCATTTCTCGCGGGCGCCAGCGCCGTGCTGTCCTCATCGCTGGACTACGCGATCACGCTGGAGAACGCCGCCCGTCTGGCCGTGCCCGCGCTGGCCGACTGGTGCTTCGTCGATCTGGTGGAGGACGACGACGAGGTGCGCCGCGTGGCCGTCTGCTGTGCCGACCCGGCATACGAAGAGCTGGCGAAGGCGCTGCGCAACTATCCGCCGCGCCGCGAGACGCCCGAAGGCGCACCGAAGGCGCTGCGCACCGGGCAGTCCGTGCTGCTGGCCACGGTGCCGGACGATTTCCTCGCCCGCGCCACGCGGAACGCCGAGCATCTGCGCCTGGCCCGCGCTTATAATCCGACCTCGCTCATGTACGTGCCGCTGCTGGCGCGCGGGCGCACGCTCGGCGTGCTCAGCCTCGCCCGCACGGACCCGCTGCGCCCCTACGGTTCGGAGGACCTGCATCTGGTCGAAGACCTCGCCCGCCGCGCGGCCACGGCAGTGGACAACGCCCGCCTGCACCGCGAGGCGCAGGAGGCGCTGCGTGTGCGCGACGAGTTCCTCGCCAGCGCCTCGCACGATCTGAAAACGCCGCTCACCGCGATCCGCGGCATGACGCAGATTTTGCAGCGGCGCGCCGAACGGCTGGGCGGCGATGCGGGCACGCTGCAGGAGGTGCTGGGCACGATCGATACGGCCGTGACGCGCATGTCCGGCCTCGTGGGCGAACTGCTCGACCTGACACGGCTGGAAACGGGCCGGCCGCTGGAGCTCAACCGCGAGCGCTGCGACCTGGCCGCGCTGGTGCGCAGCGTGGCGGCCGAGCACCAGCGGCTCACGCATCTGCACCGCGTCGCCGTGCAGATCGAGCCGGAGGGTCTTTCCGGCCTGTTCGATAGCGCGCGGCTGGAGCGGGCGTTCTCGAATCTGCTCAGCAACGCCGTGCGCTACAGTCCTGAAGGCGGCGCGATCAGCGTGCGCCTGACCCGCGAGCATGGCCGATCGTCCCTGGCCGTGCTGCGCATCCAGGATGAGGGCATCGGCGTGCCGGCGGCGGATCTGCCGCGCATCTTCGAGCGCTTCTACCGCGGTTCGAACGTACCGGGCAAGATCGTCGGCACGGGGATCGGTCTGTCGGGCGTGCGTCAAATCGTGGAGCAGCATGGGGGTTCCGTGCACGTCGAGAGCGTGGAGGGCCGGGGCTCGACCTTCACCATCGTCCTGCCGCTGGATGACGATGAGGCGGAGGGGCGGCTCCGATAAACGTCCGCAGCGACTGCAAGAAGACGCGCATTTTTCACAGCCACGCCGACCGCGGTCACGGCGCCCTGCCGCACCCGCTGCCGCTCCTCGCCCCGTTTGACTCGGCCCGTTCGGTGCTGGTGTGTTGGCGTTTGGCGCCGGGATGGTTCAGCGGAAGCGCGGCATGACCTCGCGGGCGAAGCGTTCCAGCGCCGGGTACATCTCGCCGGGGTGCAGGCCGAGCGGCGCGCCCCATGCGACCAGGTCCGTGACCGGCACGCGCTCGCTGTAGGCGGCGATCTCCCCGGCCACGTGCGCGGCGTCGCCGAGTATGTAGCGCCCCTCCAGTACCGGCACGACGGGGCTGCCAATCGGCTGCGTGGGGCGTAGCGGCGGCTGGTCGCCGGCCTCCAGCCACCCGGCGTTTTGGCCGGTGCGGTACTGTTCGCCCGGACGCAGCCGCTGCCAGATCGCCGCCGGATCGTCCGTGACGACGATCGGGCGGTTGACCAGCACGCGATACGCCGCCGGATCCTCGCCGAAGCCGCGCAGCGCCCTGGCCCAGACGTCGCAGGTCTCACGCCGGTCGCCTCGCGGCATCAGGTGCGCCCGCAGCGCGGCGGCGCGCTCGGCCTGTTTGGCGCTCATCGCCCCGGTCCAGAGCGGCGGCCCAGCCGGCTGCACGGGCGGCGGGCCGAGCTTCGTGCCGTCCAGATCGTAGAAGCGGCCCTTGAAGCTGATGCGTTCGCCGCTGAGCAACAGCCGCAGCACCTGCACGGCTTCGCGAAAGCGCGCCGCCCGCTGCCGGCGCGGCACGCCGAAGGCGGCGAACTCCTCCGCGCGGCAGCCAGGCCCCACGCCCAGCTCGATCCGCCCGCCGGAAAGCTGATCGAGCACCGCGATCTGCTCGGCCAGCGCCACGGCGCTGTGCAGCGGCAGGCTGAGAACGAAGGTACCGATGCGGATACGGCTCGTGCGCGCCGCGATCGCCGCTGCGATCGTCAGCGGCGCCGGCATACTGCCGTCTTCGAGCAGATGGTGCTCACCGATCCAGACCGAGTCGAAGCCGAGGTGTTCCACGAACGCGATCTGATCAAGCGTGGCGGCGTAGAGATCGCGCCAGGGCAGCGCCCACGGCGCGGGGTTGCGGAAATCATAGGCGAGACCGAAGCGCACGGCGACGCCCCTCTTTCCACCGAACGAGATTCGCGTCATGCTGCACCGGGGGACTGTGCAGGAAACGGAGCGCGGGCGTTAGCCGGTGCAGTAATCCTGGCACTCGCGGCGCCCGGCACATGGCTCGCGGCCGGCGCCCGGTTGAACGCAGTCTACCGCGCCGAAGCCGGCGCGGCGCGGAGGAGCGGTATGAACGCGGGAGTGCGGTGGTCTCGGATGCGTGGCTGGCGGTTCGGACTCATCGGCGCCGCCGTCGGCGTGCTTGCCCTGGTGGCGATACTCGGCGGCAGCGAGACGCCCATCGGCGCGCAGCAGGCCACGCCGACGCCAACGGTGATCGCCCGGCTCGGCACCTGGCAGATCACCGATCCGTCGTTCACAGCGCTGCCGGGCGCGAAGGCCTACTTCGGCGTGCTGGACCGCTCGGCCTACCGGATCGAACTGCCGGACAACTGGAACGGCGAGCTGGTGATGTACGCGCACGGCTACGCGGGCGAAGGGCCGCTGTTGCAGGCCGGCATGTCGCCCATCCGCAAACACCTGATCGGCCTCGGCTTCGCCTGGGCCGCCTCCAGTTACGATGAGAACGGCTACGACCCCGACCTGGGCGTGACCAATACCCTCGCCCTGCGCGACTACTTCATCAAGACCTTCGGCCAACCGACGCGCACCTATCTTGAGGGCACCTCGATGGGCGGACACATCGTCGTCTCCTCGCTGGAGCAGCACGCCGGTGTCTACGACGGCGCACTGGCCGAGTGCGGCGTGCTGATGCAGGAGCAGGAGATCGACTACCTCGAAGCCTACTCGGCGCTGGCGGACTTCATCTCGGGCAGCAACGCCCTGCCCGCGGCCAACACGCAGGCGTTTCAGGACGCGCTGATGACCCAGATCGAGCCCGCGCTCGGCACGCCGGACAACTGGACACAGCTCGGCCAGGCGTTCGAGTCGGCGGTGAAGAATCTGACCGGCGGCGCGCGGCCGTTTCGCCACGAGGGCATGGTCGATTTTTACACTGGCGCCTTTGGCGCGATCACGCAGCAGCAGCCGGCCTCGCTCGCCGGCCTGGCCGCGACGAACGACTACTTCACCTATCACATCGACCCGGGCCTCGGCTTCACCGACGATCAGCTAAATAACGGCGTGCTGCGCGTGCCCGCCGACCCGGCCTACCGCAACGCAGAGACCAATCCAGTCTTTGCGCTGCCCACCGGCAAGATCACGGTGCCGCTGCTGACGTATCACACCACCGGCGACAACTTCGTGCCGCTGCTGCACGAGATCAACTACCGCAAGACTGTGGACGCGGCCGGCAACGGCGATCTGCTGGTGCAGCGCACCGTGCGGGCGCCGAAGCACTGCCAGTTCGACACCGCCGACCTCGAACAGGGTTTTGACGACCTGATCGCCTGGGTCGAGCACGGCGTGAAGCCGCGGGGCGAGGATCTGCTGCAAGCCGATCTCACCGGCCTGGGGCGCGAGTGGACGCATCATGTCTTGCCGGGCGACGACCAGGGCTACTGAGCGCGGCGCCTGCGCGAATCGCGCAGCGTGACGGCGCACGGCGGGTGCGTCGCCGGTCACGGCCCGGGAGAAGAGGAATGTCGCAGGATCGCGTGGCGCTCGTGACGGGTGGGGGTCGCGGGATCGGCCTCGCCTGCGTGCAGCGGCTGCTGGCGGACGGTTTCCGCGTTGCGGCGGTCGATGTCAACGCGCGGGCACTGGCCGCGGCGCGCGAAGCGCTGGCCGGCGAGAGCGAGCGCCTGCACTTCGCGGTCGCATCGGTGGCCGATCGTGCGCAGATGACAGGCGTCGCGGCACAGATCGCCGAACGCTGGGGCGGCCTGGACGCGCTGGTGAACAACGCCGGCGTGAACCGGCCCGGCGGCCTGCTGGCGCAGAGCGACGCCGACTGGGACGCCGTGCTGGAGGTCAACCTGAAAGGACCGTTTGTCTGCAGCGCGGTCTGTCTGCCGCATCTGCGCGGGCGCGGCGCCGGCGCGATCGTACACGTCGGCTCGATCGGCGCGGCGGGCATGGGTGCGTCGCCGGCGTATGCCGCCTCGAAGGCGGGGCTGATCGGGCTGGCACGGCAGATGGCGCGCGAGCTGGGGCCGGAGGGCATCACCGTCAACGTCGTGGCTCCCGGCGTGACGCGCACCGGCTGGGTGGAGCGCAACCTGGGCGAGGAGCGCATCCGCACGGCCGCCGAGGCGGTGCCGCTGCGCCGTGTGACGGCGCCGGAGGAGATCGCCGGCGCCGTGGCCTTTCTCTGCGGCCCGGACGCGCGCCAGATCACGGGCCAGGTGCTCTCCGTCTCCGGCGGCGCCTGGATGGTCGGCTAACAGACGGCTTCAAAACCGGCTGGCTCGCCTCAGGCGGGTTCCGTATCGCGGGCGTCGATCACGAGCCAGCAGAAGTCGTGCGGCGGGTTGACGCCGAGCACGGAGTACGGCACGGCGCGCGTCCGGCGTTCGCACAGACACGCGGCGCGGCCGGCACGTTCATGGCACGCAGCAACGATCGCTGCCGGCGCGAGCGCAGCGCGGCATCGTCCAGCGCCGCCAGATCGGCGATGCGAAAGGGATTGCGAAACAGCGCACCGCTGTCGTCCAGCGACACGGCGGCGTGGGGCTCGCGACGTCGGCGCAGCGCCTTGAGCTTCCGGCGCCGCCAGCGGGCCGCCGTGCTCTCGCCCTGTTGCATCCCCGCGCTGCCCGACACGCGCCTTGCCTCGGTTGCCGCTGCTGCTCATGCCAGTTTTCGCACACGCTCAGAACGCTGGCATCCCTCTTCTTCCGCGGCTCAGCAACGGAGGGAGTATCGCGCCTGCCGGCCTCCTGACGCCAGCGCCGGCAGCAGGCTATGAAGACCGTGCGGCAGCCGGGGTGAGCAAACTGCGTGTCAGCCGTTCGAGGTCTTCGAGCACCGCCGCGGGCTCGCCGGCGTCGCGCCAGATGCCGAGCCGCAGCGCGGACCATGTGTAGGTGCTGAGCAGCGAGCGGGCGGCCGCCTCCGCCGGCACGGGCGCCACTTCGCCGCGCTCCTGCCCGCGGCGCAGCAGCCGCACCAGTGTGCCGAACAGGTCCTGCTGATTGGGCTGGCGCACGGTGGGCCGGGACGTATCGATCGCCGTCAGCGCCAGCGACATACGGCGGTTGGCGTCCAAATACTCCCAGACTTGCCGCAGCAGCAGGCAGACGCGGTCCAGCGAGCCGCGCACGTGCTGCAGCTCCACGGAGCCACGCACCACTGCCGCGTCTCGCCGGGCAGACAGCACGGTGCGCAGCAGCTCTTCCTTCGAGACAAAATAGCCGTAGAGGGTGCCAAGGCCGATCTCGGCCAGCGTGGCGATGTCCTGCATCGTCGTCGCCGCGTAGCCGGGCTCGTCGAACAGCCGCTCGGCGGCGTCGAGAATCGCCGCGCGCGTGCGCTGCTTCCGCACCGCCAGCTTGCCCGGTCCGGAATTCTGCCGGTTCTGCACCGTTTCGGCCACGTATCGCTCCCTGCTGGCGCTGCTCACGGAATTGTAGCAAAAACGTGCGGCCTGCTTCATGTGCAAGCGCCTCTGCCCAGGGCCTTTGCATCGTGCGATACCTATGAGTGAGAGGGTGGCATCGGGTGTG
>CALFMN010000059.1 GCA_937879875.1 uncultured Chloroflexota bacterium | reverse complement strand
CGGGCGACCCACAATGGCACGGCTGCTTCTACTACCTGCAGCAGGCGTTCCAGCGGGTGGGATCACCGGGCCAATGGTCGTGTCCCCCGGTCATCCCGCGCACGCCCGATCCGACCATCCTGGGGGTTGCGCGCGAGGTCGTCGCCGTCGCCTGCAGCGGGATTGAGCAGCTGATCGACATCTCGCTCGATCAGAACGACAAGCCCAAGGATCCGTGCGAACCGTTACGGCAAGGGGAGGTGCCGTTGTTAGAAGATGGTAACTTTACCCGAGGATATCAGCACATTCAGCTCTTCCATGGCAAAAACCCACCAAGGGATCGCATGAACAGTGATGATCCTCCAACGCAGTTTACCGATTATTACTCCCAAGATAACTTCAACCTCGACGACTTGCTGGAACAGACGTCACCTAACCCTAGGTGGTTTCACGAACGCAATAAATGTAAACTCTATGGAATACGTGTTATCGCACAGGGTCCAGAAGACGAAAGTGGTCCATTCGCTGTTGGAAAAGCAGGAGAGCAGTGCATTAATGTGATAATTGATGACTACCCACCATTCTTAGTAATTACAATGTATCATATACCGTGTTAGTGGAGATTGACCATGGAACTCTTCATAGATGAGGCTAAGTTCATCAACTCGCGTTTCATTGTACCTACTCCGTCAGACCGCGTTCCGGCACACCTGAGAATCGCTGGAACGGAGTTGTTAGGCATTACGCGACCCACCGGCGAGATCGTCGCTACAGGGAAACTGCTCGACCCCCTGGAACTCGCACGCTGGGGTCTACAAGCCGTGCGCCAGACCGGTGCCTACGGATACGGGCACCTTACAGACGATGAAACCGGGTGGAGTCTGCTCCTACGACTCGGCGGAACCGCCGCCCTGATCCACTGGACTGGAACTCGTCGCACCGGCAAAGTGCCATACGCACGGCTGCTGGCCCTCTGGAAAGGGTTCAATGCCCACGTCAGGGAGCTCACGCTGCGCCTGAGCCCGGACTTTGCGCAGCCTCCTTTCGCGGAGAGCGCTACGCGGTCCCGGCCGTCGGGCGCTGCAGGTCGGCGTAGGTTCCCCATTCTCGATCCGACCACGCGTCAGGAACGGGCATCTCGTTTCAGCGGGCGCGCAGCTATAGGCTGGCAGCGCTGGCTCCAAGGCGAAGACGATCCGTTGGAGAGGCCGATACCCCACGAGATGCTTCAACACCCCGGCGATGACTCGGATCCATGGTCACACATTGACGCTGAAGAGGTCGACTAACGTTCCGTGCCAAACATGCTGCTACATTTCTGGCCCGAATGAAGCTACCCTCTCACAAAGGACCCAGCGTGTTGAAAAATGACGGTCGCGGCTTTGGCTGCACTGTGATGCGGTATTTAGTGTTGGAATCCGCCACGGGAACGGCTCGCAGCCGGTGATTTCCCGCGCCGATGGCCCGAATCCTAGCAGGGTGATGAAAAACCCTTCGCCTGCCTCTTCAGCTCTTGACAAGGCATGCCTGCGGCTCGCCATAACGGAGCGAATTTCGGTTCGCCTGAGACTTTTTCAGCAGCCTGCTAGGGTCCTTCCGGCCCAGCGGCTCGTGACCGGGACTTTTTCAACAGGCTGGACCATTTGTGAATCATTCCGCCGCCTCCGCTACCAGCGTCCCAATTCGTCAGCCGCAGGCACGACCGGGAGCACTACGTACGATGCACTACTTGCTACAAGCAATGAGTGGTGAGACGCAGAGGCCGCTCATCCGCGGCCGACAGAAGGTGGAAGCGCGGTCCTTCGCCTGCCTGCATGCGGTGCACCGAGCCGAGCTGCACGCCGCGTTGCCGCCGGGCGGCGTGGCGTTTTACGAGCTGGTCGTGCCCTGACACCATTTCGGCCAGGGAGCGGCATAGAGGCGCAACGCCGTGCCCGCCGGCCCTCACCCCCGTCCCCTCGCCCAATCGTCCAGATCGCGCGGAGCGCGATGTTACATGGCGAGGGGCGATCCAGCCTGAAGCGTTCCGGAGCCAGAAGGGGTAACCGTTTGCTGGTCGGCACGCTCACGGCTGGATCGGCGCCTGCGCCCAGGAGGAACAAATGGAATAAGGCGACGGGAACGCGGGGAGGACGAGGGCCACGGGCTGCTACTGCTCCGCCGCGAGCTGTTGCGCGAAGCCGAACATCTCGGGATATTTCTTCAAGCTCTGGCCGCCGTCGAGGTAGAGCGTCTGGCCGGTCATGAAGCTGCTGGCGTCGGAGGCGAGATAGAGCGCCAGTTCGGCCACCTCCTCCGGCTGGCAGTAGCGGCCCAGCGGCGTCTCGGCGATGAAGGCGTCACGCACGGCCGGCGTCTGCCAGAGCCGCGCCGAGAGCGGCGTCTGCACCAGCCCGGGTCCAATGGAATTGGCGCGGATGCCGTGGCGGCCCAGCTCCAGCGCGGCGTTCTGCATCAGCATCGCCACCGCCGCTTTGCTGGTGCAGTAGGCGGTGAAGCCCTCGGCGACCTGGTGCGCGTTGAGACTGGCGATCGCGATCAGCGAGCCGCCGCCCCCCTGCGCGATCATCTGGCCTGCGATGTGCTTCACCGCGTAGAAGACGCCGTAGACGTTGAGCCGCATCACCTGGTCGAATATGGCGCTGTCGAGCAGATGCACCGGCCCGCCGCCGCCCGCGCCGGCCGCGAACAGGCCGATATCGACCCGGCCGAAACGCTGCACCGCCTGCGCCACGCATGCCTCAACCTGCGCTTCGTCGGTTACGTCGCAGTGCAGGCCGAGCGCCCCGTCGCCGCCGATCGCCTCGACCACCCCTGCGATCGCCTCGTCTTGTACATCGGCGATCAGCACGCGCGCCCCCGCCGCGGCAAAGCGCAGGGTGCTGGCGCGGCCGATGCCGCTGGCGCCGCCGGTTATCAGTGCCACTTTGCCGTCGAGGGAATCAGGCATCGTCTGCGTTCCTCCCGTGTGCCTCCGATGGGCTGCTCCGCCGCGGGTGCACGCCCGGCATCTCTGCGCGGATTGCCAACGCGCCTCGGCGGCTGCAACGGCCGGTTGCTTCAGCGCTGCTCGCGGTAGAGTGCGTCGCGTGACTCGCGGAACGCCTCCCAGCCCCGCTCGCGCAGGACGTTGAGGTGCTCGCTCTGTGCCGACTCCGAACCCTGCTGATACGCCTGCACGACCGGGTCGGCGCGGTAGTCGAGCGCAGCGTGCAGGCCGGCCAGCTCGTGCACGCGGTTCACCAGCAGCTTGTTCAGCCGCACGGTGCTCTGCTTGAGCGCGGCCAGCTTCTTCGCGATCTGCTCTGCCTCCTCCAGCAGGCGTTCGGCCGGGACCACGCGGTTGACGAGGCCGAGCCGCTGCGCCTCGTGCGCATCGTAGATCTCGCCCAGCAAAAGCAGCTCCTTCGCCTGCTTCGGCCCCATGAGAAAGGGCGAGATCAGGATCGGCGGGCCGAAGCCGTGGCGGATCTGGATCTCGCCGAACTGCGCGTCGTCGGCGGCGATCGTCAGGTCGCAGACGCCGGCAAGCTCGCAGCCCTGGCCGACGGCATGACCCTGCACGGCGGCGATCACCGGCTTGGGCAGGCGCCAGATCGCCATGCAGATCTCCATCGCACCGGGCGAAGGCAGGCCGTCTTCCGGCGGCGTGGACTGAATGTCGCCGCCGGCGCAGAAGGCGCGCCCGGCTCCGTGCAGGATCACCACCTTGACCGCGTCCTCGCGCTCGGCCCATTCGAGCGCGGCCATCAGCCGGCGGCGGATCGACCAGTCGATCGCGTTGAGCACGACGGGGCGATTGAGCGTGATCCAGCCGATGCCGTCCTGCTCGCGGAAGAGCACGTCATCGGCAGAGGGCGGGGGGACCTCGATCCCATCCGGGGTGGTTCTCATCGTCAGCCTCCTGCGACCGGGGACTGGCCTCAGAAGCGCACCAGCGCGCGGGACGCGCCGAGCGCGAGGGGTAGGCCGTCCGGCTTCAGCCTGCCGCATCGCGCCTTTTCAGGGAAGGCCGAGCGCTGTTCGGCGCGTCGCCTTCAACGGCCCGCCCGCGGAAGTGACGCCGGATACTCGTGACTCCATGTGAACATTGCATTAAGCGTGCAAATAGGGGTCCAGCAGTATCGTCCGGAAGGGCTGGGGCGGGCGATAATAGAGGTGGCAAAAGCCGCGCCGTCCCGCCGCGGCGATGATCAGTCCCGAAAGAGGCACGTCATGGCGCTGAACAAGTTTTTCGTGGAGTACGACGAGGACGCGGGCCAGCTCGGCCGGCAGGACCCCGAGGTCGGCCCGCTGGGGTACGCATACGAATACCAGGACGCCTACCGCCGCGCGAAGCAACTCGTGCGCGAGGTCGGCGTGACGCGCGTGCGCGTGGTGCGCCGGGCAAAGGGCCAGCAAGAAGAGGTCGTGGCCGAGGTTACGGGCTAGCGGGCCGGGCAACGCCGACGTGCAGACTGGCGTGTCCTGCCGATCTTTACAAGCGAATATCGACGGAAGCCCGGCGCGCGGCCGGGCTTCCGTCATGTCAGGTGTGTCAGGATAACGGCGTGCGAACGGTGCAGATCCTCAACCTCACCCGCGGCACCACGCTGGGGCGCGAGATCGGCGTGGCCGACAACCTCTGGACGCGCTTCATGGGGCTGATGGGCAAGGGCAGCCTGGCGGAGGGCCACGGGCTGCACATCATGCCCTGTTCGTCCGTGCACATGTTTTTCATGCGTATGCCGCTGGACGTGATCTATCTGGACGCGGGCATGCGCGCCGTCAAGATCGTGCCGAATCTGAAGCCGTGGCACATCTCCTTCGGCGCGAAGGGCGCGAAGTCGGTGTTGGAGCTGCCCGTGGGCACGATCCAGCGGGCGCGCACCGAGCCCGGCGACCAACTCGGCGCCGGCTCGTTGCCGCGGTAAGCGTGGCCCCCATCCCCCTGTCTCTTATACACATCTGACGCTGCCGACGATCTTACGCG
>CALFMN010000058.1 GCA_937879875.1 uncultured Chloroflexota bacterium | reverse complement strand
TTCGGTTGCAGCATCTCTATCCCACAATCCCGGCGTGACTGCCTACTAGTACTACAGTGACCATTATCGCCTACGGTGCGGGAGTCACGCTCACGACAGAGGCCGCCACGCCTGCGGCGGCGGCCGTTTTGAGCACGAATAGAGGCCGTTCCCATGAAAGGGTCACTGTAAAACTAGTCGGGCGTTGTCGGTCGCGGCTGCGCCGCGAAGGGCGCACGCCGTACGCCCCTGCAGGTCGCCGACCCAGCCGCGCCTTCAGCCCCGCAATCCCGCGCCGAGATCTCCCCTTCCCCTATTATTGGGGGAAGGGGTCGGGGGATGGGGCCCGGGCCGAACGCTACGCTGGCTTGCCCTCCGCCTCGCGCTTGTGCTCGTCGATCACCTTTTGTGCGACGTGCTGCGGCACCTCTTCGTAGTGACTGAAGCTCGCCGTGAACGTGCCGCGGCCCTGCGTGATCGAGCGCAGATCCGTGGCGTAGCGTTGCAGTTCGGCCTGCGGTGCCTGCGCCTCGATCAGCGTGTGGCCCTTCTCCGCCGGCGACATGCCCTGCGTGCGCGCCCGCTTCGTGTTCAGGTCGCTGATCACGTCGCCGGTGTAGGTTTCAGGCACGGTGATGCGCAGGTCCATGATCGGCTCGATCAGGATCGGGTGCGCCTTCGGCACGCCTTCTTTGACCGCCTGCGAGCCGGCGATCTCGAACGCCACGGCCTTCGAGTCCACCGGGTGCGTCTTGCCGTCCACCAGCGTCACGCGCACGTCCACCACCGGATAGCCGGCGATCACGCCGCCGCTCAGCGCCTCGCGCACGCCCTTCTCCGTCGGGCTCCAGAACTCGCGCGGCACCGTGCCGCCGACGATGCGCTCGGTGAACTCGAAGCCGGAGCCGCGCGGCAGCGGCTCGATCTCGATGTCCACCTCGCCGAACTGGCCGGCGCCGCCCGTTTGCTTCTTGTGCCGGTAGTGCGCGTGCGTGGGCTGCGTCACCGTCTCGCGGTAAGCCACGCGCGGCAGCTTCACATCGACGCCGACGTTGAACTTGCGCTGCATCTTCTCCGCCGCGACCTCGATGTGCGATTCGCCCAGGCCGGCGACGATCATCTCGTGCGTCTCGAGGTCGCGTTCGATGTGCAGCGTCGGGTCTTCCTCCGCCAGCCGTTGCAACGCGTGGCCGACTTTATCTGCGTCGGACTTCGTCTTCGGAAATACGGCCATGCGGTGCACGGGCGCCGGCAGCGCGATCGGCGAGACGCTCAGCGGGTGGTCCTTGCTGCACAACGTATCGTTGGTGCCCGTTTCGGCCAGCTTCGCCACGGCGGCGATGTCGCCGGCGATGATCTGCGCCACCGGCTCCTGCGTCTTGCCGCGCACGTGAAAGAGCTGGCCCACGCGCTCGGCGTGGGTGCGGTTGGCGTTCCAGATTTCGCCGTTGCTGTGCAGCGTGCCGGAGTAAACGCGGAAGTAGGTCAGCTTGCCGACGAACGGGTCGGCCGTCGTCTTGAACACGAGCGCGGCGAGCGGGCCGGCCGGGTCGTCCTTCAGCTCCTCCTCGGCGCCGTCCGGCTTGTGCGCCCTGGGCGAGGGCACGTCAAACGGCGAGGGGAAGTTGGCGACGATCTCGTCCAGCACCGCGGCGATGCCGACGTTGCGCGCTGCCGAGCCGACCATCACCGGCGCGGCGACGCACTGGATGATCGCCGTGCGCAGGGCGCGGCGCACCTCGTCCTCGGACAGCTCTTCGCCTTCGAGGTACTTGGCGATCAGCTCGTCGTCGGCCTCGGCCACGGCCTCCACCAGCTTTTCGCGGTGCTCGGCCGCCGTCGTTTCGAGGTCGCCGGGAATGGCCGTCTCGGTCGCCTTTTCGCCCATGTAGGCTTTCATCGAGACGAGGTCGATCACGCCCGCGAAGCTCTCATGGGCGCCGATCGGCAGTTGCAGCGCCACGATCTTGTTGCCGAATGTCGCCTGCATCTGCGCAAGCGCGGCGAAGAAGTCCGCGTTCTCACGGTCGATGCGGTTGACGACGAAGGCGCGCGGGCTGCCCGACTCTTCGGCGTAGCCCCAGGCCGATTCGGTGCCGACCTGCACACCCGATGAGGCATCGACGGCGATCAGCACGGCGTCGGCGGCGCGTACGCCGGACTTCGCCTCGCCGACGAAGTCGGCGTAGCCTGGCGTGTCGAGGATGTTGACCTTCATGCCCTTCCATTCGCAGGGCAGGATCGAGGTGTTGACGCTCATTTTGCGCTTGAGCTCGTCCGGATCGAAGTCTGAGGTGGTGTTGCCGTCTTCGACGCGGCCGAGCCGGTTGATCGCGCCCGCCTCGAACAGCATCGCCTCGGCGAGCGAGGTCTTGCCCGTCCCACCGTGGCCGACGATGGCGACATTGCGGATGGAACGGGTGTCGTACTCCTTCATAACAGGCCAGGCCCTCTCTTCCTCTCGCAACTGTTCACGTGATGCTGGCGAATGTGACCGCGCCGCCGCGCCGTACATCGGAGGCGATGGCCCCGATTATAGCGATGCCGCCGGGTTAGGGCAGCACTGAACAGATGTTAGCCCCTCTCCCTTCCCCTCATGACACACGACACATGACACATGGCACATGGCACACGGCACACGGGAGAAGGGTTGGGCGTCGAGGAAGCGCGAGCGGCGTCGGGCAGGCGGGGCACCTAACCCCGCTTTCGCTGAAGCGAAATCTCCCTTCCCGACACGGGAAGGGTTGGGTCGAGGGCCTCACGCGGATAGGAGACCGGCCCTCCGCGCGTCCCGCAAGGACACCGCGGCCCTGCCGCCGTCGCACGGTGTTTGGAGCGCTGCAGAAGTCCCTTCCCGTGTCGGGAAGGGACAGCTTTGCCGTCAGGCAAAGCAGGGTTAGGTGCTCCGTCCGCCCGACGCCGCTCGCAATACTCTCCAACAATTCACGGCTCGCGAAGCAGGCACGGGCCGCTTTCCGACCACCGGCGGCGCGTTCGCGTTTACCCGCCGCGACAGATTCGCTAGCATTCGCCCCACAGGAGGCTGGGAATGACGTCCAACGGTTCTCACTCGAATGGCGCGTTCGACATGAAGCACAAGAGCCGCACGCTGCTGGAGGGCCGCGACCGCGCCGCGGCGCGTGCCATGTTCAAGGCGATCGGCTTCAGCGACGAAGACCTCGCGCGGCCCATCGTCGGCATCGCCAACACCTGGGTCGAGACGGGGCCATGCAACTATAACCTGCGCCGCCTCGCGGCGATGGTCAAGGAAGGCGTGCGTGCCGCCGGCGGCACGCCGATGGAGTTCAACACGATCGCGATCAACGACGGCATCACGATGGGCACCGAGGGCATGAAGGCCTCGCTCGTCAGCCGCGAGGTGATCGCCGACTCGATCGAGCTGATGGGCCGCGGCCACATGTTCGACGCACTCATCTGCCTCGCCGCCTGCGACAAGACCATGCCTGGCACGGCGATGGGCCTGGTGCGGCTCGACGTGCCCGGTTTCGTGCTCTACGGCGGCACGATCATGCCTGGCCGCTTCAAAGGCCACGACGTGACGATCCTCGACGTGTTCGAGGGCGTGGGCGCCAACGCCGCCGGCCTGATGAGCGACGCCGATCTGAAGGACCTCGAAGACCACGCCTGCCCCGGCGCCGGCGCCTGCGGCGGTCAGTTCACCGCCAACACGATGGCGCTCGCGCTCGAGTTCCTCGGCCTCTCGCCGATGGGCACCGCCAGCGTGCCCGCCGTCGATCCGCGCAAGGACGACGTGGGCCGCCGCGCCGGCCGGCTCGTGATGGAGATGCTGGAACGCGGCCTCAAGCCGAGCGGCATTCTCAGCCACGATGCGTTCGAGAACGCGATCGCCGGCGTCGCCGCCACGGGCGGCTCGACCAATGCCGTGCTGCACCTGCTCGCCATCGCCCGCGAAGCGAACGTGCCGCTGACGATCGACGAGTTCGATACGGTCAGCGACCGTACACCGCTCTGGGGCGACCTCAAGCCGAGCGGAAAGTACGTCGCCTCCGACCTCGATCGAGCCGGCGGCCAGCCGGTCGTCGCACAGCGGCTGGTGGCGGCGGGCAAGGCCCACGGCGACGCGCTCACGCCGACGGGACGCACCTTCGCCGAAGAGGCCGGCGCCGCCGTCGAAACGCCAGGCCAGGACGTGATCAAACCGTTGGAGAAGCCAATCGCCCCGGTGGGCGGCCTCGTGATTCTGAAGGGCAGCCTCGCGCCCGAGGGCTGCGTGGTCAAGATTGCCGGCTACGAGAAGCGCTATCATCGCGGCCCGGCGCGCGTCTTCGACCGCGAAGAGGACGCGATGACGGCCGTGACCAACGGCAAGATCGGGGCCGGCGACGTGGTCGTGATCCGCTACGAGGGGCCGAAGGGCGGCCCCGGCATGCGCGAGATGCTGGGCGTAACCGGGGCGATCGTCGGCGCCGGCCTGGGCGAAGATGTCGCGCTGCTGACCGACGGCCGCTTCAGCGGCGCCACACACGGCCTGATGGCCGGCCACGTCGCGCCCGAAGCGGCGCGCGGCGGCCCGATCGCCGCCGTGCGCGAGGGCGATACGATCACGTTCGATATCGAGCAGCGCCGTCTCGATCTCGACGTGTCGGCGGACGAAGTGCAGCGTCGCCTCGCCGAGGTGAAGCCGCCGGCGCCGCGCTATGCGAGCGGCGTGTTCGCCAAGTATGCGGCGTTGGTTTCGTCCGCGTCTGAGGGAGCGGTCACACGGCCGTTATGAGCCGAGCGTTGCGGCTTCGATCGGCTGGCCGGTGGGCAGCAGGCTGCCGCCGAGCGGCTCGAGGGTGACGGCGACGGTCTGGGCGCCCGCAGCGCTGCCCTGCAGCGGCACCACCGCGACGCCGGCGCCATTGAAGACGCCAGCGCTCACCGGCTTGCCGTCGCGGATGAACCACGCCTGGTAGACCTTGCCCGCCGGCGCCGCGGGGACGTTGCTGAGCACGAGGCTGCCGGTGCCGTTCGGCGCGGCGGCAAAGGCGAGCTGCAGGCCGCCGCTGCCGCTGAGCGGGACGACACGCGCGGCGGCAGCCAGGGTCGTCAGCGCCTGCGCCTGGCGCGCGTTGGCCGCGTCGCGGTTATTCAGGCGCTGCTGCAACGAGAAGTTCCACGCCCCCAGGCCGATCGCGACCAGGATCGCCGCGGCCGCGGCCCAGACGCCCGGCTGCTGCCAGAGGCGGCGGCCGCGAACGGGCAGCGTGACCATTGGACGAGGTGCCGTGCCAGCGTCTGTCTCGGCGGGATGCTCGTCTGCAGCGGGCACGACGGCCAGCCGCGGCGCAGCGCCACCGGCCGCGGCGGCATCGCTCAGCGCGGCGGCGAGCAGGTTCTGCTTGAGCCGCGCCGGCGGCTCGATCTCTTCGACGGCGAAGGGCAGCAAGGAGGCGACCTGCCCCAGTGTCAGCAGGCTGCTGTGGTCCTGCTGACAGGATGCCAGGTGCTCCTCGACCTGAAGCGCCTCCCCCGGCGGCAACGCACGCAGGGCGATCGCTCCGGACAGCTCTTCAACCTCGCTGCAATCCATACCTCGGGTACTCGTTTCTTCCTTCACACGAACTTCACACGAACTGAAACAGCTCAGCGCGGATCGGCGCGCAGATTTGGATTCTCCAGTAGCCCTTGCAGCTTTTGCAGGCCGAGACGGAGGCGGCTTTTCACCGTACCCAGCGGCAGACCGAGCTTTTCAGCGATCTCCGGGTAGGTGAGCCCGCCGAAGTAGGCGAGTTCGATACTCTGGCGCTGCTCCTCGGGCAGCCTGGACAGCGCCGAGCGAACCTCATCTCGCACCAGGGACGCACTGACATCCGACCACACGTCTTGCACCCCCACATACTGCGCCTGGTCCTCCAGGGGTGCGGTCTGCACCCTGGCCGACCGCCGCCGGACGGCGTCCACCGCCCGGTGATGGGTGATGCTGAGCAGCCAGGTACGCACGGCCGCACGGCCCGGCTGGTAGGTGGCGGCTCCTCGCCAGATCGAGAGAAACGCTTCCTGGACGATCTCCTCGGCGGTTTCCGGCGCCGCGACGATGCGAACCGCCAGGGAGAACGCCAGCCGGCCGTAGCGCTCGTACAGCGCCTCAAGGGCGCTGGCATCCCTGGCCGCGAGCGCCGCCACCAGGTCTTCGTCGGTGCGATCTGCTTGCACGGTCTGCACTGTACCTGGTAGTACGACGGCCGCGGCAGCGCGGATCAGCGTCGCCAGCGCAAGTATAGCAGCGACGTTGCAACGATCGCGGCGGCCAGCGAGAGCGATCCGGCCCCGCTGCCGTCCAGCGTTGTTGGGAGCGCTCCAGAAGTCCCTTTCCCGCCTCGGGAAGGGACAGACCTCGCCTGCGAGGTCAGGGTTAGGTGCTCCGCGGCGTCCGCCATAGCAGCGCCGTGCAACTGCGCGTGCCGCTGGCCGGCGGCGGGCGAATGCGCCACAATGGGCGGCGCACGGCGGCGAACGCCGTGCCGCGCGGGAGGGGCAGCCGATGGCGGAGAGCCGGGAAGCCGATCTGCAGGGCAAGGTCGCAGTTGTTACGGGCGCCAGCCGTGGCATCGGGCGCGTGATCGCGAAGATGCTGGCGGAGCGCGGCGCCAAGCTCGTCCTGATGGCGCGCAGCACCGAAGACCATCCCGGCCGCCTGCCGGGCACGATCGAGCACACGGCCGACGAGTGCCGCGCGCTGGGCGCAGAGGTCGCGCTCGTCGCCGGCGACGTGGCGAAGGAAGCCGACGTGGCCGACTGTGCCCGCGTCACGGCCGAGCGCTTCGGCCGCTGCGACGTGCTGATCAACAACGCGGCGATCAGCGCGGTCGGTGCGGTTGAATCGTTGCCGCTGCGGCTCTGGCAGCGCTGCTTCGAGGTCAATGTGCACGGGCCGTACATGATGATGCGGCACTTGCTGCCGTTGCTGCGCGCCGCCGCGCCGAGCCACATCATCAACATCTCGTCCGGCGCGGCGCGGCGGGCCTGGATCGACCACGCCGCCTACTCTGCCTCAAAAGCGGCGATGGACCGGCTCTCGCTCACCGCCGCCGAGGAGTTCAAGCCGGATCGCATCAGCGTCGTGGACCTGATGCTCGAACTGTCGGTGGTAACCGAAGGCTACGTCTTCAACAGCCCGGGCATCGACACGTCCGACTGGGAGCAGCCGGAGATCATGGGTGATGCGGTCCTCTGGATACTGGCGCACGGCGACCGCTACACCGGCCAGATCGTGACGATCGGCGAGCTGCGCGAGGACTACAAAGCGGCCGCGGCCGGGCGGTAGGCGAGCGCACACGACGGGACAAGACGATGGATCTCGTGATTCGCAACGGCACGGTGGTTACGGCGGCCGGCAGCGCCCGGGCGGATGTCGGCATCGAGGGCGAGCGCATCGTCCAGGTCGGCGGTCAGATGGAGAGCGCCTCCCGCGCGATCGATGCCACGGATATGTACGTCCTGCCCGGCGGCATCGATCCGCACGTCCATCTGAATCAGGCAGGCATGACGGGCCAGCGCCGCGCCGATGATCTGTATAGCGGCACGCGCGCGGCGGCGGCGGGCGGTGTGACGACGATCTGCGACTTCGCCTACCAGGAGCGGGGTCAGCCGCTGCGGCCGGCGGTCGAGGCCGCGTTGCAGGCCGGCCGGCAGATGAGCGTGATCGACTTCAGCTTCCACCCGGTGATCTACGACCCAGGTGAGGCGGCGCTGGCGGAGATTCCCGAACTGGCAGCCGAAGGCTTCCCCAGCTTCAAGTTCTTCACCGTGATCGCCGCGTTTGAGCGGCGGCTGCCCGAATATCTGCGGGCGCTGGCGGCGGTGGGCGCGGCCGGTGGCCTGGCGATGATTCACTGCGAGGACCGCACGATCATCGACTACTGCACCAACGAACTGATCGGGCAGGGCAAGACCGGCGTGGAAAACTATCCGGCCAGCCGCCCGCGTGAGGCCGAGGTCAGCGCCACGCAGCGGGCGCTGCATCTGGCGAACACCGCCAACGTACCGGCTTATCTCGTCCACGTCTCCTGTGAGGCCGCGGTCGATGCGGCGCGGGCAGCGCGGCGGGCCGGACAGCGTGCCTACGTCGAGACGCGGCCGATCTATCTCTATCTCACCGAAGCGGCCTACGCGCAGGCGGACGGCGCCCTCTACATCGGCCAGCCGCCGCTGCGCGACGATGCGGACGTGGAGGCGCTCTGGCGGGCGCTGGCCGCGGGCGATATTCACGTCGTCGCGACGGACCACGTCGGCTGGAGCCGGGCGGTCAAGCAGGACCCGCAGCATACCTTCGCCACCGTGCCAGCGGGCATGTCCAATCTCGAAACGCTGTTGCCGATGTTGTTCAGCCACGGCGTGGTGCAAGGACGCATCAGTCTCGAACGCTTCGTCAGCCTGATCTCCACCAATCCGGCGCGGCTGATGGGTTTGTATCCGCGCAAGGGCACGATCGCACCCGGAGCCGACGCCGATCTGGTGGTATGGGATCCGGAGCGCACGCGCACGATCCGCGCCGAGGAGATGTACTCGGCGCAGGATTTCGAAGTGTACGAAGGCTTTTCGGTCACGGGCTGGCCGGTGCTGACGCTCTCGCGGGGCGAGATCGTCTTCGACGGCACACGGCCCAGCGAGGCGGCTGGACGCGGGCGGCTGGCGGCGCGCACCGCGTTTGCCGCGCTCTGAAGCGTTTGCCGCGTTGGTGCGCGTGTGATAGATTGAAGCGCGTGGTCGCGCCGCGCGGCCGCGGTTGGCGCCTTCCGCGATAGCTCAACGGTAGAGCAATCGGCTGTTAACCGATGGGTTCCAGGTTCGAATCCTGGTCGCGGAGCCCGACTGGTGGCGGAGAGCAGGCCAGAGCCTGAAGCGTCGGATTCCCTGCAACGGCGGTGTGGGGAGCCACGTCGCCGTTGATCCCCGGCCCGATCAGTTCCTTCTGCTCGTGCGGCTGCAGCGCGGCGTACAGTTCATGCACCCGTGCGAGGGTCTGCTGCACCGCCTTCGCCGTCACCCCGTCCTGCCGCACCTGCTGGATCGCCTCGTCGGTCTCGATCAGGCCCCGCTCCAGCTCCGTCCGCCGCTGCGCCGGCGCCATCCGGCGCTGGACGTCCTCAAACAGCTCCGGGGCGACGATCGCCGCCCTCCTCGCTCGTCGCCTCACGGAAGATGGCGCGGATACGCGTGAAGTCGCGGTGCAAGGCGCTGTGGGAGCGGCCGAGGATGGCACTCAGCTCGCGGAGGGAGTAGCCCGCCTCCCAGGCGTGAGCAAGCCAAGCAGGTGGCTACACTCGATGGTACGCAGCGAAGCGGCGAACGGGTCATGCGGGTCAAACACCGCCTCGCGCAACGGCACGTCGGGCGCCGCAGACAGCGCGGTCGAGCGAGAGCGGTAGTTGGCCGCTGCCGCGCTTGACGGCCCGCCAGGTGCGCGAGGTCCGCGAGACAGTGGTCAACGGCGCGGCGTAGCAGCGGCTGCCGAGAGGCGGTCCGCAGCAGTCAGGGCGCCCGCGCCACCAGTGCAACCGGCAGATCTGCAGCAAGTCCTCGACGTCGAGGTCTCGCGGGAGCGTGTGGGTAGCCGCGAAGAACGCGACGCGCTGATCGCCCAGCGCGCAGTATGCCCTGTAACCGGCACCAGTGGTTGGGTAACCCGACGCCCTGCGCCTCAGCACCCCAGGATCGCCCCTTCTCTCCCATACTGCTCGTCACACGCGGCAGATCTCCTGTCCTCGTGTGTATGGGAGAGAAGGGGACGGGGGTTATGAAGGCCCCGCCCCTAAATAATTGCCCGTTGCCGTTCGATATTCACCCGGGACGCGTCAGCGCGGGTCGCACTCTGCGCGGGCGTCGTCCTCGCGCCCGGCGGCATGGCCGGCGCGTGTTGCTACCGGCAAGGATGCTGCCCGATGTTGCTCACGCCCGCCTCCGTGCGCGAACTGCGACGGCATACGCTGATCGCGGTGTTATTCACCGTCCTGCCCGGCGCAATGCTGCTCTGGCTGCTCGCGCACCCGCGGCAGAACCTCATCCTGGCGGCGCCGTTGCGCCACGTCCAGATCGTGACGATCGTCTCGCTGCTCGCCTTCGGGGTCGCGGCGCTGGTCACCTGGGCGGCGCTGCAGATCGAGCAGTTCCGCGTGCTCTGCCTCGCGCTCGGCTTTCTGGCGATGGGCGGGCTCTTCACCGTCCACGCCCTGGCCACGCCCGGCTTCATCTTCGACAGCGGTCACGCGGCGCCGCAGGCTGAAACCCACACCTTCCTCGGCTATACCTACACCGGCTCCTTGAGCGGCCCCGGCGCCGGCATGCCGGATGACATGCCCGGCATATCCTACGACAGCTACGGCGGCATGGGCAGCATGGACCACTCCGCCGCGGTCGTGGGCATTTCGGCCTTTCTGAGCCTGCTGGTGCCGGCGTTTTTCTTCGGCATCGCTTCGTTGCGCTTCGTCTCGCCGGCCGGCTGGCGCGTGCCGTTCCGGCCGGCGGCCGCGGTCGTCGTCGTGGTGGGGGGGCTCGTGCTGTACGCCGTGCTCGCCTTCGCCCACGCCTCGCTGTTCGACGGAACGCCGCTCTTGCGACACCCCGGCATGGACATCATCGCGGCGATCAGCGCGGCGATCTTGCTCTTCGCCGCCGGGCAGCAGTACCGCAGCTACCGCAGGACGCGGCTGCCGCTGCAAGGAGCGCTGGTGATCTCCTTTCTGCTGCTTGCCCAGGCGCAGTATTCGATGCTGCGGGCCGACGTTTGGACGCTGGCCTGGTGGGAATATCACGCGCTGATGCTGGCTGCCGTCACCCTGGCGCTGGCCACCATGCTGCACGAGTATCGCCGCGGCCAGCCCGTGCGGCGCATTCTCGAGGGGGCGCTGGGCCTGCAGGTGAGCCTCGGCATCGAGCTGGAGAACGTGGAAGAGCTGGCGCTGCTGGCGGCAGCGACCGAGGCCAAGGACCCGGAGACGAAGGGCCATACGGTGCGCGTGGCGGAAGTATCGGTGGCGATCGGCCGCGAGCTGGGGCTCTCGTATCCCACACTGCGCGTGCTGGCCCGCGCCGGTCTGCTGCACGACATCGGCAAAATCCGCATCCCCGATGCGATCTTGCTCAAGCCCGGTCCGCTGGACGACGGCGAGTGGGAGGTGATGAAGACGCACCCGCAGCTTGGCCTGGCCATTCTGGAGCGGGTAGGCAAGCTGCGCCGCGAGGCCGAGATCCTGATCGCCCACCACGAGCGGCTGAACGGCACGGGCTATCCGCACGGTCTGGCGGGTGAGGCGATTCCGCTTGAGGCGCGCATCATCGCCGTGGCCGACACCTTCGATGCGCTGATCTCCGACCGGCCCTACCGCCGCGGCCTGCCGCGCGAGCAGGCGCTGGCGATCCTGCAAGAGGAGTCGGGCACGCATCTCTATCCGCCCGCCGTGCAGGCCTTCCTGCGCGTGGTCGAGGCCGGCCTGCTGCCGGCTCCCGTGGACGGCATCTACCGCCCCGACAGGGCGGCGCGGGCGGCATAGCCACTGCCGCAACACCTTCGCTTGCTTGCCATTGACTCGGGACGTCGCGGGCACGCGCGGCCGCCGTAGCGAAGCGCACAACACAGACCGACTTTGGCGCCAAAGAATGTTGCCAAATCCGGCCCTTCTCGCTAGCATCAGCATGAGGTAATCGCTCCTCAGATTCATTGGGAGGCGAACCCCATGGCGAATATCCAGATCGAGCGGGTGCTTGCGGCCCTTTTCGATCGTTGGAATGCGCTCGGCGTGGCAGATGGCGCATTGGCCGTGGTCGCGGGGGTGCCTCCGCGGAGCCTCGCGCGCTGGCGCGAGGGAACATACCCGCAGATCGCCGCCCGTGCGCGGGTGGAGGCGCTGGGCGCGCTGCTGAACAAGCTCCTCCGCTCGTTCGGAGAGGATGATGACGCGGCGTTGCGCGTTTGGCTTCACGCCGACAACCGCTATCTGGGTGGACTGAAGCCGATCGAAGCGCTGATGGCCGGCAGGTTCGATCGCGTCGAAGCCGCGCTGATCGCGCTTGACGAGGGTTTCTTCACGTAGCACGATGCGCGCGTGACCCCGCCGCGCGACTGGAATCCCGCAAAAGCCATCGTGCGTTGCCCGGCCGGGCCGTGGCAGGGCCAGTGCTGGCGTGGTCACAATCGTCTCTATCCGGCCGGTTCGTACGAAGGCTCGCGCCGGTTTTCGGGGCGGTTTCACCGCGCCGCGGACTGTTCCGCCAGCGGAACCGTTTGGCCTGCCCTCTACCTCGCCTTTGCCGAGTCCACGGCGATTCTCGAGGTCGCCCGGCAGTACGAGGCTGGAGACTGGCCGCCGAAGAATCGACGCTTCACGAAGCTGCGGGTCCGGCTTGAGCGCGTGATCGACTGCAGCAATCCTGCACTGCTCGCCCTGGCGCTGGAAGACCTTCTGAAGGAGCCGGACGACCATGACCGCGATCCATGCCACCATGAGGCATGGGAGACGCCCCGCCGCGTCGCGGAAGCCGCGCTCGGCCAGGGCGCAGAGGCGATCATTGTGCCTTCCGCCACGCGGCGCGGCAACAACCTCATCGTCTTTCCTGACAATCTCAGCGCGGCGTCCGCAATCGAAGTCACGGATGAATACTTCGAACCGCGCTGGTCGCGGCAGCCGGCGTAGCGGCTTCGCTGCCCGTGGACGGCAGCTATCGCCCCGACAGGGCGCCGCGGGCGGCGCAGGTAGTCGCGACCGACGCCCCGCTGGCAATGCCTGCCCGCCGCACGTAGGCTATGGTCTATGAACGAGTTCATCCGCGCGAACCTCGCACACTGGGACGAGCTGGCCCGCATCCATCCCGGCATCGAGGCGTACGGCCTTGCCGCGTTCAGGGCCGGCCAGTCCAAACTGAATGCGCTCGACCGCGCCGAGGTCGGGAACGTACAGGGCAAGACGCTGCTGCATTTGCAGTGCCACTTCGGCCTCGACACGCTTTCGTGGGCACGCGAGGGCGCGAGCATCACCGGCGCCGACTTCTCCGGCGCGGCGATCGCCGCCGCACGCACGATCGCGGCCGAGTGCGGCCTGCCCGCACGCTTTGTGCAATCGACGATCGATGACCTGCCGGCGAACCTCGCCGGAACGTTCGACGTGGTGTACACCGGCCGCGGCGCCCTGTGCTGGCTGCCCGACATTCGCCGCTGGGCCGCGGTCGTCGCGCACTTCCTGCGGCCCGGCGGCAGCTTCTACGTGCAGGATGCGCATCCGCTGCTGTACATGTACGGCGAACAGCCCGGCGACACCGAGCCGCGGCTGACGTACAGCTACTTCCATCGCGACGAGCCCTACCGCTTCGAAGTGACCGCATCGTACGCCGACCCGAATGCGAAGCTGCTGCACACGACCGAGTACGCCTGGAACCATCCGCTGGGCGAGATCATCGACGCGTTGATCGACAACGGCCTGCAGATCCAGTTCCTGCACGAATTTCCCTACTGCTACCACAACTACTTCACGTTCATGGAGCGCGACGCCGAGGGCTGGTGGCGCCTGCCCGGCCCGCAGCACATGCCGCTGATGTTCTCCCTGCGGGCCACGCGCCCGACCTGACCGACTGGCTGGTACACCATGAGCGGATTGGGGCAATCTGGGCGGTGCACATGATTCATGAGCCGGTCGACATCGAGCGCTGGAAGGCCTTGTTCCCCATCGAGATGCTGCGCGAGGAGATCCGGCAACTGGTGCCGCAGTGGTTTGAGCGCGACCACGGACGGCCGCCACGCGACTATTCGGAGATCGCTGATTGGGTCGAGATGGCCCTTCCGCACACCGACTCGATCACCGGGCCGCTGCACGTTGCGATGCTCGTCCAGGAGCGCGAGGAGCTGCGTGAGCAGGTGCCATTCCGCAACCCGCTGCCAACGGATGTGTTCGTGCTGGGCAAGGGCGAGCCGGCGCGGCGCGACGTCACAAAGACGGGCGGGCTTCCCTGCTGGCCGCGCGAACGGCCGTGGCCGCGTACGGCCGCCGGCGAGCCGATGACGTTCATCGCCCAGTTCAACTTCTTCGACTCGCTCGACATCACCGGCCCGCTGCCGGGCGAGCTACTGCTGCTCTTCGGCGATCAGACCGTGCCGAACGGCGGCTATCACGACGATCCCGCCGCCTTCGCCTTCCACTGGCTGCCAGCCGGCCTCGACGACCTCATCGCTGCGGCAGACGTGCCGGAGACAGCATGGACGCTGGCGCCCTACTACGGTGAGATCCTCCGTACGGTGGATTACACGTACCCCGAGGACCATTTCGAGCAGTGGTTTCGCGCCCGTGTATTCGAAATCGAGGGCATCAAGATCGGTGGTCGGCCGTATTGGGTGCAGAATCCGGAGTTTCCGGACGATCGCTTCCTCTGCGTGCTCGGCAGCAATGAGGCAGCCTTGAACCGTCCATTCGCCTATGTGAATACGCCCGAGCCGCTGTTGCCCGCTTCCACCCACTTCTGGCCGTCTGACAAATCCGCAGTGATCTGGGGCGACTCTGGAAGCCTCTACATCTTCCTCACCGCCGATGGCAAGATCCGCTGGTCCGAGCAGTGCTACTGAGCCCGGCCGCTTTGCTCGCACTCCGCTCATGACCCGCGCGGTGTACACTCGGCCGGTAACGGCAGGCTGAAGCCACGGGAGTAAGGGGCGATGGTGCAGGCAACCGAGCTGGCGTACCTCTCGATCCGCGAGGCGGGGGAACTGTTCCGCCGCAAAGAGCTGTCGCCGGTCGAGCTGACCGAGGCGCTGCTGGAGCGTACCCGCCGCGTGCAGGACAAGCTCGTGCCCTACGTTACGCTCACGCCGGAGACCGCGCTGGAGCAGGCCCGCCGCGCCGAGGCGATCTTCGCCAGCGGCGGGGCAGAAACCGTCTCGCCGCTGCTCGGCATTCCGATCGCCTACAAAGACATCGTGATGACGAAGGGCATCCGCACGACCTGCGGCTCCGCCGTGCACGAAGACTGGCTGCCGGAGGTCGATGCCGCCGTGGTGGAACGCTGGCAGGGCGCCGGCACGGTGATGCTCGGCAAGCTCAGCACGCACGAGTTCGCGCTCGGCCTGCAGCCACCCGGTCATCTGCTCAAGCCCGCCCGCAACCCCTGGAACCCGGCGCACATCCCCGGCGGCTCCAGCAGCGGCAGCGGCGCGGCGCTGGCCGCGGGCCTCACGCTCGGCGCGATCGGCACGGACACGGGCGGCAGCATCCGCGGCCCGGCGGCGTTCTGCGGCATCTCCGGCCTCAAGCCGACCTACGGCCGCGTCAGCCGCTACGGCATCGTCACGCTCGCCTGGACATTGGACCACGCCGGCCCGATGGCGCGCACGGCGGAAGATTGCGCGATCCTGCTCAACGCGCTCGCCGGCCACGACCCGCGCGACCCTGCGGCCGCCACGCAGCCGGTCGAAGACTGCACGGCGCCACTGAACGCGGGCGTGAAGGGGCTGCGCGCCGCGATTCCGACCAACTTCTTCCACGACCAGCTCGGCGACGAGGCGAAGGCCGGCATCTATGCCGCCGCCGAGGTGTTGCGCGGCCTGGGCGCCACGGTGGAGGAGATCACCATTCCCGGCGCCGAACTGGCCGGCGCCCTGCTCGGCGTCATGTTTCCCGAGGCCTACGCCTACCACGCGCGCGACCTCGCCGAGACGCCGGAAAAGTATCCGACGCCGCTGCGCAACCGTCTGCTCAGCGGCGCCCTGTTCAGCGCGAACGAATATGTGCAGGCGCAGCGGGCGCGCAGCATCCTGCGTTCGGCCTACGCCGAGGCGATGCGCTCTTACGATGTGCTGCTCACCTCGCCTATGCAGGGCGACGCCGGAACCTACGCCGAATCGATCGCGCCCTCATTCCGGCGCGGGCCGAACTACAACGGCGCCTTCAACATGACCGGCCTGCCCGCGATCGCCATCCCCAGCGGCGTCTCCAAACGCGGTCTGCCGGTCAGCCTGACGATCTCCGGCCGGCCGTTTGAGGAGGCGACGGTGCTGCGTGTGGCGCACGCCTTCCAGCAGGCCACCGACTGGCATCGGCGCCACCCCGATCTCGACGCCGCCCTGGCGGCCTCGCTCGACGCGCCTGACGCGGAAACGCCTCCGCCCGCCAGCGCCCCATCCGAGCCTGTGGCGAACCTCGCCGCCGTCGTGCACGAACCGGCGACCGAAGAAACCGTGCGCCAGCGCGCGGCGCTTGCCGGCGTGACGCTCGACGAGGAGTGCGTTCCCGAGGCAACGCTGGCGCTCGAAGGCGTGCTGCGCGCCCTGCGGCCCCTCGATCCGCATGCGATTCGCCGCGTTGAGCCGGCCGTCAGCTTCACGGCGCTCGGGGGATAGCCCCCTAACCCCCAGATTTGAACATCTCCGATGGGTGGTCCCCCATTGCGATGGGAGAAAGGGGCGACCGTGGGGTGCTCGGTCGAGAGGGCGTCGGGTTAACCCGGCTCCGTCCGAGTCGTACTCCCCAGGATCGCCCTCGCCCAGGATTGGGAGAGGGGACGGGGGTGAGGGCCGGTCGTTTGCTACGAACTTGCAGTAAGGCACTTACCTTTTTCATGCTCGATCGCGTACACTGCCCGTGAGCGACTGGCCGTTGCTACCGCAACGACTTTCGCCGCAATCCAGTCCGCAGCAGGAGACAGGCATGACCACACAGACCGCCATCAGCACCTGGTCGATCGACGCCGTCCACTCCAGCGCTATCTTCTCGGTTGAGTACATGGCGATGGCTCTCTTCAAAGGCCGGTTTGCCAACGTCGAAGGCACGATCGCGCTGAACGAGGCCGACCCGGCCAGCTCCGCCGTCAGCGCGGCAATCGACGTCAAGAGCATCGACATCAAGAACGACCGGCTCCTCGGCCATATGATGAGCGACCAGTTTTTTGATGCCGAGAAGTATCCGCAGATCACCTTCAAGAGCACGAAGGTCGAGAAGGTCAGCGACTCGCGCTGGAAGATCGCCGGCGACCTCTCCATGCACGGCATCAGCCGCCCGGTGACGCTCGACACGCAGTATCTTGGCCAGGGCAAGCATCCGTTCAGCGGCCAGCTCCGCGCTGGCTTCCGTGCCGGCACGACGATCAACCGCGATGACTGGAACCTCTCGTGGAACGCGGCGCTGGACACCGGCGCCAAGTATGTCGGCGAGAAAGTCGAGATCACGCTGGAGATCGTCGCTGGCAAGCAGGAATAGGCAGAATCGCCAGCCCGTCCCACCGCGTTCTCCGCAGCAGCGGGGCGCGGAGCGCAAAGACGTGGTATGAATAGCGGCGGCCGGGCGCTCGCGAGGGCGGCGGCCGCCGTATCACGCGTTTGGAGGAACCGCCCGCTATGGAGTACCGTCACCTGGGCCGCTCCGGTCTGCTCGTCTCCGCCGTCGGTGTCGGCTGCAACAACTTCGGCGGCCGGCTGGACGAGGCCGGCGCCGCCGCCGTGGTCAACGCCGCGCTCGACCTCGGCATCAACCTGTTCGACACGGCCGACATCTACGGCAACCGCGGCGGCTCCGAAGAGCTGCTGGGCAAGGCGCTCAAGGGGCGGCGGCGCGATGCCGTGATCGCCAGCAAGTTCGCCGGATCGATGGGCGAAGGGCCGCTGTGGAAGGGCGGCTCGCGTCGCTATATCTATGATGCGGTGCACGATTCGCTGCGCCGCCTGGGCAGCGACTACATCGACCTCTACCAGATCCACTTCCCCGACGTGGAGACGCCGATCGATGAGACGCTGCGGGCGCTCGACGATCTCGTGCACGCCGGCGATCTGCGCTACATCGGCCACTCCAACTTCACGGCGGCGCAGGCGACCGAGGCGGCCTGGGTGGCGAAGACGGAGCACCTGACGCCGTTCGTCTCGGCGCAGAACCAGTACAACCTGCTGGACCGCCGCATCGAAGGCGAGTTGGTCGGCGTTTGCGCGAAGTATGGCCTCGGCATTCTGCCGTACTTTCCACTGTCCAGCGGCTTTCTGACCGGCAAGCACCGCCCCGGTCAGGGGCCGGCGAAGGGCACGCGCCTGGAAGGGCCGCTGGGCCAGCGCATCCTCAACGAAGGCAATTACGACACGCTGCTGAAGCTCGAAGCCGTGGCCGACGGCGCCGGCCGCTCGATGCTGGAACTGGCGATGTCGTGGCTGGCACAGCAGCCGCAGGTGAGCAGCGTGATCGCCGGCGCCATGAACCCGGACCAGGTGCGTCAGAACGCCGAGTCGATCGGCTGGAAGCTCGCGCCGGACGAACTGGCCGCGATCGACGCCGCGACGAAGCGCGCGTAGGCGGGCGCCGAGCCGACGCTTCCAACTCGCACCCGCGGGAGCCATGCAGATGGCTCCCGCGGGCTTTTTGCCCGGTACAGCGAGCGCGCGGCGTGGCTGTGCTGCACTCCTCGCAGATATCAGACACATGTAAGGCGCCCGTGAGCCGCAGCTCAAGCGGTCTCGTCGCGGCATTGGCATACTCGCTGCAGATCGAGCCGGAGCGATGGCCGATGCAGTGACGAGGAGGGCGACGATGCAGCGTTCGACCGGGATCAGCCGAAGGCCATTTGCATGGTCGGTGTTGGCGCTGCTGCTGGGGTTCCAGTTCCTCGTTGCCATCGCCATCGTCGTCGAGGCGCCCGACCTGCCGCGCCGCGCGTTCAGGCTGCTGATCGTGACGATCTGGCTGGCGATGACGCTGGGGTTGCTCTGGTGGCTGGCGACGCTCTACCAGCAGCCCCATCGGACGCGCACCCGTGTCCTCGCCTGCGCGTTCCTGCTGGCGCTCGTGCTGATCGTCGCCAACAGCCTGCTGATCTACGCCGATCCGGTGCTCTTCTTCCTGCGCAGCGGCGACGTGCCGAGTATCAATCCGGCTTTTGATGACATCCCGCTGCGCGAGCTGAGCTACGGTCTTGCGCCCTACTTCATGCTGTACACGAGTCTGGTGCTCGTGCTCTTCGGGATGGCGATTCGGCGCTGGCGCGTTCGCCTGCCGCTGCTTGCTGGCTTCGTCGTGCTCTGGCTGATCGCTCAGGGGCCGCTGCTCTCACGCTTCCAAACGGTGTTCGACCTCAACAGCAACGCGCTGTCCGACGCGATACAAGGCGGGGTGTTCGTCGCGGTGCTGGCCACGGCCGTGCTCACGATCCTGCTGCTCCCGTTCGGCGCGCTGCTGCACTGGCTGCTGAAGTCGGCGTTCGGGGCGGTGCCGGCTGTATCTGATGCGGACGCCGGCGGCGTCGAGCCGCCGCAGCGCTCCTCCGTGCCGCGGCGCCTGCTGCTTGCGGCTGCGCTGCTGCTGGCCCTGGGCGGCCTTGGAGGCGAAAGCGCGGTGCTCTATACGCTGACGCCGCAAGCGGTGCATGCGGCCTGCCTGCGGGCGCAGCCCTGGCCCGGTGCAGAGCGGCCGTACTGCCAGTCGCCCTACTGACCGCGGCTCAGGCGCCGATCCGGGCCGTGGTCGCGAAGTGCAGCTTGGCGGGAGCCGTGTCAATAGCGCCCGTTCGCTGCCCTTCCGTCCCTTCCCCACGCATGAATCGGCGGAGTAGATGCCCGCCAGTGCCGTCGCGTTTTGCTGCCTGCCGACTGGTTTTGCTGCCGTTTTGCTGCCGGCGGGGCGCTCACGTAGCGACTGTGCCCGCGCTCGGAGATGACTGACCGTGCGTGCCGCCTGCCGTTTTTCCGCTGCGCTGCTTGGTCCGCTGATTCTCCTTGCGGAGACGTGCGGGGATCGAACTCCCCCGGCAGCCGGGGCAAAAATGACGCTGTCCGCTCTTCGGGCGGCGTTCTGCAGGTTCGTAGAGGCCGCCGCAGCCGTCACACCACGCGTAGGTACTGGCGCGGGCGATGGCCAGGAACAGTTGAACCGCCAGGATACCGAAGAGGCTGACCTGTAACCGTAACTTCGGGGAACATCCTGCGGCGTCCATAAGCATGATCGGGCGTACACCGCCGAGTGCCAGCCAGTCGTTCACGTACAGCGTCAGTGCGGACCACTCCTGCTCCACGGTCGAACCACTTTGCAGGGTGGCCCACGCCAGTCGAGGCCACGATCGACGTAGGATGCGCCAATACGCGGCTTTTCCGCTTCGACCCGTGTGCAGATCAACAGCAAGGGCGAGCATCGCGCGCGCCTGCCTCGCGAAGCTGCGCCACGGCGTCGTTCGTTCGCGGAAGTCGGCTCCGCTCAGTTGCCGTTGTACCGCGCCCAACCGCAGAATCTCGCAACCGGCGTAAATTGAGCCACCAAGATTGGCCGGGAGCGATCCAGGATTGTGTGTCGCGGGTAGACCGTGCTCGCAAAGTCGCAGAACGCCGTACTTGCGCGCAAATGTGAGTATCCCCGCACGATCACGCAGCTTCATGAACTCATCGAACGCTCGCTTGCCTGATACGAGTCGTGCCGCTCCACTCTCGGATGCGTGGCTCCAATAGAGATACGGACCTATCACCGCGAGGTGCGGCGGCACGATCAGTCGGCTGGTGGCTATCAGCGACGTGCCGATCAGCCCATCAGCGGTCATTACGTTCACCGCCATAGCCTGAACTTCCTGTCGTGCGTTCACCGTTCACCCTGTCACGTTTAGGTCACGAATACAGCTTAGCAGCATCGGTACGCCGGGGGTAATGCTGGTAGCATCGGTACGCCGGGGAGGTCGTAATGATGCCTGAAACCGTAACGATCGAGCAGGCGGCACGCCGTCTGGGGATTGGCCGCAACACCGCTTACAACGCGGCACGTGCTGGAGATCTGCCGGCGATCCGAATCGGCCGCCGGCTGGTTGTGCCGGTCCGCCGCCTCGACCAGCTCCTGAGCGGCGCGACCGGCCCCGCGGTGTCTGAGCCGGCGGGTGATACCCGATGACCGGGCCGGCGCCGGTTCCGGCGCCGCGCATTCCCTGCCCCGCGTGCGGCGTATGGGGCGTTCCGATTTTCGCTGCCGCCACTCGCTCCTGGTTCGCGTCATGCGCGAACTGTGGTCACTCATTCGGGGGCGGCCGATGAACTCTCCGCCGCGCCGCTACGCCGCCATGCGCACCAGCCCCGATCCGGCCGTGCGTCGCCTCGCTGAGGCGCAGCTTGCTCGCCTGCAGCGCCCGCAGCACGTGGTCACGGATCGTCCCGCCCCGTGGGGTGCCGCCGTCGTCGTGGCGCTCTTCGAGCGGCTCGGGAACACCGTGCATGCCCGGCGCGGCGGCTTCAGCGACACGGGTCACGAGCCCGTCCACGGTAGCAAGAGCGGGCGCTGCGTGCTCATCTTTCCCGAGGGCCGCTGGTGGTGCCGTAGCTGCCGCAAAGCCGGCTCGGTGATCGACCTGGCGCTGCTCTTGCGCGGCTGCCCCTACCGGCAGGCCGTGGCTTGGCTCACGACGCAGTACGGCCCGCCTGCCACCAGCAACCCGACCCGACAACCACGCCGCGGGGTGATCACCATTGGCTAGCACGCTTAACTTCGAAGAACTCCCCGACGGCGCGGTGACGTTCGACAGCGGGCACGGCTACACCGTCGATGCGCCCACGCGTGGCAAGCCCGTCGTCTCGCTCAGTCGCGACGGTTCTCTGCTGCACACCGAGCGGATGGACCTCTACGCGTCCGACGAGCGCGCCGCCTTCGCCGCCTCGGTGAACGGCAGCGCGGCGCCCGGCGCGGACGTTGCCGCGGAACTCCTGGCCCTCGGCGCGGTGGCGCGCGAGCGGACTGCCGGCGAAGCTACGAACGAGTCCGCCGGCCGTGGACCGTCGCAGGCGACCCGTTTGACCAAACTCGCCGACGAACTGGACATCGAACTCTTCCACGCCCCGGACGGGACCGGCTACGCCACGTACGTCGTTGACGGCCACGCCGAGACATGGCCGATTCGCAGTCGCGGTTTCAAGGAATGGACGGCGCGGCGGTTCTATCTGCGCGAAGGCGCGACGCCGGGTAGTCAGGCGACGCAGGATGCGATCGCCGTCCTCTCGGGCCGGGCGCTCTTCGAAGGCCCGGAAATCGCCGTCGCCCTGCGCGTGGCCGAAGTGGCCGGCACGGTCTATGTCGATCTCGGCGATTCCGGCTGGCACGTCGCGGCGATTACCGCGGGCGGCTGGCAGATCCGCGATCGCGCTCCCGCTACCGTGCGCTTCCGCCGGCCGCGCGGCTTGCTGGCTCTGCCCGAACCCATCCCCGGCGGCACGCTGGATGACCTGCGGCCTTTCCTTAATGTTGCCGGCGACGATGACGCGCTGCTGACCTACGCCTGGCTGGCGCAGGCCGTGCGCGGCCGGGGGCCATATCCGGTGCTGGCGCTCAGCGCCTTGCAAGGCTCGGCCAAGTCCACCACGGCGCGTGCCCTGCGCAGTTGCATCGATCCCAACGCCGCGCCGCTGCGCGCCGAGCCGCGCGACGTGCGCGATCTGCACGTCGCGGCGGCGAATAGCTGGATCCTGGCCTTTGACAATATCAGCCGCATCCCGGTCTGGCTCAGCGACGCGGCGTGCCGCCTAGCGACGGGCGGCGGCTTCAGCACCCGTGAGCTGTACAGCGACGGCGAGGAAGTGCTGTTTGACGCCCAGCGCCCGCTGCTGTTCACGGGCATCGAGGAGTTCGTTACCCGCGCCGACCTGCTCGACCGCACCATCCTGCAGTATCTGCCCCAGCTCGAGGAGCGCCGCCGCGAAGAGGAGTTCTGGGCGGCGTTTGAAGCAGCCCACCCGCGCATCGTCGGCGCGTTGTTCTCGCTGGTGAGCCGCGCGCTGTACGAGGCCGAGGCGTTGCGCTTCCAGCGCCTGCCGCGCATGGCGGATTTCGCCGCGTTCGGCGCGGCCGTGGCGAAGGCGCTGGGCCAGTCGCCGCGCCGCTTCCTTTCGGTCTATGACCGAAATCAGGCCGAGACGAGCGCGCTGCCGCTGGAGGCCTCGCCGATCTACGACCCGCTGCTGCAGCACCTGCAGGGCATCACGTCCGGTGAGTGGACCGGCACGGCGACGGAGTTGCTGAGTGTGCTCGGCGAGTACGCCGACGCGGGCGATGAGAAGCGCAGCCGCCGCAAGAACTGGCCGGTCAACAGCAAGATGCTGAGCGATGCCCTCCGCCGGCTCGCACCGAATCTCCGCATGGCGGGAGTGCTGGTGGAGTGGTTGCGCGAAGGGCACGCCGGCCGGCGGCTCATTAAACTGCAGCTTTTGGAACCAGAGGGGGAATCCTGCGTCAGCAGCGTCAGCAGCGTCAGCGACAGGCGTGAAACTGCCCATTTTGCTGACGCAGGAGCCGCCGCTGCTGACGCAGAACAGCCCCGTGCTGACGCAGCAGCAGGGCCTGCGTCAGCCGCACGGATGGATTTCACGCCTACGGAAGCGCGTGCTGACGCTGCTGACGCTGCTGACGCAGGGTTGCAGTCCCGCTCCAAAGAATCATGTGTTACTGCCGGTTCCGCCATCGGGGGGATTGTGCGCGTCACCGACGCCGCCCGCCTCCGCGATCTCCTGCCGGAGCTGCGCCGTCGGCCGGTGCTCGGATTCGACTGCGAGACCACCGGCCTCGACCCACACCGCGACCGCCTGCGCCTCGTGCAACTGGCCACGCCGGAGACGGTGTACGTCATTGACGCGCTCCACGTCGATCCGCGGCTACTCCTTCCCCTCTTCGCCGGCGCGGAAGGGCCGACACTGATCGGCCACAACGCGAATTTCGACCTGCGCTTTGCTCTGGCCGCGGGGCTGCCGCTGCCAGTCGGCGAGCGTTTGTGCGACACGATGCTGCTGTCGCAGGTGCTGCACGCGGGCCTCGCTGAGCCGAAGGGCACGCACACGCTGGCCGGCGTCGCCGAACGCTATCTCGGGCGCACGCTCGACAAGACGCCGCAGCATTCCGACTGGAGCGGCCCACTCAGCGAGGCTCAGATCCGCTACGCCGCCCACGACGCCGCGATCCTCCTGCCGCTTTCCGAGAAGCTGCGCGCCGAAGCCCGCGCGGCCGGGCTGGACCGTGTTGCCGCGATTGAGATGGGGGCGCTGCCCGCCCTCGCCTGGATGACGTACAGCGGTGCGCCGTTCGACCTTGAGGCGTGGCTCACGCTTGCCGACACGGCTATGGCGGAACAACTGCGACTGGAGAGCGAACTTACCGACCTTGCCGGCAGCGCCAACCTGCTGGGCGATTCGACGGTCAAATGGGCCTCGCCCACGCAGATCAGGCGCCTGCTGGAGCGGCGCGGGCATCGACTGGACCGCACGGACGAGGCGGCGCTGAAGGCGATCGCCGGCCGTGAACCACTGGCCGAGAAATTGCTGTTGTATCGGGAAGCCGCGCGACGGGCGGGGGCGTACGGTGTCGAGTTCCGCCGCTTTGTGCACACGAGCACCGGCCGCATTCACTCGGACTTCCGTCAGATCGGCGCCCAGACGGGCCGCGCCTCCAGCAGCAATCCGAACGTGCAGAACATCCCGCGCAGGCGCGACTACCGCGCCTGCTTCGCCCCGGCGCCAGGGCGCTGCCTGATTAAGAGCGACTACAGCCAGATCGAGCTGCGCATCGCCGCGCAGGTCAGTGGCGACGCCGCGCTGCTCGCAGCGTTCGCCGAGGGCGCGGACCTGCACACCAGCACGGCCGCGCTGGTGCTGGGGAAGCCGCTCGACGCGGTGACGAAGGACGACCGGCAGACGGCAAAGGCGGCGGCGTTTGGTTTGCTCTACGGCCAGGGCGCGCGGGGCTTGCAGCAGTATGCCGCCAACAACTACGGCGTGCAGCTCACCGAAGCCGAGGCGGCGCGGCTCCGCGCGCGCTTCTTTCAAGCCTATCCCGGTCTGCGCCGCTGGCAGGAGCAGGTACGGCGCACTGCGGCGACGGAGACGCGCACGCTGGCGGGCCGCCGCCGCCTCGGCGTCGAGCGCTTCACCGACAGGCTCAACTCGCCGATTCAGGGCAGCGGGGCCGACCTCATTAAGATCGCACTCGCCCGTCTCGTCGCCGACCGTGCCGCGTACCCCACCGCGCTGATTGTCGGCACGGTGCACGACGAAGTGCTGGTTGAAGCGGATCGCGGTGAGGCCGCAGCCGTCGCCGCATGGCTCACCAGTCACATGGAAGCCGCCGGACGGGAACTGCTGGCCGATGTGCCGGTTACGGCGGAAGCGACTCTCGCCCGCGACTGGGCAGGGACTCCGCTGGAGGACTGAGGACGATGCACATCGACATGACCCTTTCCCCCCGCGGCCGCCTGACCGCCGTGTTTCGCTGCGACTGGTGCGAGCAGCCAATTGATGAACCCGGCGACGGCACGTGCCTGTACGCCGGCCCGCTGAGCGCGACTCCGCACGAGCTGTTCGTCGTGCACGCTCGCTGTGATCAGGCGTTCGAGCAGAGCCGTTCCGAGCGCCTCTGGTGGCCGCCCCTTTCGCATCTGCCGAAGCTGCTGGCCGACGCGCTGAAAGGGCGGCGTGGCTGCCCGCACGTGCCGCGCGTGAGCAGGTAGCAGGTAGACTGTCCATGTGGGCGACTCCTGGCGTCGTTCACCATGCCGTCCGGCTGTGCAACCAGCAGGAGGAGTTTCGATGCCAAGACCAGCGCAGCGGCCGTTCACCGTTGTGAACCCGGACCCCACGCCGCGCGCGACGGTCGTGACGATCCCCCTGTCGCGCGAGCAACCGCGGCGCGCCCTGCTGGCCCGCCAGGGGCCAGCGATCGACCGGCTGCTGCGTGACGGCTGGCGCTGCAGTCGCTGCCAGCGCACCGATGCGCCGTTGCTGGCGCCCTTCTTCCGCGCGGTCCTCTGCTCGCCGTGCCGCCGGGCGATCCGCGACAGCGGCCTGGCTCGGCGGCGGCGGCGGCTTGAGCGGCTCCAACGCGCGGAGCCCACGCCGGCGCGCAAAGCCGAGTTGGCCCTGCTTGAGGAAGCGACCGACGCCGCCGTGCGCTGGATCGAGCCGTTGCAGGTCGCCGCGCAACTCGCCCCACCGCCGCCGGAAGCGCCGCCGCACAGCGCCACGGAACTGCGCTGCGGCAACTGCCACGGCGCCCTGGGTGTCCGCGCGGAATGGGGGGCGCCATCGGGTACGGCGATCTGGACGGTGTGCCGGCCGTGCGGCGTCTGGCAGCGCTGCGCGGCGGCGCCGGCCGCAGTTCCGGCGCCGCCGGCGGACAAGCGGGCGCCGGGGCCGCTGGGCTGAGGCGTCACGGGGCTCCCGAAGCGAAGGAATGGTACGCGATGGCTGAGACGTGCCAGGCACTGAAGCGCAACGGGCAGCCCTGCACGGCGCCAGCGCTCGCCAGTTCGGCCCAGCGCCGCTGCTTCGCCCATGACGCCGGCGCCGCCGCGGCCCGCCAGAAGGGCGGCAGGGGGACGAGCACGGCGGCGCGGATGGCGCGCCGCCTGCCGCCGGAGCTGCGCGAGCTGGTGGGGCGGCTGAGCGGCTGGCTGGGCGACGTGGAGGCCGGCACACTGTCGCCGCAACAGGCGGGGGCATTGTCGGCGCTCTGCAGCCGGCTGCTGGACCTGTGCAAGCTCGCGCACGAACTCGGCCAGTCTGCCGAGCTGGAGGCGCGGTTGACGGAGCTTGAGCAACGGCTTGCCGAGCCGCCGCCTGCACGGAGCGGGCGCTGGTGACCCGGCAGCTTGCCCGGCGGCTGGCGAAGCTCGCGGCGGCCCGGACGCCGAGCCAGCGTGCGGCGGCGGGCGTGGCGGTCAAGCGCCAGATCAGCGCCACGACGGGCAAAACGGCGCAGCGCGATCATGGCGGCACGGCGCCCGGCAAACCAGCCCGAACACTTGGGACAGATCTGTCCCAAGTGTCTCCCGAGGACGAACGCACATCGGCGTACCAGGCCGGCGCGCTGCTGCTGGTCTGGGACGGGGAGCGCCGGCGAGTGAGCGAGGCGGGCGCATGACGAACGGGCGGCACGGCGCGCTCCTGCGGCGGCTGGCCGCGCTGGAAGGGCGCGCGGGCCACGCGGGGGACTGTGCCACCTGTGGTGGGCGGCACACGGGCGAGCGCATCCCGCTGGCCGTGGTGGATGCGCTGCTGGCCGGCACGGAGCCGTGGCCGTGCGCCTGTGCGGACTGCTGCCCGGCGCTGCACACGATCACCGCCGCGGCGTTGCAGGGGCACGGCCAGCGAGCTGCTGGCGAAGCGGCGCGCGTCCCTGCGTGAGGCGGAACTCCGACGCCCGCCGGCACCTGACGCCGAGCCAGCGGGCCGCGGTGGGCGTCGCGGTCAAACGGCAGCTTGGGGAAACGACGGGCAGAGCGGCGCAGCGGGAAGCGGGCAGCCGCTACGGAGTGGCGCACCCGAAGCCAAAGCTTCGGACAGATCTGTCCGAAGCTTCTCCCCAGCCCCGCGATCGTGGGCGTCACGGAGGCAGACGCAATAAATGCGGGTGAAAATGACGTTCCCAGCCCCGCGCCCGTGGGCGGCACATGGCACTGTATTGCTGTTAACCGTGGTTAACAGTCCGGCGGCCTTTCCCATCCCGCGCGCGTGGGCGTCACGGTAGGACTTTTCAGGATGTCCCAGCTCTGCCGCCGGCGTTCCCGCACGCGCAGCCAGCCTTCCAGCCGCTCGGCCGCGGCCAGCACGTGCGCACGTGTCGTCTGGCCCGGTTGACGCGCCACGATGGCCGTGGCGGCAGCAAGGGCGGCAATCCGCACGGGCTGTGAGGGTGTCCGGGGCACTGCCGGGCGCTGGCGTCGATTGTGGCGCGTCTGGCGCGGTGTCCGGTTCGACCGTGCGCACGAAGCCGCGCTTGTCGAGCCCGATGCGCACGCGCTGCCCGACGGCGGGCATGGCGAGGCTGGCGAACTTCGAGCGGTTCAGCCAGCCGTCGCGGCCTGCGACCGGAACGCCGGTGCCGTTCGTGCGCGTGACCACGGCGCACAGCGCGGGGGAGCAGCTCGTGGTCATCGCGCCGCCTCCCCCACGCACGCGCCGCACAGCACGATCGGCGCGGCTTCGTACGGGTTGCGGTACAGGTGCACGTCCGCGGTGCGGTCGCAGAAGGAGCAGCGGGGCAGCGCCGCGGCGAGCGTGTGGCAGCACGTCTGACGTGCCGCGTACCCCGTGCAGGTGCAGGTCCATGCGCCGGCGATGAAGCGGACAGCGTAGACGGTCGCGCCGTCGCTGCTGAGGGCGCCGTACTCGGTCGGGCTGCGATAGCCGAGTTCGACGGTGGAGGGGTCACGGGCTTTGCTAGACTTGATCGGGGCGTTGGTGGACATTGCACCTTCTCCTCATTGGCCGTCTCGGAGCTTCCGACTCCGGGGCGGCTGCTTTCTTACATGTCTATCGTAGCCCTTCTCGGTACTTAAGTCAACAGTTGCCAGTGCACTTCGAGAAACTTACTAGCGCTAAGGCGTCCATTCCTGTACAGGTAACTGCTATCATGAGTAGAGGAGGTACGGCATGGCAGATGACCAGCTGCTCACCGTGCGAGAGGTCTCGGAGCAACTGAAGGTGAGCACCGTCACGGTGCAGCGCTGGCTCCGCGCTGGGAAGCTCCGCGGAAAGCGCCTGCCGGCGGACAAACTCGGCTGGCGCGTACCGGCGTCTGAGGTGCAGCAGTTCATTGCTGATCTGCCCACCGGCGTGTCTGTAGCACAGGAGACACGATGAGCGCCGCACCCGACGCCCCCGAGTTCCGCGCGCATATGGAGCACGCGGCCGAAGCGATCGCAAAGGCGCGACGATTTTCAGAAGCGTCGATTGAGCTATCGATGCAGCAACTGGAAGTTGAGCAAGCGCGTCTTGGCCTTGGCCATACGTCCCCAAGACGGCTCGCGCTGGAAATCGCGCAGCACTACGCGCTTGTTGGCATCGAGCACCTGCAGGCAGGGCGTGCGCTCCTGCACGCCGACAACCCGGCGATCGAGCAAGCCGATGCGGCGCTCCTCATGACGGCGGCGCTGCAGCGGCGCATTGAGGACGAACTCACACAGCTGGCGAACTGATGGAACGATTACCGAGCGCACCGTCTGCGCTGCACGGGAGGCACGATGCCCACGGACCAGGCCGACGACCAGCCATACCCCGCCACGCCGCTGCGCGACGCCCTCCGCGCCCAGCTTGCCGGGCCTCAGCAGTCTGCTGACTCCCGGTATCGGAGCCGCCGCGTCAGCGCCTGGCTTCGGGCGCATCCAGACCACCGGCAGCAATGGGCACGCACGAATCTGCCGCAGCGAGGGCGCGAAGACGAACGTCGCCACGGCTGACAGCAACAGCCGTGGCGACACGGGAGACGTGATGACCAGCGACCCGCCCGCCGATGATGCCCCACCGGCCGCGCAGTTGCGCGATGCGCTGCGCCAGCAGCTCGCCGCACGACAGGACACTGCCGACTTCCAGCGCCGGAGCCGGAATGCCCGGCAGATCCTTGAGGATCACCCGCAACTGCGGCAGCGTTGGAATCTGCGCGGTTGGGCACGGCGAGAGACGTAGCTCTAGAGGAGCACCCGCCATGCGTCTGTACCCCGCTGCACTCCTTTTGTCTGGCCTGCTCACAGTCGCGTGCAGCTCGTCGGCCAGGAACAACGCGAAGTCACCTTCGGCACCGCAGCCGACGGCCGCAGGTAGCCCGGTCGCGGCTGCGGCCACGGCGGCGGAAACGCCGCAGGCCTCGCCGCCACCCAGCCCGACGCCTATGCCGCTCTTCGTTGATGCCGCGGGTGGCAATTGCCCTGATGGCTACCCGGTGAAGTACTCGGCGACAGGGCTGATCTCGATCCCGAACGATGGCGGTGCCTATAGAGTGTTCCCGGCAATGCGCTGCTACGACAGTCTCGATGATGCGATCGCCGACGGCGGGAAGGTGCAAACGCCAACACCCAGCGCAGCCGCATTGAGAGCTGCGGCAGTGGATGCGTGTTCGCTCAAGCTCGACCCGTCAGTGAAGGCCGAAATCAACCTCGTGCAGAATCAGGTTTTGCCTGCAGGGCAGGCTTTCGCGGCCGGCGGAAGCCTCTCAATTGCGCAAAAGCAGGTGAGCGATGCGCTTTCCCTGCTGCGCGTCCAGGATGCCTTGATTCAGGGCACATTGTGTGACACGTCCGCGGCTGACTACCTCTCGATTATCAAGGCATATTCGGCCGCCAACGTCGACGCGGTATCACTCGACAGTCAGGGACTGAACACGCTGAACCTTAGCCTGATCAGCCAGTCAAACCAGCGGATAAAGGATTCATTTGCGCTGTTGGACCAAGCGACGGCGATTCTGAAGGCGCTGCCGCTGCCCGGCACGCAGTAGCGGCCGCGCCTGAGGCCCCATAGTGCGTGCCACGGCGTGCGCGCGCCGTGGACGGCTTCGCTTCGCGCAGGCGGCCGGGACCAATTGAGACGCCGCAGCGGACGCTGCTGACGCAGGATTCCCTTCCTCAATCTAAAGCACGGATTCATTCTGGAGGCCGTGTCATGGACCGACCGAAACGAGGCCACAACGAGGGCAGCTTCTATCAGACCGCCGACGGCCAATGGCGCGGCGCCCTCACCGTGCATCAGTCGGACGGCACCGTGAAGCGCGTGTATCTGCGTGGCGCCTCGAAGCGCACGGTCCAGAAGAAGGCGATTGATGTCCGCGAGCGGCTGGCCCTGGGCCTCGTGCCAATCGATGAGAAGGTTACGGTGCGCGACTACGTAACGCGCTGGCTCGATGACGTGGTGAAGCACAGTGCTAAGCCCCGAACCTACGAGACGTACGTGTTCTATGCAGAGAAGCTGTCGCACCAGATCGGCGGGACGAAGCTTACGGCCTTGCGACCGGCGCACGTGCAGAAGGCCTACGCGGCGATGCTCGATGCCGGCGCCGCCCCGGCGACGGTACGCCTCGCGCACGCCATTCTGCACCGAGCGCTCAAGCAGGCGAAGCGCTGGAAGCTCGTTCCCACCAACGTCGCGGAAGATGTCGATCTGCCGCGCGTCGAGCGCGTCGAGCGGCCGACGCTGACCGCGGGGCAGGTGCGGCATCTCTTCGACGTGGCTGAGGCGCGCGGCGAGCGGCTGGTTACGCTGTGGATGCTGATCGCCTCGACCGGGCTGCGCCTCGGCGAAGCGTTGGGCGTGCGTTGGCATGATCTCGATCTTGATGGCCGGCAGCTTACCCTGCGGGTGCAACTCCAGTACGGCCGCACCACGAAGCAGTTCGAACTGGTCGAGCTGAAGAACCGACGCAGCGCCCGGCCGGTGTTGCTGACCGAAGACGCCGTGATCGCGCTCCGCGCCCAGCGGGCGCACCAGGCAGCCGAGCAACTGCGGGCCGCAGATGTGTGGCCGGATTCTGATCTGGTGTTCCGCACCGAGGCCGGCGGGCCGCTGCAACAGAGCACGGTGCGGAACGCGTGGGTGCGCTTGCTCAACGCTGCCGAGCTGCCCCACGTCCGCCCGCACGATTTGCGCCACGGTGTCGCGACGCTGCTCCTGGCCGACGGCGTGCCCTCGCGCGTCGTACAGGAACTGCTTGGACATAGCAGCGTCGTGATGACGCTGGACCGCTACAGCCATGTGCTGCCGGCGCTCCACGCCGACGCCGTGGCCCGGCTCGGGGCGCTGTTCAAGCGGTCGAGTTAGGCGTTTTGCTGCCGGTTTTGCTGCCGCAGTGCCAAAATGCCGCTGTATTGAAGGAGTTCTAGGCGTGAATCAGGCGCTGACCCGGGCCGTGGTCGCGAAGTGCAGCTTGGCGACTTCGCGCAGGCCGGACTGCCCGTGCTGTTGCAGAATGCGGCGGCCGGCCGCGACGATCGCCGGATTCGCCCCGCCTTTGGGCAGCCGCACGCCGAAGCGGCTGGAGGCTTCGTCCAGCCACACGAGGAAGCGGTCGCGCGCGAGGATTGAGGCGGCGGCGACGGCGACGTTCGCCTCGGCGCGCGGCGTTTGCCGCAGCAGCGGCAGCGGCGCCCCGCGCGCCGTCAGCGCGTCCCGCAGCCGCTCGCGCACCAGCCGCTCATCGGCGAACTGATCGGCGATCACCGTCAGACTGGGCGAGCCGGCGACGCCGTCTGCCGCCAGTACGGCGTCGAGCACGCGCACGTGCCGTTCCGCCAGCAGGTGATTCAAGTTCTGGCCACCGGCCTTCAGCTCGGCGTAGAGCGCGTTGTATTCCGCGGGCGGCAGGACGTCTTCGGCGAAGCGGCCGGCGCAGAGCCGCCGTACCTCGGCCGCTGTCTGGTGTGCAGCCACGTCGTCCAGCAGCTTGCTGTCGCGCGCGCCGGCCGCACGCAGTGCTGCCTCCTGTTCGGGCGCGACGAACACCGCCGCGGCGACCAGCGGGCCGAAATAGTCACCCTTGCCGGACTCGTCCGAGCCCATCCATGGCCCCGGCCCGAAGCTCTCGCGTGCGTCGGCGGCCCTCACCGTCGCTGTCGCGGCGCTTTCTCTCAGGCCGATGGACGCACCGTTACTCCTCGGCGCGGAGGGAGGCGAGCCGCCAGCAAGGGTCTGCTGAGCGATGGCGCTGACGGCGGCGTGCAGCGGCGTGCCGGCCGCGCCGCCCACGACGATGCGCACACCCTTCTTGCCGCCGTAGACGTTGATTGCCACGCGCGCTGGGCCGTCTTCAGCGCCGAACTGCTGGCCGTAGTCGATCGGCCGGGCAGCGCCGGGGGCATAGCCGGCGGCCTTCAGGGCGGCACTGAGCCGCGCGACGGTGTCCGCCACATCGGCGGCGCGTTCAGGAGGCTGGGGCATGAGCGCGGCGGGCGAGCGGTGTCGTCATGCAGTCAGCATAGCGGCGCGGTGCCGTTGGCGCCTCGCCTTCCGGCGGCGGCCGTTTTGGAAACGGTGTGGATCTACACGAATTTGCAATGCACGTTGCCGTGCAGTTACAGGAATGTCGCGATACGCTACGGCAGCATGCCAGCACTATGCTGCCATGCAACGGATTGCCAGAGGAGAAGCACTTGATGCGTATCCACCCGCGCGTTCCTGCCTTGACCCGGCTGGCCGGCGCCGTCGCGACTGCGGCGCTGCTTGCCGGCAGTCTGCTCTCCGGCGTCGGCCCGGCCACGGCCGCACCCGCGGCGCCGCAGCCATGCGTCAATCCCGGCGGCACCGGCGGCTGCTCCGCCAGTATCAACGCCGCGATCGCGGCCGCGGGCGCCGGCGCCACGATCACGATCCATCACGGCACGTACGTGGAGAACGTCATCGTCAACAAGGCCATCACGCTCAAAGGCGACGGCGACCCGGTGATCGAGCCGGCCCTCTCGGATCCGAACTGCGGCGGTGCGGGCGGCGCCTCGAACTGCCCCGGCGCGAGCATCGTGACCCTCGTGCAGTCCGACAACGTCACGATCAGCGGCCTGACCGTGGACGGCGATAACCCGGCGCTGCATAGCGGCGTCGTTGTGGGCGGCGCCGACATCGACGCGCGCGACGGCATCGAGGTAGATCCGACCGTGACCTACCACAACCTCACCGTGCGCGACGTGACGGTGAAGAACATCTTCCTGCGCGGCATCCAGTTCCAGGTGCTCAACTTCCTGATTCAGGACGATACGATCCGCAACGTGCAGGGTGATGTGAATGCGTCGGTCGGCGTATTGGCCCGCTTCAGCTCCGGCACGATGCGGGACAACATCGCCTCGGACACGCCGGACGCGCTCAACTCCAACTGGTCGTTCGGCATCCAGTTTTTGAACAACACGATCACGCGCTCGGGCAGCGGCGTGCACACCGATAACGCCGGCGGCGCGGGCGGCGCCGTCTCCGACCTGATCCAGGACAACACGGTCAAGGACTGCACCCCCGGCGGGCTCGGTGTGTGGAGCTTCGTGTCCTACGTGGCGCCGGTGTTCGAGAATAATACTGTCAGCAACTGCGATATCGGCCTTGCCGCCTACGGCACGCAACTGCCGGTGACGCCCGCCTTCTACGACAACACGGTGCGCGGCAGCGGCGGCGCCAGCACCGTCGGCGTCCTGATCACGACGAATACGCTCGGCTTCACGACCGACCTGCCGATCGCCGTCTTCCTCGCCAACAACACGATCACGCACTTCGGCACGGGCATCCATTTGCAGCAGGGGACCGGCAGCGGCCATCCGCTCACGGCGCTTTTGGAAGGCAACACCGTCTCCAACAACGGCACGGGCATCGACGTGGACGCCGGTGCGCTGACTCTGCTCAATAGCTGCGTGCAGCGCAATACGACCGGTGTGCTGGTGCGCAATGCCGGCTCGGCCACGGCCTTCACCAACGCCTTCCAGCACAACACGAGTTTCGGCGTGAACAACATCACGGGCACGACGGTCGATGCCCGATTGAACTGGTGGGGTTCGGCCGGTGGCCCGGCGCCCAGTGGCAGCGGTGACCGCATCAGCGCCAACGTGAACGCAACGCCGTTCCTCGTCCAGCAGCCGGAGTCGCAGCCCTGCGGCAATGGCGACGGCGGCGACGGCGACTGACGCGCAGCGAAACGTCGACCGAGGCAGCGGCCGCCGGCTGGGGAGCGAAAGTGCCACGCTCGGCGGCCGTTCGCCGCTGTTCATGAGTGTGGAAGCGCCGCGCGGACGGCGCGCCGTGTCGCCAGGTTCACAGCACCGCGGTGAGGCGCGCCATGCCGGGCGCCCGCCTGTTCGCGCTAGCCTGATGTCACCGGGGTAACGGCGCATCCGCCACCCGGAATACACAAGACATCCGGCGATTCCGCCGGCGGAGGTGCTCTGATGTGGTACCGCGTGCACTACGGCGACAGTCTCTCCAATATCGCCTACCGCGCCTACGGCAACGGCGCGGGCTGGACGTACATCTACGCCGCCAACCGCGGCCGCGTGTACAACCCGAACCTGATCTACGCCGGCCAGTGGCTCTACATCCCGGCGTAGCATCGGCTGAATAACCCTGCGGCAGCGCGGAGCCGGAGGCACTGCACCGCCCCCGGCTCCGCGTTCGCGCGCACGGCAGACTGGTCGATGTCAGCGTGTTCGGCGCGGCGACGGGCTGGCGGGGCGCCTAACCCTGATTTCCCTGGCGGGAAATCTGCCCCTTCCCGACACAGGAAGGGTGGGGTTCCAGGATCAGCGGGAGAGTGGGAGACTAACCCTCCGCCCGTCCCGCAAGGACACCGCGCCCCCGCCGCCGTCTGGCGCCGTCGGGAACGCTGCAGAAGTCCCTTTCCCGCCTCGGGAAGGGACAGACGCCGAAGGCGTCAGGGTTAGGTGCCCCGCGCGATCGTTGTCGTCGGGATTTACTCCCACGCTGACACAGCGCCCGTTGCGCTTGACAGCAGGCGCCGGCCGCCGGGATACTGCGTCCGTTGGCGAAGCGGCTCCGCCGGCCTATTCCCCAGAGCGAAGATGAAGGGGGCGCAGGATGAGGCCCATCGCGGGTGGCAGCAGCGCTGCGGGCGGTGCGCTCACGTTCCCGGATGGGCGGAGGCCAGGCGACTCGTAGAGCCCTCCATCGCTCACCAGGCCGCGGACGCGATCGCCCGCGGCCTTTTTTCATGCCTGGCAGCGAGACCTCTCAGCCAAACGAACAGGAGCAAGCACATGACCGTCGAATACCGCCCGGTACGCGCCGACGAGTTCCGCCGCTTTATCTACAACGACCAGGTCGGCTTCGGCGGCTCGACCTCGGACGAGAACATCGGCTTCTGGCTGGAGCACGCGCTCAACAAGCCGGAGATGACGCTCTGCGCCTTCGAGGACGGTGAGCCCGCGGCGCAGATGGCAACCTTCCCCTTCAGCATGCGCTGGAACGGCCGCGATATCGGCTGCGGAGGCGTCACCAGCGTCAGCACGCTGCCCTCGCACCGCCGGCGCGGCCACGTGCGCGAGCTGATGACGCGTTCATTCGCCACGATGCACGAGCAAAACCAGCCGCTGGCGATGCTCTGGGCCAGCATGGCGGCGATTTACCAGCGCTTCGGCTACGGCATTTGTTTCACGCGCTGGCGCTACGAGTTCGACCCGCGCGAGCTGCGCTACGTCGATGAGATCCCGATCCCCGGCCGCGTGCGCCTGGTGCAGAGCGAGGACGCCTATCCGCTGCTCGCCGCGCCCTACCAGCGCTTCGCCGCGCCCCGCTCGCTGATGCTGACGCGCACAGAAGAGATGTGGCGCAAGGGCGTGCTGATGCCGTGGCGGAAAGAGATGGCGCCCTTTTTGGTCGCCGTCTACGAGGAGGCCGGCGAGCTGCTGGGCTACACGATTTACATCGTGGAGCGCAGCGCGCAGGCCGGCGTCACCCGCTTTCTGACGATCGATGCGCGCGAGCTGGTCTGGCATACGCCGGCGGCGCACCGGGCGCTGGTGAACTACCTCGCCGGCTACGACCTGGCCGCCACGGTGCGCATCTGGCAGTTGCCCAGCGACGATCCGCTGTTCTACATGGCGCAGGAGCCGCGCGAGCTGCACACGAACGCGCTGGACGGCACGCTGGTGCGGATCGTGGACGTGCCCGCCGCGTTGGAGGGCCGCGGCTACGACGCCGACGGCCGTATCAGCTTCTCCGTCGCCGATGACCTCTGCCCCTGGAACGCCGGCAACTGGGAGCTGATGGTCGAAGGCGGCTGCGGCCGCGTGCGCCGGCTCGGCAACACGGATGACGCGGCGCTCTGCCTCAACCAGCGGGCGCTGGCGATGCTCGTCTCCGGCTACACCAGCGCCACGCTGCTCGCCCGCATGGGCCTCGTCGCCGCCGGCGACGCGAAGGCGCTACGCCGCGCCGATGACCTGTTCCGCACGGCGTATGCCTCTCTGTGCCTCGATATGTTCTGAGAGGGAAAGTAGTGAGTCGTGAATGGTGAATGGGGTACTCGAAAGAACACCACTCACCATTCACCACTCCCCTCAGATGGGCGAGACGCCGTGGAACTTGGGCGGGCGCGTGTCGGTGCGGCGCGGCTGAGCGCATCGATCAGTACGGGCCGCGTGTCGCGCGGGTCGATCACGTCGTCGATGCCGAAGCCAGCGGCGGCGCGCAGCGGATCGATCTGCGCCTGGAACGTCTCAATCAGCTCCTGGCGCCGCGCCGCCGGGTCCGGCACTGATTGGTAGTCGCGGCGGTAGGCCACGTCCACCGCGCCTTCGATCGACATCGCGCAGATCTCGGCGGTGGGCCAGGCGACGCAGAGGTCGGCGTCGAAGGCGCGTCCGCCGCTCATCGCCAGATAGCCGAGCCCGTAGCCCTTGCGCAGAATCACCGTGCAGCGCGGCACTGTCGCCTGTCCCAGCTCATACAGCAGCCGGCCGCTGCGACGCATCAGGCCCGTCTTTTCGGCGGCGCTGCCGGCGCCGGAGCGCAAGGCGCGGCTGCAACAGATCGTCGAGCGCGTGACGGTCTGGCAGGACCGGCACATCGAGGTCACGTGTCGGGAGTAGCCGGCTCGGCGCGGGTTGTACGGTCTATGCGTGCGCGAGCTGGCGCATCTGCTTGCTGAGCCGCGCCTTGCGCTCGCCGCGCCAGCGCTCGACCTCTTGCCGGTAGACCAGCCGGGTACGCCGGCCTCGCGGCGGCAGCGACTCTGCCGGCGCCGCCGTGGCCGTGAGCTGACCGCTGGTGATGGCGTTGGTGATCGCTGCGAGGGTGACGCCGGCAAGTTGCGCGGCGTCGGTGAGCGTCATTGTAGCCGTCGCCTCCTCTGCCAGCCGCTGCACCTCCGCATCGGCCTCTTCCCGCGCTTCGCCGGCGAGTCCGACGCGGTGCTCGTCGGCAAAGTGGAAGCTGAGGATGGACTCGATGAGTGCAGTGACCTCCTCCGCGCTTGCGCCGACAGCGACAACACCCGGCACCGCCGGAACGTAGGCGCCCCAGGCCGTGCCTTCCTGTTCAACGACGACGTGGATACGCGGACGTACCACCACATCCTGCAACCGATGATCCATGACCACCACTCCTTTCTCAAGAGCGCGTCCCGCGCTCGCCGGCCCCCATCGTGGGCGAGCAGGGCTCCGGCGAGCTCGCGCTTGAGCCCTGCTTGCCTGAGCACCGCGCCAAGCGTGCCCTTCGGCATGTCCCCGCCGTCATGACCGGCGACGGCGACAATACCGGGCTTCGTCGGGTGGCGGAACTTGCGGTGGCTGCCCTTGCCGCCGGGGATCAGAAACCAGCCGTCCGCTTCGATGCGCTTCACGACGTCACGCACCTTCATCGCCGCCCCGCCCGCCGTTCTCTCTACTGCTATACTACTACATAGATGTAGTGTTAGCAAGCACGGAGAGGAACAGAACGGCAACGGTGTGCGGCTGCGGCGATGCCATGCGCTCAGCGCGGCACGGGCTCGACGCGGCAGCCTGCCGCCCCTCCTCCGGTTGGCCCTCGGCGCAGCCACTGCCCGTGCGCCGATGTCGAGCAGCAACCGCGGCAGATCCAGCGGATAGTCGGCGAGCTGGCGCAGCAGCGCCGTCGTCTCCCCCGCCCTCGATGCGCAGGTCGCCGCGCGGCGGCTTGGTGTAGCCGGCGAGCGCGGCCAGTTCGGACAGATCCAGCCCAGTTCCCGCGCAAAGGCCTACAAGACCGCGCTCCTGGGCCGGCGGCGCCCGGTTTCGATCAGCGCGACATCGCCGGCGGTCCTCGATCTGGCTACTGGCACTTGCCGTTCGGCAATCTCACACCGGAACCGCCACGGCTACCGCACCCGCGTCGAGAATCGCCTCCGTCAGCCCGGCCCGGCCGTAGTGGCGGCTCACCGCCGCGGCGCTCGTTTCGTCGCTCGTTGCTCCTCCGTTGCCCCTCGATCCCGTTCCGCAAGCCATACCCGCGACGCGCACGAACGCCATGTCACGCCGGCGCTTCCTGCCGGTCTTCCTCGTCCAGCGGGCAGCGGCAGGGCTTCGCGCGCAGCAGGCGAAGCTGCTCGGCCGGCGGATCGACGTATGCGTCTTGCACGGACGCGCCGGTCGCAAGCTCAGGATCGAGCGGGCTGGCATGGGCGTAACCGCGGCGGGCCATCTCGTTGGACAGCGCCTCGTGGCGGGCGTAGAGCGCGGCCAGCCTGTCCCGCCAGCGCCGCGTCTCCGGATGGTTCGCGTAGCCGCGCTTGCCCTGTGAGAGGATGTTCCAGAGCCCGTGCAGTTCGCGATGCTCGCCGGTCAGATGCTTCTGGCAGAGCAGCGCCGGCGCAATGTCCCAGATTCGCATGGCACCAGCGTACACGGCACCGAACGCGCGGCGCAGCGCTCGGTCCAGTGCGGCCGCGAAGGCGTTGCCCGGCCGGATCGGCCGTTCTCTGCCGTCGGGTGATCGAGAGGCGGCGGCCGGGAGCATCCGCGACGCTGCCCGTCTGCCGCTTTGGTGCGGAGCCTCTCCAATCCTCGCGCCGCCCGGCCCGGAGTGCCAGTCATGCTATGCTTTGCCCGCGGCGGGGCGCATCCACCGGCTGGTTGATGCCGTACTAGCGACGCGCGACAGGCGTGAGGGGACAAAAGACAGCGTATGGCGGCCGACCAGGCAATGGCGTTCGCCGATCTGCTGCGGCGCAGGCGCGTCGCGGCCGGGCTGACGCAAGAAACACTGGCCGAGCGGGCCGGACTCAGCGCGCGCGCGATCTCCGATCTCGAGCGCGGCCTGCATCGCCATCCGCACCGCGATACCGTGCAGCTCATCGCCGAGGCGCTGGCGCTGCCGCTGCATGAACGCGCCGAACTGCTGGACGCCGCCCGCCGCCAGCCGCTGCCCGCGTCCGTGCGCGAGGCAGCGCAGCCGGCGCGGGCCGCGGCGGCACCTCATTCCGCCGTCCCGACCAACCTGCCCGAGCCACCAACACCGATTCTCGGCCGCGAGGCCGATCTGGCGGCAGTGGTCGCGTTGCTGCGCGAGCCGGAGGTGCGCGCCGTCACGCTGACCGGCCCCGGCGGCGTGGGCAAGACACGCCTCTCGCTGGAGATTGCGGCGGCCGTGGCAGCCGAGTATGCGGACGGCGTGCATCTGGTCGACCTTGCCGCCGTCAGCGATCCGTCGTTGCTCGATGCTGCGCTTGCGGCCGCTCTTGGCGTCGAGGAGAACGTGCAGCAGCCGCCCGGCCGGGCGCTGCGCGAATACCTGCGCAGTAAGGCGGTGCTGCTGCTGCTGGATAACTTCGAGCAGCTTGTGCGAGCGGCGCCGCGTGTGGCTGAACTGCTCGGCGCCTGCCCGAACCTGGCCTTGCTGGTAACCAGCCGGGCGGCACTGCGGCTGCGCGGCGAGCGCGAGTACATCGTGCCGCCGCTGGCGCTGCCGGCGGCCGGGCAGCCAGCCGCGCCAGCGGCGCTCGCCCGCTTTCCCGCTGTTGAGCTGTTCGTGCGGCGGGCGCAGGAGATTCGCCCCGCCTTTGCGCTTACGCCCGAGAACGCGCCGGCCGTCGTGGAGATCTGCCGTCGGCTGGACGGGTTGCCGCTCGCGATCGAGCTGGCTGCGGCGCGTACGACGGTTCTGCCGCCGCCGGCGCTGCTCCGCCGCCTCGACAGCGAGGGCGCACCCTCCCTGCGGCTGTTAACCTCCGGCCCGCGCGATCTGCCCGCGCGTCAGCAGACATTGCGCGACACGATCGCCTGGAGCCACGGCCTGCTGGAACCGCGCGTGCGCCTGCTTTTCCGCCGGCTTGCGCCCTTCGCCGGCGGCTGGACGCTGGAGGCGGCCGAAGCGGTCGCCGGCGATGACGGCACCGTGCCAGGCGGCGGGGCCGCGCAGGCGCCGCCACAAGCATCGCTTGCTCCGCTTCCACCGGCGTCCGCCGCGGGGCCGGAATGCGCCGCCGCGCCGGCGAGCACAGCTCGCGATCTGCTGAACCCCGCATACGTGCTCGACGGCCTCTCCGAACTGGTGGATCAGTCGCTGGTGCTGGTCGAAGAACGCGATGCGGATGTGCGCTACCGCATGCTGGAGACGATCCGCGAGTTTGCCACGGAGCAGCTTGACGCCTGCCCTGAAGCCAGCGTCGCGCGCCGTCGCCACCGGGATTGGTATCTGGCGCTGGCCGAGGAGCCGAAACCGGAGTGGGAGGGGCACCTGCACGCCGCCTGGCTGGCGCGGCTCGACCAGGAGCAGGACAACTTCCGCGCCGCGTTGCTCGCCTGCCAGCGCGAGGGCGCGGCCGAGCCGTTCCTGCGGCTGGCCGCGGCGCTCGGCCCGTTCTGGCAGGCGCGCGGCCAGCTCAGCGAGGGCTGCGCCTGGCTGGAGCGCGCGCTGGAGGGCGCCGCCGGCGGGCCGGCGCCGCTGCGTGCCGCGGCGCTGCTGCAGGCCGGCAAGCTGGAGTACGTGCGCGGCGATTTCGAGCGCGGCGCCGGCCGGCTCGAAGAGGCGCTGGCGCTCTTCCGCTCGCTGCAGGACCGGCGCGGCCTGGCACAGGCGCTCTGTGCGCTGGGCGCCCTGCTGGATCTGCACGGCCGGCGGGAGGGCGTGGTCGCGCTGCTCGAAGAAAGCCTGGCGTTGTTCCGGGAGCTGGATGACCAGCCCGGCATCGCCGAAACGCTGACGAATCTTGGCTTCGCCCGCTTCTTTCGTGGTGAGCTTGACCGGGCCGAGGCACTGTGCGATGAGGCCGTCGCGCTCTACCGCGCCTACGAAGACCGGCAGGGCATGATCCCGCCGCTGCTTACGCAGGCGCGGGTAGCGATGCTGCGGCGCAACTTCGCTCGTGCCGCGGGGCTCTACGACGAGGCGGTACATCTCAGCCGCGCCGTGAGTCCGCGTAAGAGCCTGCCAAACGTCCTGGTGGAGGCGGGCATGCTGCTCGCGCGGCTGGGCGAGCTGGAGCGCGCCGCCGCCTATCAGCGCGAGAGCCTGCGCCTGAACCTTGAGCGCGGCGCCCGCTACGGCATCTACAGCTCGCTCGGCGTGCTCGGCAGCACGCTCTACGCGCAAGGGCAGACGGAACGGGCGGCGCGGCTCGTCTCGGCGGCCGAGGCGCTGCGCGAGACGCTGGGCGCATCGCGGCCGGAGGGCTACGGCCCGCTGCACGAGCGGCTATTGGCCGGCCTGCGCACCCGTTTGGGCCAAGTGGCGTTTGATGACGCCTGGGCCGCCGGCCGCGCCATGCTGCTCGATGACGCCGTCGCGGAGGCGCTGGATGAAGGATAGCGCCGCGCCTAACCCCGCTTTCGCTGAAGCGAAAGCTCCCTTCCCTACGAGGGAAGGGTTGGTTCGAGGGCTGCCGGTTGTTCTCGAGCGAACCCCTCCCCTGCGGGCCAGAGCGCAGCGCAACCGTCGGAGACTTTGCATGACCGCAGCGCAACCGTCGGAGACTTCAGCTACACAGCCGAGCGCCTGCGCGAGGCAGGGGCAGGTGACGGAAGCGCGACGCTCGCCGTCGGATGGCCCCGCGCGCGAACGGACGGTGCTGGCCGCGGCGGAGCACTTTCTGCGGGAACGCGCCGCCGGTGAGGCGCAGCGTACCGTGCTGCGGGCGGCGCTGGAGCAGATCGGCGCACATCTCGGCCGGGCCGAGCCGCCGCCGTTTTATCTGAGCTGCGTGCATGTGCCGCTGCTCGCCTACGCGGCGGTGCGTGGCGCGTCGGAGCCGGCGCTGCCGCTTGCGGTCGCCTGCGTCTTCGTCCACGCCGGGCTGGACCTGCTGGATGACGTGATGGACGGCGATCTGCCGCCCGGCTGGCGCGAGCGGCCGGCGCAGGCCGTGCTCGCCGGCGCCACGCTCACCGGCGCCCTCGCGCCGTTGGCGCTCGCCGCGGTCGATGCCTCGGCGCACACGGTGCTGGCCCTGCAACGCTTGCTCGCCGAAGCGGGCCTGCAGATCAGCGCGGGCCAGCAGGCGGATGTGTCAGCCGCGCACACTTCGGAGATTCCAGGAGCAACGGAACTCGCCAGGCTGGCCGAGCAGAAGACCGGCGGTGAAGTGGCGCTGTACGCGGCACTGGCTGCGCGGCTCGCCGGCGCCCCGTCGGCCGCGGCGAAGCAGTGGGCGGCGTTCGGCCGCGCGCTCGGCGCCGCCCGGCAACTGCGCATGGACTGCTTCGATCTGTTTGCCGCGCAACCGGGCAAGGATCTGGCTGCCGGCACACGCACGCTGCCGATCGCCCTGTTTTATGAGGATCTGCCCGCCGCCGAGCGACCGGCATTCCGCGCGCTGCTGACGCGTGCCGAGCGTGAGGACGTAGCGCAACGAACAATCCGCGAGAAACTTGTCGCGGCCGGCATCTTGCAATCGTGTGCGGTTGTCGTGGAAAGTTACTGCGTGCGGGCGCATACAGCGCTCGCCGCGGCGGGCGCCCGCGAGCCCGCGGCCGGCGAGCTGCGGGCGATGATCGACGACTGTTCGTTCTTCAACGGGCGCCCCGGGCAGGACATGGTTTCGAATCCGTAGAAAACGCAGGAGTGTGAACGTGGGTCAGGAGACGATGGTGAACCTCGCCCGGCACTGGCGGCAGAACGCGGCCTTCCGCAACGAAGTACGCCGCACCAGCCCGCACGCAGCGGCCGCGGCCCACGGCTTCCAGCTCGACGAAGAGGATCGCCGGACCCTCAGCAAGGTCGATTGGAACCTCACCGACGAGCAAATCTTCGCGAAAAACCACAAAGAGGTCAGCGACTGGGGTTAACGCCGATCGCCAGCGGCCGGCCCCATCCTCTTGTCTGTCATCTCATGGCCCCCAATAATAGGGGAAGGAGACGATCCTTCGCTGAGCGTTCCATGGCCGGCGCGGTTAACCGTGGCGTAATGTCTGCCGCAATCGCCACACGTAACCCGACCCCGCTTCGCGTCAGCACCGTCGGATCGCCCCTTTCCCCAATAATAGGGGGACGGGGGATAGGGGGCCCGCCCCTCTACCGGCAGCCTTTGGCCGCGGCCAGCAGCGGTTGGGTGCCGTTGAGTGCGTCCTTGCCCAGCGCCCAGATGATCGCGCCGCCGAGCCCCTGCGCCTTGACGTAGTCGCACTTCGCCGCGATCGAGGCCGCGTCGTCGTAGGAGATCAGGCCGGGCGCGCCGTCACGTACGAGAACCGGAACCTGCGCCGCCGCGTCGCGGCCGGCCGCCCAACCGTTGCCGATCAGGGGTGCGATCTCTCGATAGTCGGGCGAGGAGCCGGGCGTGGGCGGCGCGAGCGGCTGGAACAGCCGCGAGGCGGCATCGAAGCGCTGGCCGAAGAACGGCAGCCCCAGCAGGATCTTGTGCTTCGGCACACCGCGCGACTCGTAGTACGCCACGCCGGTGCTGGCGCTGTCTTCGCCCACGCGGCCGGGATAGAGCGGCGCGTTGTGCTCGGCGAAGCTCGACCAGCCCGCGCCGCTCAGGTCGTACGTCATCACCGCGAACCAGTCCAGCAGCGGCGCCAGACCGGCCAGGTCGAACCACTGGCCGTTCCAGTCGGTCGGCGGCGCCGAGATGGACAGCGACCTGCCGGTGCCCAGCGCGGCGCGCAGCGTGGTCAGCAGTTGCGTGCAGTTGGCGCGATCCGGGCTGTTTGACGGAAACTCCCAGTCGATGTCCACCCCGTCGTAGCCGTACTGGTTCACCAATGCCGTCAGGTTGGCAACGAATGCCTCCCGTGTCGCGCGTGCGGACGCCAGCGCGGCGAAGCTGGCCGTCACACCAGGGTCGTCGCCGGTGCCGGCCACCAGCACCGCCTGCACGCCGGCCGCGTGGGCGCGGGCGAGCAGCGCCGGATCGGGAAACGGTCCCCAGTCGGGAACCGTGATCGTGCCGTCGGCGTTCGGCACGATCGCAAAGTGCGCGATGTGGGTGAGCGCCGTGAAGTCGATATCGGCCGACGTGTAGCCGGCGTTCGCCATCCAGATCGGATAGTAGCCGACCACGCGGCGGCCGTTCTCGGCCGGCGACGGGCCGGCGGTGGTCGGTGCCGGCCGCGCCGTCTGGAAGACGCTGTCGCTGGGAACGGAACGCGAAGCCATATCGGCGGTACCGCCCGGCGAGGTGATCGATCCGCGGAATTTGGCCAGAAGCGCTCGCTCAGCGTACACGTCGCGGCCCTCGCGCCGGAAGCAGCCGAGCGCGTGCAGCGGGCCAGCGGATCTGCCGGGACTCGCCGCACGAGGCGATGGCAAAGGCGACAACCGGCAGCGACCGATGGCGCCCAGACACGTTCGGAGCTCGCGGCGTCGATCGAGCACACGAAACAGACCCGCGGCGGCGTTGAGTCCGCGGCAAGGTGAGCGACCATGCCTTCGGTACCGCGACGCGCCCTGGCGCAGCGGCTACACTACCGGCAGAACGAGCCGAACCCGTACGGATAGGCGATGTCAACCGAGCAGCCAGAGCAGCGACGCACGCCGCGCACGGGCCGTACCTGGCCGTCCGCGGCCGGCTTTACGCCGCGCGGCGTGCCAGGGCTGCCGCGTCGTGTCCGCCCGCGCGAGCGCGACGAGCTGCCGATGGGCACCGTCACCTTTCTGTTCTCGGACGTCGTCGGCTCGACGCCGGAGACGCAGCGCCGCGGCGACCGCCGCGCCCGCGCTTTCTACCGCATCCACGACGGCGTGATCCGCGCCCTCGCCGGCCGGCACGAAGGGCACATCGTGCGGCAGGACGGCGACGGCTTCTTTATCACCTTCCGCAGCACGCGCCAGGCGCTGCGCTGCGCGATCGAGATGCAGCGCGGCCTGCAAAGCGCCTACGCCGAGCTTGACGAGCGGGCGCGCGTGCGCATCGGCCTGCATGTGGGCGAGACCGTCGAGGAGGGCGGCGACTACTACGGCACGGCCGTGAACCTGGCGGCGCGCGTGCGCGGCGAGGCCGGCGCCGACCAGATTCTCGTGACCGGGCTGGTGCGCAGCCTGGCCAGCGGCGAACCCGAGTTCCAGTACCGTTTCCTGCGCGAGGCCGAGCTGCGCGGCATCAGCGGCCGCGTGCGCCTCTATGAACTGCTCTGGCGCGAGGACGAGATCGCGGCGGCGCAGGCGGCCGAAACCGCGGCGGGCGCCGCGGACGGTGCTGGCGCACCGGCTGGCGCGGCGGAGGCCGGCCTGCGCGACTACGCCGCCGCGCTCGCGGCCTGGTGCGCCGGCCCGGACCTCTCCGAATGGCGCGGACAGTACGTACCGCTGACGGCGCGGCTGCTGCCGCCGCGCAGCATGTTGCTGCCGGTTGAGCGGCCCGGGTCCGGCGATTTGCAGGAGCTGATCGCGGAGAATCACCGCATCGTCGTGATCGGCGAGGGCGGCAGCGGCAAAACCACGGCGCTGCTGGAGGCGACGCGCCGCGCCGCGCAGACGCTGTCCGAAACGGGGTCCGCGCCGATCCCGGTCTTTGTGCCCCTGCGCGCCTGGCGTCCCGAGCAGGACCTCGTGGACCTCGTCTGCGAAGGCATGACCGTGCATGGGCTGCGCTGCTCGCGCGAGGCGGCGCTTGACCTGCTGCAAGCAGGGCGCCTGCTGCTGCTGCTCGACGGCGTCAACGAGATCGTGGACACGATCCTCGATCGCGTGGCGCTGCTTGAACTGGACAGCATCTCCCGCCGCTTTCCCGGCTGCCGGCTGGTAATCTCGACCCGGCAGCACCGCGCGTCGGCGCAGTTTACCGATCTGCCCGTGGCCGCACTGCAGCCGCTGCGGCCGCACCTCGTCTTGCAGTACATCGCGCAGTACGCCGGCAGCGCCGAGCGCGCCGAGGCGATCTTCCGCAGCCTCGGCGGGCGCGACCGCGCGGCCTGGCTGGAGAGCGGGTCGCTCGTCTCGCTGGCCCGCAGCCCGCTGATGCTCAATGTGATCATCAGCCAGGAGCTGACAGGCGGCGGCACGCTGCGGCCGGCACGCGCCGCCGTCATCGATGCGTACATTCGCCATATGTACCGCGTGGACGTGCAGCGTGGCAGCCACCTGCTGCCCGAGGTCAAAGAAGCCGTGCTGGGCGCCATCGCCTACGCCGCCACGCTGGCGGAACGCGGCGGGCCGTTGGCGCGCGGCGATCTGGCGCAGATGGTCGCGGAGGCGCTGGCCGAACTGCGGGCGGAGGCGCTGGCGCCGTCCGATCTCGATGCACCCAGGGTGCTGGCCGAAATCGACCGCCGCTTCCTGCCGCCGCTGCTGCCCGAGGCCGAGCAGGCGCTGCAATACGACTGGGCGCATGCGCTGTTCCGCGACTTCTTCGCCGCACTGGACCTGCGCCGCCGCTTCTTCCCGCCCGGCCGGTCGGCTGACCGCGCTCCCTTGCAGGCGCTGCTCGCCAGCGACGGCTGGCACTGCTGGAGCGTACCCTGCGTGCTGCTGGCGGAGCTGCTGGACGATGCCGGCGTGCTGGCGCTCGTAGAAACCTGCCTGCGGGCAGACAATGAGCTGCTCGCCTGCCGCTGCTTCGGCCACAGCGCGCTGGCGCGGCGGCCGGCCGGCAGCCTCGCGCCGGGCAGCACGGTGCAGCGCCTTGCCGAGATTTTGCGCCTGCGCAGCGAAGACGCCGAGGACGGCGCGGCGCTGCAGGATCCGTTTGCCGTGCTCTGCGAAGCGCTGCTCGAGCGCCAGCCGCAGCCGGAGGCGGACGATGCGCTCGTTGAACAGGTGATGCCGCTGGCAGCCTGCGTTGGCACGGCGCTGCTCGCCGCCGTCTCCGACGTGGACGCGGCGGGCGTGCTCGCCGCGCTCTCGCTCGGCCTCTCCGAGCCGGAGTTGCGCGCCATCGCCTGGGCCTTCGGCCGCGACGGGCGCGAGGTGCTGGCGACGCGCCCCCGTTTGCAGCGCATCTGCGCGCTGCCGGCCGCCCCGGTTTCACCCGAGCAGGGCCTCTTGCAGCAAGGTTTGCTGCTGGCGCTGGCCGGCTCGCCGGAGCAGCTGCTGCTCGCGCTCTGCCAGCGGGCGGAGGCGCTGGTCAATGCCGACATGCTGCCGGCGCAGGCAGCCCGGCGTCTGGCGCGGCATACGGCCGGCGTGCATGCGCCGCTGGCGCGGCGGCTCTCGCTGTTCCGGCTGGCCGGGCGGCTGGACGACCTGGTGCTGCACGTGCTGGATCACGAGCAGTACCGGCAGGCGATGGCGCTCTCCGAAGAGCTGCGGCTGATGCGCCGCGAGCACCGGCTCGACTGGCTCAGCGACGTGCTGGACGAGCGCCTGCAGCGTCAGGGTATTGAGGCCGACGTGCAGACGGCGATGCCCAGCTTCAGCGGCATCGCCGCCGAAGTGCGTCGGCTCGGCGAGCTGCACCTGCCGCGCGCTGCGCTGCGTGGCCTCGGCCGCATCGCCATCAACGTAGCGGACGAGCCGCGGCTGGAGCGCGTGGTGGCCGTGCTGGACGAAGTCTGGCCCGGCATTACCGAGGCCGAGGCGGACGAGGTGCCGCTGACGCCCGCCATCGTCCGGCCGGGCCGGCGCGAGCTGGTGGCCTATCCGCCGGAGGGCGGCTTCGTGCGCGTGCTCGTGCAGACGCAGCCCGCGGAGGAGATCGACTACGCGCGTCGCGCGACCGAAGGCGGGCCGAACCGCATGGCACTGCACGCCCGCATGCGCCGCCTGCTCGGCGAGCTTGCCGCCGCGGGCGGCGATGAGCGCGTGTTCGTACTGACGGCCAGCGGCGAGGCCGTGGCCCTGCCCGATGGCGCGACAGCGCTCGACTTCGCCTACTATCTGCACACCCAGCTCGGCCACCGCGCGGCCAGTGCCAGCGTCAACGGCCGCGAAGAGGCGCTCTCGTACTGTCTGCGCCACGGCGACCGCGTGACGATCGCGATCGATGCCGGCCGCGCCCTGCCGCCGGCCGAGTGGCTGGAACGGCCCGGCCTGCTGCGCACGGCACGAGCACGCAAGGCCGTGCAGCAGGCGCTCGACGCGGCCTGGCGGGCCGAGGCGATCGCCTGCGGCCGGGAGATCGTGGCCGAGGAACTGCGCGCGGCCGCCGCGCCGTCGCCGATCGCGCCGCACCTGCTCAAGACGCTCGGCTTTCAGCGCGAGGAGCGGCTGTACGAGGCCGTCGGCTTCGGCGAGTTCGCTCGGCGCGAGATCGCCTACAGCATCGCCGTGCTAATCGAGGCGGCAGACGGTGGCGCCGCGGCGCGCGGCGCCGAGCAGGATCCGTTCGCGGGCTGGGTGCCGGTCGAGATCGCCGGTGAGGGCGGCCTGAGGCCGCGCTATGCACGGTGCTGCCGCCCGCAGCCAGGCGATCCGCTGGTCGCCTGCCGCTCGGGTCAGACGGCGGTCGTGCATCATGCGGCCTGCCCTGACGCGGCGGGCTGCAGCGGGCGCGCGGCGCTGGCGGCGCACTGGCTGCTGGATACCGTGAGCGATCGCCGGCTGGTGCGAGTGCAAGCCCGGCGCGGGCGCGAGGTCGTGCCTGCGCTCCGTCGCGCCGTACAGGAAGCCGGGCTGTCGCTGCTCGATCTCTCCAGCGGGCGTGAGGTCGAGGGCGCCGTTACCATTACGCTGGAGTTGCCGGCGGCAGGCCAGGCCGCGGTCGAGTCGTTGCTGGCAGCGCTGCGCCGGCTGCCGGACGTCAGCGGCGCGGCGCTGCTGGAGCCGCTGGGCAGTGCGCGGCCGGTGTAGCGCTGCGCCCCGCTGTCGCGCAGGCGCCAGGCGGCTCAGGGAACGGCGATATCCCAAACATCGGTGTCGCCACCGTCGACGCTGCCCAGCTCCATCGCCCAGTACCAGCCGTAGGGATCGCCGGGACCGATGCCCTGCACGCGCTTGATGCCCACCACGCTGAAGGCCGGGTTGAGCAGATTCGCGTTGTGCAGCGGCGAGGTTTCCCACTGCGTCAGCGTGGCGCTGCCGCCCGGGTAGCCGGCGGCGAGGTTTTCACCGATCGCGGCGCCCATCGAGAGGTAGTCGTAGCCGCAGTCGGAGAAACGCTGCTCCCACGATCGGAAGCCGTCATCGTGCTGCATGTACGCATGCAGCGCGGTATCCGACGCCTTCCACAGGGCGATGCGCTGCAGGGTCCAGGAGAGTTGCAAGGGTTGCAGGCCGTACTGGGCGCGGTAGGCGTTGGTGGCATCGAGCACACCCTGTTCCTCGCCATCGAGGGCGAGGCGGGAGGCGTCGACGCTGCAGTTGACGGACTGGGCGGCGCCCGCGGGCGCATCCATGCCCTCGGCGCGAACACGGATCGGTGTGGTCTGCGTCAGGTGGAAGGCCCCCGTCAGCAGGCTCGCAACGAAGGCGAGCGAGACTGCGACAGTGACGCTCCGGGTGGTGGTCCTGAGGCAACGCAGAAGGCACGCTCCTTTCACATCGCGCCGGGTGCGATGGCGGATCGGATCGTTTTCGCTGTGCGGCCGCCGGCCATGGGAGGAGGCGCGTGTTGCGACTCTGATGCGGCGGGGAGCCGGCTGCGACCCGCGGTTTCACTCCTTTGAGCGATTGTCAACTGGCCGATAACGTGCGCGGGCGCAACGAAATTTTCGCCGGCCGTTGCCGCCCGCAAGGGTATAACATCAGCGCGTAATATGTCAGCAGCGATCTCGCATCGTTCTGAATTGCAGCGATTATGTAGCGTCTGCGCAAGATCACCGCAGCGTGTTCATTGTCGGCACCTGGCACTCAGGCAAACAGGGGGTGACGCATGCCGCAGCCACTAAAATTCGGCCTGTTCTCGATCAACATGTACGCCTGTAGCGTGCCGGAGGCGGCGGTGCAGGTCGCCCGTGCAGCAGAAGCGGCCGGCTTCGAGTCGGTCTGGGGCGGAGAGCACGTGGTCTTGCCCGATCCGCAGGCGCCGCCCTCGCCGATGGCGCCGGCAGACCGCGCCCTCGACCCGTTGATCGCGCTCACCTACATCGCGGCGCACACCAGCCGCGTGCGCCTGGGCACGGGCATCATCATCCTGCCGCAGCGCAATCCGCTGGTGCTGGCAAAGGAGATGGCGAGCCTCGACGTGCTCTCGGGCGGCCGGCTGATCTGCGGCGTGGGCGCCGGCTATCTGGAGCCGGAGTTCCGTGCCCTCAACGCGCCGTTCGAGCACCGTGGCCCGCGCACCGTGGAGTACATCGAGGCGATGCGTGCGATCTGGACGCAGCCGCAGCCGTCGTTTCAGGGCCGCTTCTTCAGCTTCTCCGGCGTGCAGGCGCACCCGCAACCGGCGCAGAAGCCGCACCCGCCGATCGTGATCGGCGGCCACTCGGAGATGGCCTTCCGCCGCGCCGTCGAGCACTGCGATGGCTGGTACGGCTACGCGCTGGACCTGGCGGCAACCGAGCAGTGCCTCAGCGGGTTGAAGGAGGCCGCCTCGCGCTATCCGCGTCCGGCCGATCTGGGCGATCTGGAGATCACCGTAACGCCGCGCGGCCGCATCGACCTCGACGCGGCGCGGCAGTACGTGGCGCTCGGTGTGCAGCGCCTGGTATTGCTGCCCCCGCGCGGCGGCGATGCCGAAAACATCGCGCGCTTCGCCACCCAAACCGGCGGGCAGCTGGTGGGCAGGGTGTGAGGTGTGTGAGCGGGGAGGCGTCAGGTTCCGCTCACGGACGGTTCGCAGGCCCTCTGCCTCGATGTCACTCAAGTCTATCCCGTGGATCACGGCGGGCCGGACCGCACGCGGCGGATAGCGGATTTGACTAACGGCTTCTACCTGCCCGTGGCGAACCCGATCAATCCGAACATCGCGCCATCCGCCTGCTGGAGCAGGCGAGCCCGTGCGTTGCGGGCGAGCCGGCAAACCGCTACCGGCCCGCACCAGTGGGAATCGCTACAATCGTCCTGACGCAGCGCTTCCACTCGTTGCTCGGCCTTATGACACATCCATCAGCGACGCTGCGATCACGGGGATTGCAAATGCTCACCCGTTTGAAAGTCAACGGCTTCAAGAACCTTGTCGATGTCGATGTGTACTTCGGTCCATTCACCTGCATCGCAGGCGCGAACGGCGTCGGCAAGTCGAATCTGTTTGACGCGATCCGATTCCTGAGCGCGCTCGCTGACAAGCCGCTGGTCGATGCGGCGCTCTCCGTGAGAGACGAGGGAGGACGGACCGCCGATCTTCGGAGCCTGTTCCACCGCGTGGGCAGCCACGAGGATCCGGAGATGTCCTTCGAGGCAGAGATGATCGTGCCACAGGTGGGTACTGATGATCTGGGCCAGCAGGCGCAAGCGAGCATCACCTTCCTCCGCTACACCATCGTTCTGAGCTACCGGCGAGACGAGAGCGCTGCAGCCGGTGGCGCGCTGGAGTTGCGCAAGGAAGAACTGGTCCATATCAATTTGGGCGACGCCCGCGAACACTTGCCATTCCCACACCTCCCGTCTTGGCGGAAGTCAGTTATCATCGGCCGAAGATCGGGGGGGCCCTTCATTTCCACGGATGAAGGCGCCGCACGCCAGGTCAAGCTGCACCAAGACCGGGTCCAAGGCCGGCCGCTTTCCCGACTCGCGACCAGCCTGCCACGTACCGTGCTCTCCGTGACCACGGCCGCCGAGAGTCCGACAGCCCTGCTTGCGCGCCGCGAGATGCAATCGTGGCGCCTGTTGCAGCTAGAGCCGTCGGCTTTGCGCCAACCGGACGAGTTCACTGCAGGTAACCACCTCGGGATGGATGGCGCGCACCTGCCAGCCACGCTGTATCGGCTGGCGCGGCCGACACGAACTGATGCAGCGATTGATTCCCCATCTATCGCTGCAGAACAAGGTATCTACGCCCAGGTAGCGAATACTCTGTCTGAACTCATCGATGACGTTCGCTCAGTACGCGTCGAGCGTGATGATCGTCGTGAATTGCTCACGTTGTATGTGACCGACAGCAGGGGCACATCTCATCCTGCCCGAGCCCTATCCGACGGCACCTTACGCTTCCTTGCCCTGGCAATCCTGTTGCTGGAACAGGAGTCGCAAGGCCTGATTTGCCTCGAAGAGCCGGAGAATGGCATCCACCCGGAGCGCATTCCCGCGATACTGCAGCTATTGCAAAATATCGCAGTCGATGCACAGCAGCCAATGGGAGCGGGCAATCCGCTGCGACAGGTGATCGTGAACACACACTCGCCGGCGATCGTCAGCCAGGTCGCCGATGATAGTCTGCTCGTCGCCGAGGCTAAAGAAACCATACGCGATGGGCGCCGATTCCCGCGAGTGTGCTTCAGTCCGTTGCCGGATACATGGCGAGCTCAGGTGCTCGGTCCTGATCGTGTGGTGTCTCGCGCCGCCTTGATGGCATATCTCAACCCGTTTGCCCCTCCTGAGGAGTCCGCTCCGGGCGCACAGGCGAACGGTGCGAACCACAAGGCGGGACGGATCCGTCGCGTGATCGATCGATCTGACCTGCAGCTCATGCTGCCCTGGTCGGCGCCCACGCAGTGAGAGATCTGCGGTATACGCTGATCACCGACGGATCATTGGATCAGGCGCTACTGCCAATCCTCAACTGGCTACTACGGCAGCAACGCCCCGGCAGGGTATTCGTGTCCTCATGGATCGACTTTCGCCGACTGAGAACGCCTCCACAAACGCTCCACGATCGCATCGCCACGGCTGTAGAGCTGAGTCCTTGCGACGTGTTATTCGTGCATCGCGACGCAGAGACCATGCCGTTGGAGACACGCCACATCGAAATTACTGATGCTGCCGAACGTGCTCGGCGATCAGGATCCGTCCCGCCCATCGTATGCGTCATACCGGTGCGCATGCAGGAGGCCTGGCTGCTGTTCGACGAGTCTGCCATCAGACAAGCATCTGGTAACCCTCGTGGAACGGTGCCGCTCAATCTGCCCCGATCTGGCCGCGTGGAGACAGAGCCCGATCCGAAGATGGTACTGCACGAGGCGATCCGCATCGCAAGCGGGCTTTCAGGGCGCCGGTTGCAGGCACTGCCCGTGACGAGACACACGCGTCGCGTCGCTGAGCTTGTGGATGACTTCACGCCGCTGCGCAATCTCAGCGCGTTCGGCGCACTTGAGCGTGAACTGCAACGCGTCCTTGAGTCGGCTGGCTGGTGAGCCCCTACTGCCCGGCCTCCATCACTCCACCATGCGCCGCACCACGCCGAGCAGGATTTGCAGGCCGAGGCGCAGGCTTTCGACCTGGATGCGCTCGTTATGGCCGTGGATCGTGCGGCGCTCGTCCTCCGTGGCCAGCGTGGGCGAGAAGCCGTAGGCCGGCACGCCCAGCCGCCGGAAGGTGCGCGAGTCGGTGAAGCCGACGCAGACCGTCGGCATCACCAGCGCCTCTTCCATATGCTCGCGCACCACGTCGCGGATGACCGTCACCAGCTCGCCCTCGATCGGCGAAGACGGTCCCTCCGCGGCGAAGATCCGCTCGATCTGCACCTGCGGGTCGTCGATCTGCGCCCGCAGCTCGTCGATGAAGCGCTCGGCCGGCTTGCCAGGCAGCAAGCGGCAGTCGAGTGTCGCCTCGCAGACGGCGGGAATCACGTTGGTCTTGATGCCGGCCGTGCAGCTTGTAAGGCTGATCGTGTCCAGCGTCAGGGCGTTGACCAACGGGTTCTCCCGCGCCACGCGCTCGGCCGCTTCCACGGTTTCGATTGGCTCCAGCACGCCGGCCGCGGCCAGTGCGACGAAGAAGGGCGCGACTTCGGGCACAATGCGACGCGGCCGCTGCCACTCTGTGACTTTGAACAGTGCCCGTACCAGCCGATCGAGCGCGTTGTTGGCGTGCGGCATCGAGCCATGGCCCGGCGGACCTTCGGTGCGCAGCCACAGCCACAGCGGCGACTTCTCCGCCGCGGCGAAGGAGAAGATCGGCCGGTCGGAGCCCATGAAGCTCTCCATGCCGCCCGCGCCCTCGTTGATCACCACGCGGGCGCGCAGCAGCTCGGGGCGGTGCTGGGCGAACCACTCGATGCCGAAGGCGCTGCCGGCCTCTTCGTCGGCCACGGCAAAGAAGACGAGGTCGCGCCGGTGCGGCAGGCCCAGCCGCTTGAACAGCAGGAAGACCATCAGCTCAAGGATGCCGAGCCCCTTCATGTCCTGGGCGCCGCGGCCCCAGACGCAGCCGTCCTTGACCAGCCCGGCGAAAGGCGGCTCGCTCCAGTATTGCGCCTCCACAGGAACCACGTCGGTGTGGTTGAGCAGCATCACCGCCTCGGCGTCGCCGCTGCCGTCGGAACCGGGCAGACGGGCGATCAGACTGGCGCGGTTCGGCGCGTGCTCATACGCCGTGCTCTCGATGCCCTCGCGGTGCAGCAGATCGGCCAGCCAGCGGGCGGCCAGCGCCTCGTTGCCCGGCGGATTGCTGGTGTCGATGCGGATGTATTCGCCGAGCAACTCGACCGTTTCGCGCTCCAGCGCGTCCCAATCGAGCGACAACGCCGCCGACGTGCTTGCCATGGTCCGTGCCCTCCGGTCGCAGGTGACAGCGTACAGGGTACAGGGGATAGGGATTGGGGGTTAGTACTACAGCCGCAGTTCTCGCCGGCTGCCGCCCGCTCACGCCTGAGCCCGTCGGCAGCTCCGCTCCTCGTGCAGTGCCCTTGAGCGTGAGTGACGCCTCCGATCACCGCGTCTACAGCAAGTGCTGCTGTAGTATTAGGGATTAGGGAACAAAGGGCAGAGGAACGCGGCCCGGTCGCAAGCGAGCGACCGGGCCGCGTTCCTCTGCCGCTGGTGGGAGCGCATTACGCGTCGGTCATCTGCGCTTTGACAGCTTGCAGCAGCTCAGGCGTTGGCTCAAGGCCGTGGCGCTGTTTGGCGTGCTCGGCGGCGAGACGCAGCGCCTCTTCCTCGGTTTCACCTTTGATGATGTGGCCGCAACCGGACGCCGGGTTCACCTTGCCGCAATCGATCACCTTCGCCACAGCACTGCTCCTTTCCCCGAACTGTCCACGAGGGCGGAGTACGCGCCAATCGCACGCTCCGCACACCTCCCCGGCGCCGACCGCGGGCTCTGCAAACCGTCGCACGTCGGGCAGACCCGCCGCTCAGTCGCCGGCGGCCGCGGCCTTCGCCTGCTGGCGGGCGCCGACAGCGACGAAGCTCACCGCGGAGACGATCTGCAGGCAGTCGATGATGCGGCCGGCCGCCGTCCATTCGGGCATCTTCGCGCCAACCGCCCGGCTCACGCTCTTCGTATCGTCGGTGTCGAACTCGTAGACCGCCAGATACTGCGCCTCCGGCTCCGTCTTGCTGGGCTGACCGGAGAGTTTGTAGCGCTGCGCCCGAATCACGCCGGGCACGCTGGTCACGTCGGGGATGTGGACATCGTCGTACCAGCGGTTGAACTCGGCGTCGCGCGCCGGGTCCGAGCAGGCAGTCTTGACCAGCAGCACGGCCTTCGCCGTGTTCGTCGCGTCGGCGTGCTTGCCGATCTGCCGGTAATTCGTCATCGAGGTCGCCTGGATGCAGTCGATCATGCGGCCGGCGGCGATCCAGCGTGGCCGGTGCTCCTGCAGGCCCGGACCGGTCACAGCCTCCGGGGTTTCGGAATCGATCTCGTAGATCGCCAGGTACTGCGCGTCCGGCTCCTTCGGATTGGCCGGCCCGCTCAGCTTGTAGCGCCGCGCGGCGGTGATGCCGGGCACGGCGAGCAGGTCCGGCAGATGGGTGCCGTCGTACCAGCGGTTGAACTCCTCCTCGCGAGCCGGGTCCGTGCATTTCGTGGCCACCAACCAGACTGCCTTTGGCATCGCTCCGCCCTCCTCTGCCGCGGCGGTCCCATGCTCAGCGCCGCCGCGCCAGCCATGCTACCACGGAAGGGCGCGGGGCGCAGGATGCCAGACGAGGCAGAGCAGGCAACGGAAGCCGCGCGAGAACGAGCTAGGGCTCCACCACTGCGGGCTTGGCGGTTCTGGGGTCTG
>CALFMN010000057.1 GCA_937879875.1 uncultured Chloroflexota bacterium | reverse complement strand
CTGCCACGTTCGACGAGCGATATGGGAGAGAAGGGGGCGGGGGTTATGAGGGCCATGCGGCAGCTTATGCTCCTGTGTGAAATACAGATATAATACAGGAAATGCAATGGCACAGGAGCGCGCCGATGGTGCAGACCGAGCAGTGGAACCCCGGCCAGTACAACAAGTTCCGCGCTCAGCGCATGCTGCCGTTCTTCGATCTCGTCGCGCTGATTCAGCCGCGACCCGGCATCCGCGCGATCGACCTGGGCTGCGGCACGGGCGAGCTGACCGCCCTGCTGGCCGCGCGCCTGCCCGAGGCAACGCTGCTTGGTACCGATTCCTCCGCGGCGATGCTGGAGCAGGCGGCGCCTCGCGCCGGTGCCCATCTGAGCTTCGCACGGCAGGACATGGCGGACCTCGCAGACTTTTCGGGTTACGACCTGGTCTTCTCGCACGCCGCGTTTCAGTGGATCCCGGACAACGAAAGGCTGATGCGGCGCATCCTCGGCACGCTGCAGCCAGGGGCGCAGGTCGCCGTGCAGTTACCGAATAACGAGGCGCACCCCTCGCACGTCGAGGCGCAGGCACTGGCCGCCGAGCCGCCCTTTCGCGCACAGCTCGACGGTTTTGTGCGCCGCAGCGAGGCGTTGCCGCTGGAGCGCTACGCTGAGCTGCTGTACGAGTACGGCTTCCGCGATCAGGTCTGCTTCGAGAAGATCTACGGCCATGAGCTGCCGTCGTCGGCCGATGTCGTGGAATGGGTGAAGGGCACCAGCCTTGGCGCGTATCTCTCCCGGCTGGACGCGGCCGGGGCCGAGGCGTTCCAGGCGGCATATCGGGCGCGTTTGCTGGCCCGCATCGGCGAGCAGGCGCCGTACTTCTACCCCTTTCGCCGCATGCTGTTCTGGGGCGTGAAAGGCTGAGCAGCCGCGCCTGGCCCTCATACCCTCACAGGGCGGAGGAGACTCGCAAGAAGGTCGAGCTAGCAACGGGTTGCAGGGCACACGGCGCGCGCCCGTTGCACCCGCGGGCGCGCTGCGGCACACTGCGTCGCCGAGGCTGTGACCGGCTTCACCCGCACGGGCTACGCTTCAGCCATTCTCCGCCCCGGCATGGCTGAACGGCCGTGCTATGCTGGAAACACACCCGTAACGTGCGCGGAGGGCAGTGAATGACCACGAGCGCCGTGCAGCCCAGCGAGCCCGCCCCACCCCCCGAAAGCGCCAGCGCGTACCGTACCGCCGTTGCCCAGTTCGACGCCGTGGCCGAGCGGCTGCACCTCTCGCCCTCGGTCGCCGAAGTGCTGCGCCACCCCAAGCGCGAGCTGTCCGTCAACTTCCCCGTGAAGATGGACGACGGCAGCGTGCGCATGTTCACCGGGTATCGCGTGCAGCACGACCAGGCGCGCGGGCCGTGCAAGGGCGGCATCCGCTACCACCCCTCAGTGGGCCTCGACGAGGTTCGCGCCCTGGCGATGTGGATGACCTGGAAGTGCGCGGTGGTGAACCTGCCCTTCGGCGGCGCCAAGGGTGGCGTCGCCGTCGATCCGCGGGCGCTGACGCTGAACGAGTTGGAGAACTTGACCCGCCGCTACGCCGCCGAGATCAGCATCATCATCGGCCCAGAGCGCGACATCCCCGCGCCCGATATGGGCACCGACATGCGCATCATGGCCTGGATCATGGACACCTACTCCATGAATGCCGGCCACTCCGTGCCCGGCGTGGTCACGGGCAAGCCGATCAGCATCGGCGGCTCGCAGGGGCGCGTTGAAGCTACGGGGCGCGGCCTGCTCTACATCTCGCAGGAAGCCGTGCGCACGCTCGGCCGCACGCTCGAAGGCAGCAGCGTCGCCGTGCAGGGCTTCGGCAACGTCGGCTCGGTCACGGCGAAGCTGATGGCGCAGGCAGGCGCGCGCGTCGTCGCGGTGAGCGACGTGGAGGGCGGCATCTACCGCGCCTCCGGCTTCTCCGCCGAGGAGCTGATCGCCGCGAAAGAGCGCAGGCTGCCGCTCTCGCAGGCGATCGCCGGCGCGGACCGCATCACCAACGAGGAACTGCTGGAGCTGCCGGTCGATCTGCTGGTGCCCGCGGCGATGGAGAGCCAGCTCTCCACGCGCAACGCGAGCAAGATTCGCGCCGGTCTGATCGTCGAGGGCGCCAACGGGCCGACGACACCCGAAGCCGACGCGATCCTCGCCGGTAACGGCATTCCGGTCGTGCCGGACATCCTCGCCAACGCGGGCGGCGTGGTCGTCTCCTATTTCGAGTGGGTGCAGGATTTGCAGTCCTTCTTCTGGGAAGAGGACGAGGTCAACGTCAAGCTGCACCGCATCATGACGCGCGCCTTCGCCGAAGTCCACGCGCTTCAAGAACGCGAGGGCGTGACGATGCGCGATGCAGCGAACATGCTGGGCGTGCGCCGCGTGGCCGAGGCGTTTCTCACGCGCGGCGTCTTTCCGTGACGCTTGAGGCGGGCGGCTCGCGGCCGCGTTTTCTCTGGGGCCTGTTCTGCGACCACTTTTTGATCGACGCGGCGGGAAAATATTCGTTCATCGGCGTCTTCGAGCGCGTCGGGGCGATGCAGTTCCCGGCGGTCCACAAAGTCATGTGGATCGCCTTCGCGCTGCGCGGCCAGCCGAACGAGCGAGCCACGGGCATCGTTACCGTCTGGTCGCCGCAGAGCGAGATCGTGGTCTCGACCAACGAGACGCCGGTGCAGTTCGGGCTGGAGGGCCGCACCATGCTCGTGCAGCTCTTCTATGACCTGAGCTTTTCCGGGCCGGGCACCTACAGCGTGGTGCTGGAAGTCGACGGCAAGCCGGTGGGCCGGCTCGATCTCGACGTCTACAGCGCCGCGCCGCCGGCGTCGCCCGCGTAGGCGGCCGCGGCGGGGCACCTAACCCTGCCCTGGCTGAAGCCAGGTCTGTCCCTTCCCGAGCCGGGAAAGGGACTTCTGGAGCGCTCCCTACGCCGCGCGACGGCGGCGGGGCTCGGGTGTCCTTGTGGGACGCGCGGCGGGTCCTTCTCCCTTCCCAACGTGTGTCCTCGAGCCCAAACCCTTCCAGTTTCGAGAAGGGACAGACCTCGCTTGCGAGGTCAGGGTTAGGTGCCCCGCAGCCCGCTGCCGTCCGCGCAACTCCGAACCCCAGCCCGCTCCTCACGGCAGTGACGGCCGCGTGGTATAAGCTCTGCGCATGGCTTCCGAGCGCGAATACGAGCCGAACGGCGCCATGCGCTTTGCCGACACGCCTGAGCAGCGCGCCCTGCGCGCTGCGGTTTGCGCCTTTTTGCGCCGCGAATTGACGCCTGAGGCACGCCGCGAGCACCACGAGCCGGACCAGCTCGGCGGCTGGAGTGTGCCCTTCTCAAAGGCGTTTCACCGGCGGCTGGGCGCGGCCGGCTTCATCGGCCTCTCCTGGCCGGTGGAGTACGGTGGGCGGGGGCGCGATCCCTCGCTGGACGCGATCGTCGTGCGCGAGATCGAGTACCACCGCGGCCCGAACCTGGACACGGGCACGATCAGCTTCCTGCCGCGCTCGATCCTGCGCTACTGCGACGAGACGCAGAAGCGGGCCTTCCTGCCGCGTCTGGCCCGCGGCGAGATCGAGTTCTTCCTCGGCTACAGCGAACCCGAAGCCGGATCCGATCTGGCCGGCCTGCGACTGCGCGCCGAGGCGCACGGCGATACGTTCGTGCTGCGCGGGCAGAAGGCCTTCTCCAGCAGCGCCCACATGGCCGACTACGGCTGGGTGGCCGCCTGCACCGATCCAGATGCGCCGAAGCACCGCGGCATCTCGCTGTTCATCGTGGATATGCAGAGCCCCGGCCTCACAATTACCGCGAGCCGCACGGTCGGCGGCTGGCTGCACCACGCCGTCTATTTTGACGACGTGGAAGTGCCGCGGGCGCTGCTGGTCGGCGAGTTGAACGCGGGCTGGCGCATGATTATGGGCGCGCTCGACCACGAGCGGGCCATGCTCGCCAGTCCCGGCGCCGTCGAAGGCGCGTTCGATGAACTGCTTGTGGCCACGGCCAACCGCGCCCGCGAGGATGCGGCGGCAGCGGATCTGCTCGCCCGTCTTGCGATCGAAGCCGAGGTCGTCGCGCTCTCGGCGAACTGGCTGGATTCGCTGCGCAAAGCCGGCAGCGAGCCGCAGTACGAAACCTCACTGGCGCTGATCTTCAAGCGCGAGACGCAGCGCGCGATCGAGGCCGCCGCGATGCAAGTCTTCGGCCCGTTCGCTCCGCTCCAGGCCGGCTCGCCCTACGCCCCGGCCGGCGGCGTCTTCGAGCAGGACGAGCGCGACCACCTCTACTACCACTTCGCCGCCGGCGGCTTCGACATCACCCGCAACGTGATCGCGGCGCGCGGGCTGGGACTGCCGAGGGATTAGGGCGTAGGGCGAAGGGCGTAGAAGGGAATGGGGGGTGTGCCAGTAGAGCTGCCGTCGCTGCTGGGCGAGGAGCAGGAGCTGCTGTATCGGAACGCCGTGCGCTTTCTGCGCGAGCGGCGCGAGGCGGATCGGCGCACGCTCTGGCGGGAGATGGCGGCGCTCGGCTGGCTGGATGTTTGCCTGCCGCCCGCGCTGGACGGTCCCGCGAACGGCGTGCTCAGCGCCTTCACGCTGGCGGAGGCGCAGGGCGCGGCGGGCGTGCAGACGCCGTTCGTCGCCGCAGTGCTTGTCACCTGGCTGCTGCGCGACGCGGGCGTGGCGGAGCAGCGGCGCGATCTGCTGATCGACCTCGCCGCCGGGCGCGTACTCGCCGTGCCAGTCGTCGTGGATGCGCCGTTGCCGGACCGATCGCAGACGAGCAGCTTCACGCGCGCCGGCGATGGCTGGCGGCTCGACGGCGAGAAGCTGTTCGTCGAATTTGCCGTCGCTGCCGACGCGCTGCTGGTGAGTGCGGTCACCGGCGAGGGTGAGCGCGAGCCGGCGCTGGTGCTCGTGCCGCGCCAGGCCGAGGGCGTGCGCGTCGAGACGCTGCGCAGCGCCGGCGGTGACTATCAGGACGCCGTTCGCTTCGCCAGCGTGGCCATCGATGCGCCGCTGGCCGCGGGCGCGCTGGTTGCGGAGGCACTGGAGCGGTTGCTGTTGCACGGCGCGGCACTGCGCGCGGCCGAGCTGGCGGGCATCGGCCGCGCGGCGCTGGATCTCACGCTCGACTATGTACGCATACGCTCGCAGTTCGGCCGGCCGATCGGCAGCTTTCAGGCCGTGCAGCACCACTGCGCCGATATGCTGCGCGACCTGACCGCCACGCGGCTGCTGGTGGCGCAGGCGGCCTGGCGCCTGCACGAAGGTCTGCCGGCCGCGCGTGAAATCGCGATGGCGAAAGCGAAGGCCAGCGAGGCGATTCCGGCGCTGCTGCGGCTGGCGCATCAGGTCACCGGCGGCGTCGGCTACTACCGCGACTACCCGCTTGAGGGCTACTACCGCCGTGCGATCGATGCCGCGGCGTCCTACGGCGGCCCACTGGAGCACCGCCGCCTGCTCGCCGGTCTCGCGGCGCAAAACCCGGCGCTGCTGCGGCGCGACGACGGCCACACCGTACCCGACGGCGCCGCGGGCGGCATTCGGCCCTCTATCCTCCGCCCCTTTCCCCCAATCCTGGAGCGAAAGGGGCGATCCGGCGGAGCATGACCCATCGGCGTCAGCTTAACCGCACCGGCTGTGGCAGTAAGGAGCACCCTGACTCGCCGCTCAGCGCACGCAGTTGCGAAGCGGGTGAGCGAACCGCCATGATTGAAAGCAGCCTAATTAGGCCAGAATGTTCCAGATGGCTGCCTCGCACCCTTCGCAGAATCCCCCACAACTAGAGCGTGTCTGAAAAATGTTCGAACCATCGTTCCGTGGCTGGTCGTGAGGC
>CALFMN010000056.1 GCA_937879875.1 uncultured Chloroflexota bacterium | reverse complement strand
GCCGCCGCGCTGCTTTCTCTCTTCGTTGCGTTTCACCTGGCGCCCGCGCGGGCGCAGACGGTGACGGGCGACGATCTGGCCGCGGTCATGCTTGGCCAGACCGATCTGCCCGGCTTCACCCTCACCGGCGACGGCTCTCCGCCTGCCTCGCCTGCGGACGTACGCGAGCAGCGCACGCGCATCTTCGTCACCGCTGGCGAGCCTGAAACCCTGCTCTTGCTGATTCTTTCGGCGCCGCATCCGGACGCGGTTTGCCTGCCACGCGTGCGCGCCGGTGTGGCGAACGGCGAGGTGCTCGGCGCACTCAACGGCGACAAGCCCAACTTCCAGTCGCTCGGCTCGCTCGGCGCCGGCGATGTGGACGCCGCCGCAATGTGGAGCGACTTCGATGCCGGCCGCGGCGCCTGGTACACCGTCAGCGAGGATGTGTTCATGCGCGGCGAACTGGCGGTGTACGTCGAGGCGATCGCCTACGACGCGCCGCCGGACGGCGACCAGCTCGCCGGCTGGGCGCAGCTGCAGGACGCCAAGCTGCTGGCCGCGGCGGCCGATCCCGCATCGACGGCCGGCGCGCTGGCCCGAACGCCGGTGCCCGCTTCGCCCGCCGATGATCCGGCCGCGTGCAGTTAGACCGGGTCGCCGCACTGCCACGACCGCGGTGCAGCAGCGCCAGTTCGGCGTGCATACAGGACCGGCGCCACTCAGAGCGGCAGCCGTATCCGCCGAGCGGCCCTCCGGTTGCCTGATAGATCCTGCGCGCTGCGCCCTCCCGCGTCTATGCGCCCGCGATCGGCCGCGGCTACGCGTGGGCGGAACCGCTGCGCAACTGGCGCATCGCTGACGGTGGCCTGGCTGCAGACGTAGCGGCCCCGACCGGCGGGAGTCACTGCGCCGAACGAAGCTGAACGTGCTATTGTCTTACGGCGGGACGCCGGCACGATCGTCGGCGCGCCGTTACCAGACGGAACGCCCCGCCGTGCCCGAAGGAGTTTGGGACATGGAGGAAAGCGGCTACTGGCAACAACTGATCCGGCGACGGACCACGCGACGGGTTGCGCTACGCGCCGGTGCGCTGGGCGGCATGAGCATGGCCGCGGCCTACGGCCTGGCCTGCAGCAGCAGCAACAATAACAAGACCGCATCCAACAACGCCGTCGCGACGGTCGCAGGCGGAGGCGCGAAGCCCGCCGGCACGCCCTCGGGCGCCGCGCAGGGCAGCGCCACGGCCGCGGTGGCCAACGCCGGCGAGGGCAACGGCAAGGCCGGCGGCACGATCTCCTTCGCCTTCAACGCCAATCCGCCCAACTACGATCTCGTCACCTTTCAGTCTTACTCGATCAGCGGCTTCATCAGCCTCGTCTACAACGGGCTGCTGACCTTCCGCAACGGCACGGCGCAGTATCCGGACTCGGTGGACACCACCGTGGTGCCCGATCTCGTCACCGCGGCGCCGGAGCAGCCGGATAACAAGACCTACGTCTTCAAGCTGCGCCCCGACGTCAAGTGGCAGAACGTGGCGCCGATGAACGGCCGCCAGCTCGTGGCCGACGACATCAAATGGTTCTACGATTACGCGACGAGCGATCCGAAGTCGCTGGACAAGGCCGACTTCAACGTTATCGATAAGATTGAGACTCCAGACCAACAGACGGTCAAAATGACGCTCAAGAACCCGAGCGCCAACTTCCTCACGCTGATCGTCGGCGGCTTCAACCGTTACATCGAGCCAAAAGAGGTCGGCGAGGCGGGCAACCTCAAGACGACGCTGATCGGTACCGGGCCGTTCATGCTCAGCAGCCACGAGCAGAACGTGCGCGCCGTTTTCAAGAAGAACCCTGCCTACTGGAAGAAGAATCAGTTCGGCCAGCAACTGCCGTTCGTCGACGAAGTGGACTGGCTGATCATTCCCGACACCGGCGCCCGCTTGCAGGCCGTGCAGTCGCGGCAGGCGAACATCTCCTGGATCCTGATCGCGGACGAGTATGACCAGCTCAAGAGCAGCAACGGCAACGACTACAACTTCGACGACACACCGGGCGCCTCCGACTACATCTACATGCGGCTGGATCAGCCGCCGTTCAATGACAAGCGCGTGCGCCAGGCGATGTCGCTGGCGATCGACCGGCCGGCGCTGATCCAGGCGATCGGCAAAGGCAAGGGCGCTACCGATCTGCCGATCCCGATCTACTTCAAGGACTACTCGCTCGGCGTGGACCAGCTGGGCGACCTGGCCAAGTACTACAAGCGCGACATTCAGGCGGCCAAGCAGCTCATGTCAGCGGCCGGCCACGCGGACGGCATCAAGACGACGTTCAACTATACCGCCGTCTACGGCGCCGCCTTCGTGCAGGCGTTCCAGCTCGTGCAGAGCTATTTGAAGGAGATCGGCATCGACGCAACGGCGCGGCAGGTCGAGTACGCGCCGTATTTGACCTCCGTGTTCAAAGGCGACTTCGACGGTATTTCGTACGGGCCGCGCGGCCTGTTCGACGACCCCGACCCGTTCGTCGGCTACTTCTACACGCCGGGCTCGATCTATTATCAGGACCACTCGGACGACAAAGACCTGCAGGCGATGATCGCCAAAGAGCGGCAGGAGCTGGACAAGCAAGCGCGGATCAACATCTTCTATAACATCCAAAAGTATCTGTCAGACCAGATGTACCGCGTCTACGACGTTACCGTCGACCGCTACTGGGCGCGCGCCAAGAACGTGATGAACTACCGCGCCTCGTCCTGGTTCCCGTACTCCGAGTTCGAGACCACCTGGTTCTCCAAGTAGAGCCCCTTGGCCGGCGCTCGCCTGCCGCGGGCGCGCACAGGACCGACGCGCCATGCTCGACTATATCGTCAAACGCTTTGCCTTCACGATCATCAGCGTGATCCTGACGACGTTCATCGTCTTCGGTCTGGTGCGCATCATTCCCGGCGACGCGGCGCAGGTGGTGCAGGGACAGTTGTTAACCTCGCCGGCGCAGCTCAAGGCGGCGCGCCACGACCTGCGGCTCGACCGGCCATGGTACACCGAGTACTTCCGCTGGCTCGGCCACGTCGTCACCGGAGATCTCGGCACGTCCTTCTATTCGAAACGTCCGGTGATGGACACGATCAAGCAGGCGTTGCCAGTAAGCATAGAGCTGGCGCTGCTTTCAATGGCGATTGCAACGCTGATCGCCGTGCCCTGCGGCATCGTCAGCGCGGCGCGGCAGGAGAGCTTGCTGGATTACGCCGTGCGGTTGTTCTCGGTCGCGGGGCTGTCGGTGCCCAGCTTCTTCATCGCTGAGCTGTTCATCGCACTGCCGGCGATCTGGTTTAAGTGGGCGCCGCCGGGGCGTGGCTACGTGCCCTTTGTGCACGATCCCTGGGTCAACTTCCAGCAGTTTTTCCTGCCGTCGATCGCGATTGGTCTGGCGTTTTCTGCCAGCCTGATGCGCTTCATTCGCTCGTCGATGCTGGATGTGCTGCGCCAGGACTACATCCGCACGGCGAGGGCGAAGGGGCTGCGTGAGCTGTCGGTGGTGATGCGCCACGCACTGAGGAACGCGCTGATCCCGGTGGTGACGCTGTTCGGCATCCAACTCGGCCTGATCCTGGGCGGTACCGTGATCATCGAACTGATCTTTCGGTTGCCGGGGCTGGGGCAGTACACGTTCAACGCCATCACCCAGCGCGACTATCCGATGTTGCAGGGCATCGTGCTGATCTTTGCCGTGGGCTTTTTGCTGATCAACCTGGTCGTGGATCTCTCGTACGGCTATCTGGATCCGCGCATCCGCTACGCGTGAGCAGGCGCCGCCGGTCGTAGCCGGCTACTTCGGCCGGCGAGCCCAGCAGCGATCCCGATCAGCCGATGCGCCGCAATGAGATGACAAGAGGACAGCATGGCGCGTGATCGGACCCCACTCTCAGCGGCGACGTTACCGGCGGCGTCCGTGCCGGAGCTGGCGAGGCATGAGCGCGGCGGACAGGATCTCCTGCGCCGGCTGGGCAGAATCGCACGTGGCAAGCCGCTGGGCGCAGTCTCGGCGTTGATCATTCTGCTGTTGGTGGTGGCGGCGATCGTGGGGCCGCTGATCAGCCCCTACGATCCGGTCAAGCCCAACGGCTTGATCACCCGCCAGGCGCCCTCGGCGGCGCACCCGTTCGGTACGGATCAAATCGGACGCGACATCCTCAGCCGTGTGATCGCCGGGGCGCGGCCCTCGCTCGAGGTCGGCCTGCTCTCGGTGGCGTTCGGCACGCTGGTGGGCGCGGCCTTCGGCATCGTCAGCGGTTACTTCGGCGGGGTGACGGATTTCGTGATCCAGCGCGTGATGGACGCGATTCTCAGCATCCCGCCGCTGATCCTGGCGATCGCGGTGGCGGCGGTGCTGGGCATCGGCCTGCGCAACGTGATCATCGCCATCGCGATCGTGATTACGCCGGCCTCGGCGCGCATCGTGCGCAGCGCGGCGTTGACCGTGCGTGCCAACACTTACATCGAGGCGGTGCAGACGGTCGGCGCCAGCGACCTGCGCATCATCTGGCATCACATCCTGCCGAACGTGATGGCGCCGATCATCGTGATCGCCTCCATCCAGATCGGCGTGGCCATTCTGGCCGAGGCGGCGCTCAGCTTTTTGGGGCTGGGCACGCAGGCGCCGAACCCGTCGTGGGGGGCGGATCTGGCAGCGGCGCGCACGGTCGTCACGATCGCCGTCTGGGTCTCGGTCTTTCCGGGCCTGGCGATCAGCATCGTCGTGCTCGCCTTCAACATGCTGGGCGACGCCCTGCGCGACGTGCTCGACCCACGCCTGCGCGGCGCGTCGTAACTCCACCGGCGGCCGGCCGTGATTCCATCCGAACACCACCAATCCGTAACCGATAGGGTACTGGCCGGCCGCGCGGCGCACGGTCGTGGACAGTGCGGCCGCGGATGTAGCGAAATCTGCCTGTGCTGAAAACGTTTCATTGACTGTGCGCCGAGACCACGTTTATGCTGGGTCATCGATTGTCCGCCGTCCGTGGCGCTGGCAGAGCCAGTCCGGGGCGGCGGCTTGTTCGCGGCGACCTGATCCAACGCGCAGCATGCGGTGTGGGTGAGCAGAGAGGCGCGCGGTGACCAAGTACATTGTCAAACGGTTGCTGCTCGCGGTGCTCGTGCTCTGGGTCGTGAGCATCATCGTCTTCTCCGCGGTGCGCATCATTCCCGGCGATGTCTGCAAGATTGTGACGGCAGCGCCGGATGTCGATGCGAAGCAGTGCGCCTCGATCAAGCATGGCCTCGGCCTGGACAAGCCGGTGGTGACACAGTACCTGCGCTACATGGGCGGCGTCTTGCACGGTGACTTCGGCACGGCGCTGATCAGCAAGCGCAGGGTCTGGCCGGAGATCCGCACGCGCATCCCGCTCACGCTGGAACTGGCGGTGCTGGCCACGGCCTTCGCCACGGTGCTGGCGCTGCCGATCGGGATCATTTCCGCCATCCGCCGCGATCGCCCGGCAGATTACGGCCTGCGGCTGCTGACGATCGGCTGGCTCAGCATTCCCGGTTTCTGGCTGGGCACGATGTTGATCATCTATCCGGCCAAGTGGTGGGGCTACAGTTCGCCACCGGGCTACACGGACATCTGGATCGATCCGGCCAAGAACCTGCAGCAATTGTATTTACCGGCGATCGCGCTCGGCCTGGCATTGAGCGCGAGCCTGGCCCGCATCACGCGCTCCTCGATGCTCGAAGTGCTGCGCCAGGACTACGTACGCACGGCGCGAGCGAAAGGGCTCGTCGGGCGCGTGGTCGTGACACGTCATGCGCTGAAGAACGCGATGATTCCGGTGATCACACTGTTCGCCGTGCAGTTCGGCTTTCTGCTGGGTGGCACGGTCGTGCTGGAGTCGATTTTCAGCCTGCCGGGCCTCGGCTCACTGACGCTGGCGTCCGTGCTGATCAAGGACTATCCAGTTGTGCAAGGGCTGGTGCTCTTCTTCGCTACGGTGCTGGTCTTGATCAATCTGCTCGTCGATATCAGTTACGCGTGGTTTGACCCGCGCATCAGGTACGCGTGATGACGACAACGACGACCGTCATTCAGCAACCGATGGCCCCTTCGGCGCTGGCCCAGCGCCGCAATATCTGGCGCGGGCTGTGGCGCTTCACCGCGCGGCGGCCGGTGGGCGCCGTCGCCGGGCTGCTTTGTATTCTGCTGATCCTGATTGCGATCTTCGCGCACCAGCTCGCTCCGTCGGCGCCGGACGCGCTCTTTCCCGCGGCGAAGTTGAAGCCGCCCTCTGCCGCGCACCCGTTCGGCACGGACAATCTCTTCCGCGACATGTTCAGCCGCATCATCGTCGGCAGCCAGATCTCACTTGGCGTGGGTTTCGCCTCGGTCTTCGTCGGCACGTTGCTGGGCACGTTTTTCGGGCTGATCAGCGGCTACGCGCGCGACTGGGCCGATATGGCCATCAATCGGATGATCGATACCGTGATGGCGTTCCCGCCGCTGATCCTGGCGATCTTCTTCCTCAGCATCTTTCATGCTACGTTCCTCACGGTCAGCCTGGCGATCGGTATCATCATCGCGCCGGTAACGGCACGCATTGTGCGCAGCGCCGTGCTGGGCGTGATCAACCTGCAGTACATCGAGGCGGCACAGGCGCTGGGCAGCTCGCACACGCGCATCATGTTCCGCCACGTGCTGCCTAACGTGTCGGCGCCGATCATCGTGATCGCCAGCATCCAGATCGGCAACGCGATTCTGGCGGAAGCGGCGCTCAGCTTCCTCAGTCTGGGCATCGCCACAGATGCGCACCCGAGCTGGGGCAAGATGTTGCAGGACACGCGCTCGGTCTGGCAGCAGGGCTGGTGGACGGCGGTGATTCCGGGCGTGGCGATCAGCGTGGCCGTGCTCGCGTTCAATATGTTCGGCGACGCGCTGCGCGATGCGCTCGATCCGCGGCTGCGCGGGTCGTAGCGCGTCCCACGCGGGCGCGGTCGGCCGCGCTGGTCAAGAACGGCCGCGGGCTGTATGGTCACGGGGATTCAGCGGGCGCCGACGAGGCGACCCGCTTGCGTCAGGTCAGCGCTCGTCAGGGCAGCCCGTGGCTGCCGGCAGCGCGATCGCAGACGGCGCACAGAGGAGGAGAGGCGAGGACAATGGATGCTGAAGGCAACTACTGGCTGCGGGCACGGCTGAGCCGGCGCGCGGCGCTGCGCTCGGGTGCTGCCGGCGCGGGCATGACCGCCCTGTTCCTGGCGGCTTGCGGCGGCAGCAACAACAACAAGGGCAGCAGCAATTCCGGCGGCAACAACTCGGGCGCCGCACAGCCGGCGAAGGGCAATACGCCTGTCACTTTGCTGCCGTCGGCGCAGGCCGGCACGGCGACGGCGAAGCAGGCGCAGCCGGGCGGCTCGCTCTCCTTCCAGATCAGCTCGCCGCCGCCCTCTCTCGACCCGTACACGCAGACGAGCTACCTCAACTCGTATATGAACGGCCTGACTTACAGCAAGCTGTACCGCTTCAAGGCCGGCACGCCTGACGTGGCGCCAACCGACATCACCATGGAGCCCGACCTGGCCGTGGCGATGCCCGAAGTCGTCGATCCACAGACGATCACAGTCAAGCTGAAGCCGGGGATCAAGTATCAGAACGTGGCGCCGGTCAATGGCCGTGCGCTGACGTCCGACGATATCCGCTACGCGATCGACCGCTACAAGAACTTCGACAAGTCCGTGCACAAGTCCACCTGGGCATTCGTGGACCACACCGAGCAGCCGGACGCGCAGACGATCACCTTCAAGCTCGCCTTCCCCTACGCCGACTTCGTGCAGATCGCCGGCGGCAACCTCGCCGGCTACATCTCACCCAAAGAGCACGCCGAGACCGACGCCGCCGCGACCAAGATGGTGGGCAGCGGCCCGTTCATTCACACGGACTACCAAACCGGCGTCAGCCTCAGCTACAAAAAGAACCCCGACTACTACGACAAGCCGTTCGCGTATCTTGACGAGCTCAAGACCTTCATTGTGACCGACACGGCCAAGCGCGTGGCCGACTTCTCGGCCAAGTCGGTGGACCTGACCTGGCTGTTCCTGCCGCCGGAGCGCGACCAACTCCTGAAGCAGCGTCCCGATGCCAAGCACGACGAGCAGCAGGGCATCGGCGGCTACATCTACATGCGCACGGACAAGCCGCCGTTCAGCGACAAGCGCGTGCGCCAGGCGCTGTCGATGGCGATCGACCGCAAGGCGATCCGCGACGCGATCACCAACGGCGAGGGCATCGAGGACCAGGCGCTGTTCGTCGGCCTCGTCGGCATCGCCCGGCAGGTGAAGGATCTGGGGGCATCGGCCAAGTTCTACACGCACGACCCGCAGTCGGCGAAGCAGCTGTTCGACGCGGCGGGCGTGAAGGATCTGACCTTCGACTGGAACCACGCCGACGCTTCTGTCTACACGCAGGCCTACGTGGACACCTCGTCGCTGACGCAGGCGGGATGGAAGAAAGACCTCGGCATCACCGTCAACGATAAGCAGCAGCCGTACTCGCAGTACATCAGCACCACGTATCAGGGCAACTACGAGGGCGTCGGCCACAGCCCCCGCGCCGTGCCGTACTTTTTGGACCACCTGTACGAGCAGTTCTTCATGGGGCCGAACAACACCCGCGCCCGCATCAACCTGAGCTACGTCAACGACCAGACGCTCAACGACCTCCTGCAGAAGCAGCGCGGCCAGTTCGACCTGAACGAGCGCAAGAAGACCTTCACGCAGATCGAGGACCTGCTGGCCGACCAGCAGTACCAGATCTACTGGAGCACGGACACGCGCACGTACTTCTGGAACTCGGACATTGAGAACTACCGCCCGACGGCCTTCTTCCCCTACACGCACCTGATGAAGACCTGGAAGGACCACTAACGACTTTTCGGCCCTCACCCTCCCCCGACCCCTCCCTCTCCCAATCCTGGGAGAGGGAGGGGAGCTTCGGGCCGGACTGGCTGGAGACTGGGGCAGGTTTCGGGAAGCCACCTGCCCCGCCTTCAGCCCCAACCCTCCGTCTATCGATCACC
>CALFMN010000055.1 GCA_937879875.1 uncultured Chloroflexota bacterium | reverse complement strand
GGCGTGCCGGCACGCCTGTTCGAGCACCCAGCGGTCGATCGCGCAGATCAGTCCGGTCTCTTCGGCCAGCGGAAGAAACTCCGCCGGCTCGAGCAGGCCGCGGCACGGGTGCTGCCAGCGCACGAGCGCCTCGACGCCGACCACGACGCCGGTGAGCACATCGACCTCGGGCTGATAATGCACACGCAGCTCGTCGCGTTCGAGCGAGTAACGCAGCTCCGCCTCGACGCGCAGCCGCTCGAGCGCTGGTCCGTCGATCTGTGCGTCGAAGACGACAAAGCTCGCACGGCCCTCGGCCTTCGCCTGGTACAGCGCAATATCGGCGTGCTGCATCAGCCCGGCCGGCTCCGCCTGCTGCCCCGCGCTCAGGGCGATGCCGATGCTCGCGGTCACGGCGACCTCGCGCCCCGCGATGCGAAACGGTGTGCGCAGCGCCTCGATGATGCGTTCGGCAACGCGGCGTGGTCCGGAAGGTCCGGTCAGCTCTTCGAGCACGATCGCGAACTCGTCGCCGCCGAGGCGCGTCACGGTGTCGATCGCGCGCAGTGCCCCTTCGAGCCGGCGCCCGATCGCGCCGAGCAGCACGTCGCCGTCCGCTGCGCCGAGCGCGTCGTTGATCGCCTTGAAGCGATCGATATCGATCAGTACCAGTGCCAGCACGGCGCCGCTGGCACGCGCATGGTTGCAGGCTTGTTTCACCCGGTCGCTGAACAGGCCGCGCTTCGGCAGCCCCGTGATGTCGTCGAAAAACGCGCGCTGCCGCAGGAGCTGTTCGCGCCGCGTATGCTCGCTGACATCGCGGGCGCTGACGACGATGCCGTGCACGGTGGGCTCGCCCAGCAGGTTGGTGAACATGAGCTCGAAGTTGCGCGATTCACCGCCGTCCCCCTGAACGCGCGCCTCCACTCGTTTCGCTGCGCCGAAACGACCCGCAACGGCGCCGAACACGGCGCGACAACGGCCACGATCGGCGGGGTGGATGAGATCGAAGCAGCTCCTGCCGATCAGTTCCGCGGTTGCAACGCCCAGCACCCGCACGGCGGACGGGCTGATGTACTCTACCGCGCCTTCGGCATCCAGAATCGCGATCGGGTCTGGCGCGTTCTGCACGAGCGCGCCGAACCGGCGCTCGCTCGATACGCGTTCCACGCGGCTCGCCGATTCTCGTGCGGAATTTGAGCGCATCAATACCCTGCCCTGTTACCAGGCGCAACGCGCGCCTGGGAGCAATCAGGCGAAACAGGTTGAACGGTCAACCGCGCCGCGGCGCGTGCAGCTACGATGTCACGCCGGGCGGATGGACATGACTACGCCGCGGCGGACTCTTTCAGCCGCGGCCAACGCCGCGGATCATGAGCCCCAGGAACCGATGAAGCCGTCGGCCAACACCTTGGCGTGCGGGCTGGCCAGGAACACGGCCACCGGGCCGGCGATCACGGCGAGGAGCAGGTGCAGATGATTGCGCAGGAACGACATCAGAGACACTCCAATTCTTGGACGGGGTGTGTCGATCGGTCGGGTCGTACAGCGAACCGGGTTGGATCAGGCGACAATCGCCAGCTCCGGCACGGGCGCCATCGCCGGATCGCCCCGGCGCCAGACCTCCACCGCGACGGCGACGTCAGCGAGGGAATGCGCGCTGGAACCGGCCAGCACACCCAGTTCGGCCGGGCTCAGGTCGTACTGCTGCACGGCACGGCGCGGCGCCTCAAGCAGCACATTCAGGAACGCGCTATCGACGGCGGCGCGGCAGAGAATCGTTTGCAACGTTTGCATGGCCATGACGTGAACTCCTTCGTTTGCTTGACCGGCTAGCTGCCCCAGGAACCGATGAAGCCGTCGGCCAGCACCTTGGCGTGCGGGCTGGCCAGGAACACGGCCACCGGGCCGGCGATCACGGCGAGGAGCAGGTGCAGATGATTGCGCAGGAACGACATGATCCGACGTCCTTTCGCCGCCGCGGTGAGCGGCGGCCTTCGCCGCAAACCGCGGCACATACACGGGGCTGATGCTCATCGGGGTTCTGAGGCCCGCGGCCGGCAGGCCGGCGCGCGAGCAGGATCAGCATGTGGGAGGCGAGCGGCCGGTAGCTGGTGGAGCGCGGGCAGACATGCGGACTCCTCACGGAGTCGCGGCAGCGTTGCATCCATGCAACGCTGAATCCGCAAGCGCCCCTACTCTACAGCACTCGCAGTTTCCTCGCACGCAAAATTGTTGGAGGAGCACTGTTCGCGCAGCTCGGCGTCCAGCACGCGCAGATTCGAGTAGCTGTGGCCCGAAGCGCACAGCCAATGCGGCGAGATCCACCACGAATCGAGCCGCAGCGCCCCGCAGCAGATCGGGCAGGTCAGCGGCTCGCCGAACACGGGGCTCGTGCGCAGCAGGGTAAGCGGTTCGGCTCGGTCAAGCATGTCGGCTCCTCATCTGCAGTCCGGCGCCCCGGTGGACGATCTGACGAGAGGCTAACAACCACCGCTGACAAAATAGTGACAAGCCATCGCGTGGCGCTGACAAGGGATCGTTTTGTCAGCGCCCGCGTACCTAACCCCGCTTTGGCTGGCGCCAAAGCTCCCTTCCCCACAGGGGAAGGGTTGTCCGAGGTCTGGCGGTAGCTCTCGGAGAAACCCCTCCCCTGTGGGGAGGGGACAGCCGAGCGCTTGCGCGAGGCAGGGGTAGGCGGCGCCAGCAGCCGGCTACACGCGCAGCCGCGTGGCGAGCGCCTGCAGTTCAGCGCCGGGCTGGATGCCGAGCTCGTCCCGCAGCACCGCGACACAGCGCGTGTAAACACGCAGGGCGCCGGCGCGGTCGCCGAGGCGCAGGCAGGCGCGAATGATGCGGGCGTACGCCGATTCACGCAGCGGATCGCGCGCCAACAGCCGTTCGGCGGCGGCGACGCACTCGGTCAGCTCGCCGGCAGCGGCATGCGCGTCGGAGAGTCGCTCAAGCGCGCGCAGATAGCGCTGCTCCAGCCGATCGCGCTCCTCGGCGCACCACTCGGCCTCGAGTTGCTCCAGAAACGCGCCCGTGTAGAGTGCAACGGCGCGGTCCAGCAGTGTCACCGCCTGGTCGCCGCCGGCGCTTGACGACTCCTGCAACAGGCGTTCGAATGCGCGCACGTCATAGGACACGATCAGCTCTTCGTTTGCCCGGTAGACGCCGGCCGAGAGCATAATCGCATCCTTGTGCCCGATTGCGTGGCGCAGCCGGTATACGGCGGTGTGCAGGCTGGCTCGTGCTCTGTCCGGCGCCGACTCCGGCCAGAGTGCGCTCAGGATCTGCTCCTGGCGGCGCGGGCCGCCGTGCAGCAGAAAGAAGAACAGCTCACGCGCCTTGTCCCAGGCGAAGTCCAGGGACCGCTCATCGTCGATCAGCAGCGCTCCCGGACCGAAGGCGCGTGCCGTCAGCGCGGGCAGGCCGGCGACGGGTGCGGAGGCGGCCGTGGGCAAGATCCGGCCCGCCCGCGCGAGCACGGCCTCGATCCGCACCGGCTCGACGCCGCTTGCGGCAGCGGCCAGCAGCGGCGCCGCGTCCCAACGCGCGTGCAGATCGAATACGGAATCGCTGCCCAGCTCGGCAGCGAGCGACAACGCGTCGCGCAGGTGGCGATTGGCCGCTTCGTGCGCACCGGCGGTATAGTGCGCCTGCATAAGCCACAGATGAGCACGGGCCGTCTCGCGCGGGGCGCCCATACTGGTGAGCGCATCCGCTGCGCCGAGCAGCGTGGCGAGCGCCTGCGGCCTGCCCATCCGGCTCTCGATCGCGCCGAGGGTGAACGAGCAGATCGCCGCCAGATAGTGCGACTCCTGGCGGCGGGCGAGGCTCAGGGCGTGGTGCGCATGCTCTTCGGCGCGCGTGAGATCGCCTGCGAAGGCGGTCGTCAGCGCCAGCGAGTCGTAGAGGGCGGTGACGGCCCAGAGCGATCCCAGGTTCTGCATCGTCGCCAGGCCGCGCTCGAATGCCTCGCGGGCGCCCGCCAGGTCGCCAGTCTGCAACAGGATCTCGCCCAGCGAGTGCTGCGTCAGACCTTCGATGGAGTCGTTGCCGGCTTCTCGCGCCAGACGCAGACCTTCCAACAACAGCTCGCGGGCGCGGGCATACTCACCGCGGTTGCCGTAGGCCCAACCAAGAGAGTTGAGGATCTCGGCCTGCATGTTCGGATCGCCAAGCCGCAGCCAGCGGGCAAGACAGGACTCGTAGTGCGCGATCGCCTGCGGCAGCCGCCCGGTTTGCGTCAACGCCATGCCCAACCCAAACTCCGCGCGCGCGGCCTCTTGCTCGTCGCCCGCCCCGTCGAAAAAGGCGAGTGCAGCGCCGAGTTCGGCGGCGGCGCCCGCGAAGTCGCCCTGCACGCCGAGGCACTTGCCGTGGTCGCGGCGTACGGCTGCCACCAGCGCGGGGTCCGCGGGCGCCAGCGCAAGCACACGATTCAACACGTCGAGCGCCTCCCGCGTGCGCCCCTGCAGCCGGCGCACGTTGCCAAGCGCCGCGAGCCCTTTGGCCTCCAGCAGCGCATCGACCGCCGTGCGGCCCGCCTCGACCGCGACGAGCGCGAATCGCTCGGCGCGCCCGAGGTCACCAATCAGCAGTGCTGCGCGCGCGCCGGCCAGGCTCACGGCCGGCTGCGCTGCGACCGCCTCCTCCGGCAGAGCGGTGACCACCTCCGCCAGGGCGCGCCAGCGGCCGCTCTGCTCCAGCCGCGGGTAGATCCGCGCCACCAGCTCCGCCGCCGCGAACGGGTCGCCAGCCGTCAGAAAGTGCTGCAGCGCCGCCGCCCACTCTTCTCGCGCCGCCAGCACCCGCGCCGCCACGCCGTGCAAACGCTGAAACTCGGCCGGCTCGGTGCGCCGCAGCCGCGTTTGCAGGAAGGCTCGGAAAAGCTGGTGGTAGCGAAAGTCGGCCGGACTCGTCTCGAGCCGGTGCACGAAGAGGCCGACGAACTCCACCCGGTCCAGCATCGCCGCCCAGTTGCCGGCGCCGAGCAACGCCCGGCAGAGCCCGGCATCGACGCGCTCCGGCGTCGCCGTGGCGAGCAAGAAACGCTGGATCTCGGCGGGCTGCCGGTCGAACGCCTCCGCGGCCAGGTAGTCGTAGAGCGGACCTTCACCACCGCGCGCCGCGATCAGCCCGCCGACCAGCCCCTCCCAGAGGCGGGGCACGGAGAGCAGGAAGCCCGCGACCCAGCCTTCGGCGCCCTCGGCCAGTTCGCGCGCCTGCTCGGGTGCGATCTGCGCGCCCCGACGGCGCAACAGCGTCAGCAGCTCGGCCGCCGTGAAGCGCAGATCGGCCTCGCCCAGCCCAAAGAGCTGCTGCTCGACGATCAGCCGCGAGACGGTGAGCGACGGCAGTGAGCGGCTGGCAAGCAGCACGCGCAGGTTGTCCGGCAGCAGCCGCAGCAGCTCGTCCACGAACTGCGTGACGGGTGCGCTTTCGTTCACCTCGTGGTAGTCGTCGAGCACGAGCACGGCGAAGCCGTCGATCCGCTCCGCCACTTCCATCGCGAAGAGGCGGGCCAGGGCGACGGCGCGTTGCTCCAGATCGGCGGAACCGCGCACGTTGGCGAGCAGCCGCTCGCCGAAGGCGGGGAAGTGCACGCGCAGCGCCCCGGTCAGGGTCTCGATGCAGATGGCGAGGTCGCGGTCGGCGGCGTCCAGCGCGGCCCAGGCGACGGCATGGCCGGCGCTGTGCGCGAAATCCACCAGCAGCGTCGTTTTGCCGAAGCCGGCCGGTGCGACGACAAGCTGCAGCTTGCGCTCCACATGCCGGTGGAGCGCATTCAGCAGCCGCGAGCGGAGCAGTGTATCCGCCGCGCGTCGGGGGGGCTGGACCTTCGCAGCAAGCACGGTGCGCGCTTTCGGACGATCACGTAACTGATTTATTGCGCCGCAGCAAGAAGATTATACACGACCGTGCCATCCTGCATAGACAGGCTTTCACCGCCATGTCGCTCGCCGGCCGGCCGTCGCCGCTATGGTAAGCTACCGCGTGCAAGCTTGGCGCCCGGCGCGGTTGATCTGGTATGCGCCCAGGTGCGGCAGAGGGTTGGATCGGCATGGCCTCTCGGTACGATTTGGTGGTGATCGGCTCCGGCCCGGCCGGGGAGAAGGGCGCGGCGCGGGCAGCGTACTTCGGCAAGAAGGTCGCCATCGTCGAGCGCGGGCCGCACCTCGGCGGCGCCGGCGTCAACACGGGGACGATCCCCTCGAAGACGCTGCGCGAGACGGCGCTCTACTTCTCCGGTCTGCGGCAGCGCGGCCTCTACGGCATCGACTACTCGCTGCGCGAGGGCGTGACCGTGGTCGAGTTCATGCACCGCGAGCGCGCCGTGGTCGAGACCGAATGGGCGCTGATCGAGCGCAACCTCAAGCGGCACGGCATCGACCTGATCTGGGGCGACGCCGCGTTTCTCTCTGCCGATCGCCTCAGCGTCGGGCTCAACAGCGGCGGCACGCAGGAACTCGTCGCCGACGCCTTTCTGATCGCCACCGGCTCCGTGCCGAATCATCCGCCGCAGGTGCCGTTCGACGAAGACCTGGTCTTCGACTCGGATACGATCCTGCGCATGAAGCGGCTGCCGAAGTCGATCGCCGTCGTGGGCGGCGGCATCATCGGCTGCGAATACGCGGCGCTGTTCACCGCGCTCGGCATCGACGTCACGCAGATCGTCTCCAGCCCGACACTGCTGTCGTTTCTTGACCGCGAAATCCGCGACCGCCTGCAGTCGCATCTGGAGACGATTGGGCTGCGTTTCACGTTCAATGAACGCGTGGCCGGCGTGCGGGCGCACGGCGGCTCGGTCGAACTGACGCTGTCCAGCGGCGCGGCACTGCAGACCGAGATCGTGCTCTACGCGGCCGGCCGGCGCGGTAACGTCGCCGGATTGGGGCTGGACCGCGCGGGTGTGACGCTGAACGCGGACGGGCATATCGTCGTGGACGGCTGCTTCCGCACCGCCGCGCCGAACATCTACGCGGCGGGCGACGTGCTTGGCTTCCCGGCGCTCGCCTCGGTCTCGATGGAGCAGGGCCGCGTCGCCGTCACGCATGCCTTCGGCCTGCCCTCGACCGAGGGGGTTTCCGCGGTCTGTCCGATGGCCGTCTACAGCATTCCCGAGGTGGCGACGGTCGGCCTCTCCGAAGACGAGTGCACGCAACGCGGCATCCCTTGTCTGGTCGGCCGCTCGTACTATGACAAGAGTCCGCGCGGCCAGATCATCGGCGACACGGTCGGCATGCTCAAGCTGGTCTTTTCGCCGGAAGACAAGCGGCTGCTCGGCGCCCATCATATCGGCGAGCTGGCCTCCGAGCTGGTGCATATCGGCGCCCACGTGATGGCCGAGGGCGGCACCATCGACGCCTTCATCGACGCGGTCTACAACTACCCGAGTCTCTCCGACTCCTATAAATACGCTGCCTACGACGGTCTGGGCTTGCGCGACCGCTGGCTGGTCGAGCGCGAACAGGTCGGAGTTGCGACCGGCCCCGGTTCTCCCGCGATCCGTGAACTCACCCCATAGTGCCGTCGTCTACTGGCCGGCGCTCGGCGTTCCCAGCCACTGCTCGAAGAAGGCCCCCATGCGGGCGTAAGCGTCGTCGCGCGCCGCCTGCTGCGAGGGGCCGGGAATGAAGTTGAACGCGTGCGGCGCGCCTGGGTAGATCTGGATCTCGTAGGGCCGGCCGTGCGAGGAGAGCAGATCCTTGAGCGTGTAGGCGTAGCTCACGGGCACCAGCGAATCGGCGTCCCCATGCAGAATCAGCACGGGCGGCATCTGGTCCAGATTCGCGGTCAGGCCGGGGACAACGCCGCCGTAGAACTCCACCACGGCTTGGATGCGCGGGTCCAGCATCGCCGCGTCCAGCGCCATGAAGGCGCCAAGTGAGTAGCCGTTCAGGCCGATGCGCCGCGGGTCGATCGGCTGCAGCGCCTGCAGGTAGCTCACCGCATCGCCGATCTCGCGCAGCCAGACCGGCGCATCCTGACCGTAGTCGGCCGCCGGCGGGTTGCCGAAGGCGCCAGTGCCCGGCGTCTGCGGAAAGTAATCGACCTGCAACGCCGCGAAGCCGACCGCGGCGAGCCCGTGTGCGATCTGCCGGTAGCCCGGATTGATCTGCGGCCCCTCGGCGCCGTGCAGTACGATCACCGCGGGCCAGGGTCCGGCGCCGTCCGGCAGGCAGAGATAGGCGCCGACAGGGCTGCCGTTTGAGTCGTAGCTCACCTCGCTGCAGCCAGACTGCTGTGCCACGCGGCCCACCGGGCCGGGCCTCGCGGCGCTGGCGACCTCGGCGTTCGCCGGCACCGCGCCGACCGAAGGTGAGCCGGCGAGTGACGGCGGACCGCCCGGACCATCGACCGTGGCGGCCACCGGCATGCCGGAGCCGGGGTCCGCCGCGGTGCCGCAGGCGATGCCCAGGAGCAGCGAGATTGCCACGACAGCCGCTGGAACGAGCACACGGTGGGCGTTCAGAAACCGCAGCATGAGCGTGTTCTCCCGAGCGTTACTGCGCGACGAGCCGCGCCACCCAGGCGTTGTTCAGTTCGCCGAACGCGCCGTTCGGGTTGCCGGCAGTCCAGACGTGCATCATGTAGGCCGTCGGCGCGTTGAACGAACCGGCCGGGCAGGTGCCGAAGGGCGAGAGTACGCCGACGACCATGCCGCCCGCGCTGAAGCAGACGTTGTCGTGCATGTGCCACTGCGTGATCGAGCCGCCCGGGTCGGGGCCATACTCGCCGGGCTTCGGCATCACGTACATCGCACCCAACAGCAGCGGCCCGGAGCGGGTGTTGGCGTAGACCAACGCCTCGGGAGCCTGCGGGTCGAGAATCTTGCCGTCGTGCATGTACTTCGGGTTCAAATAATGCACCGTGGCGGCCTTCGGATTCGTCGTGGCGCGGTAGCCGTCGGCGATCGCGACGGAGAGGTCCTGGTATTTGGCGATGTCGGCGGCGGTGTCGGCCGCGAGCTGGTTCGCGGCGGCCACCTGCGCCGGCGTCAGCGGCGTGTCGGGCACGGGCTGCATGATCATGCCCGGCTCGTCGTGGTGCATCGAGCCGCCGGGCATCCCGCCGGGATCGTCCTGCTGCGCCGCCGGCGCGCCTGCCGCCGTGTTTATCCTAGGCATACTCATGCCGGGCATGGCGCCCATCGCCGAGGCATCCTTCGCCTGCTTGTACTGCGCGGCCCAGACCGCGCCGCCGGTGAGCACCGTCATCAGCACCACGGCGGCGCCCGCGGCCGTCCAGCGCAGCGTGCGCACCCACGCAGCGGCGGTCGTCGTCGCCGGCGCAAGCACGAGGCCGAGCGCCAGCACCTCGATCAGCTTGGTAGCGAGGCCGATCTGGTCCGCGTCTTCCCTGCCCTTCGCGATGTACGAGACGTAGGCGAGGATCGTCAGCACGAGCAGCGCGGCGGCAAACGGCCGCCACCAGCGCCAGGTGAACACCGCGATCGCGGCAGCGATGAACAGCGCGCCGTTGATCGCAAACAGCTTCGCGAGCTGCGGGTCGTCCTGTGCGTGCGTCGGCACGAGCGCCAGGTGGATCGTCGCCGTCAGCAGCATCAGCACGGCCGCCACGCGCGTCGTCGAGGACGAGGCGTCGTAGCCGTCCATGAAGCGCCGCGTCAGGCCGTTGCTGCCGGCCGCCACATGGCGGGCCAGCTTGAGGAACAACCAGATCGCGAGGGGCAGCACGAGCGGCACGACCAGCGCCGGCACATGCTCGGGCGCGACGTGCCACAGCAGGCCGCTGTTTGAACCGTCCATGACATCACCTCATGCGCCGGCCGGTGGGGAAGAGACCGGCGCTGTATCCGCAACTCAGGCCGCTAGACCATCGGCGCCGGGCGCGACCCGCCGATCGGCCGCGGCGCCGCGACTCGTGTGCCGGCCTTCTGCTCGGCGACGGGGCGCTCCCACGCGGACCTGGCCGCGCCGAAGCGAATCCAGAGCAGGTCGATCACGGCGATCGGCAGCGCCACGTCGGTCAGCAGCCAGACCAGGCCGTTGCTGGTGCCGTGCCGCAGCAGCAGGCGCAGCCCTGCGCCCGTCAGCACCAGCCCTTCGAAGACCGTGGCGGCGATCCGCGCCCAGCGCCAACCACGCACCACCCCGGCCGCGACGACGATGAGTGAAACGGTCAGTATTGCCGAGAACAGCCCGACGGCTGCACCAATCGGCGCAGCGCCGGCCAGTGCCAGCTCAACCAGCGTTTCGAGCGCGCCGATCGCGGCCTGCAACAGCAGCAGCACAAAGATGATTGCCGACCGGTCTGCATCGTCGTTCCGCCGTGCGATCGCGTGTTCGTTCATCGCCGTCGCTCCGTCGTAGCGCCCGTTGGTTCGGACCTCACGACATTACTGTCGAGCCGGCCGGTGAGCGCGGCCTAAGCGGATCGTGAGCGGTTGATGAGAGATTGCAGGCGACCCTCACTCCCCCTCGCCACTCTCCCATACACGCGGTTCGCAGACCGCGAGCTGATCGCGGACGCTATGGGAGCGATGGGCGATCCAGCGTCGGGCAGTCCGGATGGCGTCCGGCTGGCATGGCTCGGGGAGCAGCGTTCGCTCAGGAACCCGGTTCGGAGGCCTCGGCGAGGGGCAGCTCGGCGCTGAAGGTGGCGCCGCCGGTGGGATTGTTGCTTGCCGAGACGGAGCCGCCGTGCTCTTCGGCGATCCAGCGGGCAATGGCGAGGCCGAGCCCGGCGCCGCCCTGCGACCGCGCCGGATCGGCCTGCACGAAGCGCTCGAAGATGCGCGGCAGCTCACCGTCGGGAATGCCCGGCCCCGCGTCCGAGACGGCGAGGCGCACTCGGTCGCCGGTCTGTGCAAGCTCGACGCCGATGCGACTCCCGTTGGGCGTGTGTTTGACGGCGTTGTCCAGGAAGATCCACAGGAGCTGCGTGATCGCATCGGCGCTGGCCACGACCGGCAGGGAACCGCCGTCGCGCAGCGCGATCGCCCGCGCGGGGTGCAGCCGCTGCGCCTGGCGGCAAACGTCGCGGGCGAGCGCTGCAAGGTCGGCCGGCGCCTTTTCAAGGTGGTAGCCGGCGTCGGCGCGGGCCAGCGTCAGCAAATCCTGCACGAGGCGGCTCATGCGCTCGCTCTCGGCGGCGATGTCGTCGAGCGCGGCAGTGCGGTCGGCAGGGTCGCCGCCGGGATGTTGCTTGAGAAAACCGGCGTTGTTGCGGATCGTGGTGAGCGGCGTGCGCAGCTCGTGCGAGGCGTCGGCGACGAAGCGCTTCTGCGCCTCCAACGCCCGTGCCAGCTTCGCGTAGGCGTCTTTCAGCCGGCCCTGCGCCTCCTCCAATCGCCTCAACATGCGGTCGAAGCTGGCCGAAAGGCGTCCGACTTCGTCCTTCCTGCGGTGCGGCGGCATGCGCCGCGAGAGGTCTTCCGTCGCGCCGATCTCGTCGGCCGTACGCGTCAGCCTGTCGAGCGGTTTGAGCGCCCGCCCCGCCACGAACCAGCAGGCTGCCAGCGCGGCGACCAGCGTGACCAGAGCCGAGATCACGAGCAGACCGCGCAGGCCGCCGAGCTGCTTGTTGCGCAGGCGCATCGACTGTCCGGCGACGGCGTAGCCGCTGGCCAGCCCGCCGGACCGCGCGTAGCGCTGCACGTACAGGCGCAGCGTCACGCCCTTCTGCGGCGCAATCGTCGCGAGGGCGTAGCCCTTCGCCGAGGCCGTGGCGAGCGCGCTCTGCGGCACGACGGGCGTGGCGCCGTTGAGCCGGCCGTTGCTGTAGAGCACGGCGCCGTCCGGCGAGAGCGCCTCGGTGAAGGTATCCTCGCTGGTGGCGAGGTCGAGCGGCGGACCGCTGCGCGCCGCGGCCAGATCCTCGGGCCGAGCGAAGGTCAGAAATGTGGCGATCTGCTGGCCGCGCAGCGAGAGCGCCTGGTCCTGGCTGGCGCGGCCGCCGTGGGCCGCGAGCGCGTAAAGCAGCACGCCGAACAGCGCCACCGCGACGAAGACGACGCCCGCCGCGAACAGGGCGATGCGCAGGCGGATCGTCATCCGGACTCGTCCCGCAGCACGTAGCCGACGCCGCGCACGGTGTGCAGCAGCCGCGGCTCGCCGCCGGCTTCGAGCTTCTGGCGCAGATAGCCGACGTAGACATCGACGACGTTGCTGACAGCTTCCGAATCGTAACCCCAGGCGGCTTCGAGGATCTGGTCGCGCGTGAGCACCTGGCGCGGGTGGCGCAGGAAGAGGCGCAGCAACTCGAACTCCTGCGCCGTAAGCGCAACGGCCCGCTCGCCGCGCCGCACCTCGCGCGCGTCGGCGTCCAGCGCCAGGTCGGCGTAGCGCAGGACGGGGTTTGCCTTCGGGGCGCGGCGGCGCAGCAAGGCGCGCGCGCGGGCCAAAAACTCCTCGTAGGCGAAGGGCTTGGCGAGGTAGTCGTCGGCGCCGCTGTCGAGGCCGCGCACGCGGTCGGCGGTGGCGTCGCGCGCGGTGAGCATCAGGATCGGTACGTCACCGTCGTCGCGCAGGCGGCGGCAGACCTCGACGCCGTCGATGCCGGGCAGCATCACGTCGAGCACGACCAGATCGGGCAGCCGCTCGCGGGCGCAGGCAAGCGCGGCCGGCCCATCGCCCGCCGTCTCGACCAGATAGCCGTCATAAATCAGGGCGCGCCGCAACGAGGCGACGATGCGGGCGTCGTCGTCCACCACGAGGATGCAGGGCTGGTCCGGCATCTCTCCCTCATCAGGCATGAAGCGCAGCGAAACTACGATGCCATCGTACTCACGCTAAGCATCGGCTGATGAGGAATCGGTGAGAGGCTGCGGGCGAGCGCCGGCTCGCGCTACCAGTTGCGAATGAAGCCCTCCTCGAAGGCGATGCCTTCCCAGAACGGGATCGACCTCGGCTCATCGGCCGCCCAGGCCGGCCGCGGCACGCCGAACTCGTTGTGCAGGTAGTCGGCCAGGTCGAAGCCGTAGTGAATGATGTCGGTCTGCATCACGGAGAAGACCGGGTTTCCAGATTCCGCCGGCGTGTCGGGGATGAAGCGATGCACGAAGATCCGGATCAGGCGCGGCGCTCGGAGAAACCGTTCGCGGACTGCGGCATATGCGGCGTTCCGCTCCCGAGGCGCCGACCCCCAGCTCGGTTGCCGCGTCTGGCACTGCCACGGCACGAGCTCCCACTCTTGCCTGTCGTTCATAGCGAAGTAGTCGTAGCCATCGATATCACCCCAAATTCCGCTGAAAAGCCAGCGCTGATCCTCCTCAATCTCGTTTTCGGCGTCGTTCCGCCAATCCGGAAAGTCCGGGTGCACGGGCAACATGAACTGTAGGAACGAGCGCAGATCCGGCGGGAACCGGAGGCCAAGATCGTCCTCCAAACGCTGGAACTCGGCATCGGTCAGCCCAGGCTCAAGTCGCAGGCCGGCGGACGGCTTACTCCGGCCGTCTGGCATTGGTGTGGGGCGCGGATGCAGAAGGTAGTCCCGTACCATCTCCAGATAGTCGAGCGGCAGCTCGCCGGCCATGCGCTACACTGTCCGCAGCTCGCGACGCAGCCGCGCCGCCGCTTCGTGTGGCTTCTCGTCGGCGGCGAAGTCGTGCGCCTGGTGGATGGCGTCGCGCAGCTCCAGCAGGCGCTCGCGTGGCAGGACGGCGCCGTCGCCGCGCTCGAGCGCGATGTCCAGCAGCCGCCAGACCGCGTCCAGCTCCGACTCGCGGTAGATGCAGTGCTCGAACGAGTGCGAGACATCCAGATGCGCGATCAGGTTGCGCAGCGTCGCCTCGCCGTAGTCCTCGACAGCGATCACGTGCGAGGGATTTGGCCCCGTCGTCATCGTACCGGCGCCGTGAGCGTGTCTTTCACCGTCTCTTCGTACGACACGTCTCGCCGCAGCAGCATCGACGCGGAGCGCACGCGGAAGGCCGCGGGACGCTGCACGGCCGCCGGGCCGCGGCCTTCGCGCTGCAGATCGCGCGCCTCGCGCAGCAGCAGGCGCCGCGCGGCGATGATCGCCGTGTCGCTCGTGCCAAGATGCTCGCGGCTGCGGTCGACGATGCGGCCCATCGCCTCCTGCACCGCCGAATCCTGCTCGCTCACGCCCTCGATGCCGGTGAAACTGTCGCGCTGCTGCTTCGCGCGGTCGATCAGGTACTCGTTGCGGGCGTTGCGGATCGGCAGGAACGTCTTTTGGTCGACGCCGGCATGGATGCTGTTGCCCGATTGCAGGTCTTGCAGCTCCTGTTCCGTCAGCGGCCGGCCCGGCAGCCAGGAGACGCTGAAGTTCCAGCAGTGGTCGTCGTCGATCGGCGTCCAGAAGTGGCCGTTGTAGGGCGCGTCCACGTTCATCGGGCCGGGGATGATCGTCGCCGTGGGCAGCAGGAACTGCGTGATGCGCCAGTAGTAGGTATCGGCCTCGGCGTCGCGCCGGGCGCCGATCAGCAGGCCGTAGTCGGTGCGGTTGACGGTGAAGCGCGGCGCCTTGTCGCGCCACATGTAGGCGGACTGCAGGCCGAGCGTCGAGGAGACGTGCGTCTCGGCGCTGAGCGTGCTGTGCAGGAAGGAGACGTGGCTCGAATCGATACCGCCTTCGACCGCCTGCAGGTAGTTGCTCTCCTGCAGCCGCTTGGAGACGAAGCGCTGGTTCGCGGGCACGACGGCCCATTCGAACTCCGGCAGCGGCGGCAGCGCCTCGTCGGCGCCGCGCGGGCCGAGATAGGCCCAGATCAGACCGCCCCACGCGCGCGCCGGATAGGCCGTGGTGAAGACACGCTCCTTGAAGCCGTACTCGGCCGGCTCGTTGGGCATGTCCACACAGTGGCCTTCGACGTCGAACTTCCAGCCGTGATACACGCAGCGCAGGCCGCACGCTTCGTTGCGGCCCCAGTAGAGGCTGGTGCGGCGGTGCGGGCAGTACTCGTCCAGCAGGCCGATGCGGTCGCTCGAGTCGCGGAAGGCGACCAGCTCCTCGCCCATCAGCTTGACGCGCACCGGCGGGCAGTCGGCCCGCGGCAACTCGCTTTCGAGCAGCACCGGCTGCCAGTAGCGGCGCAGGTACTCGCCCATCGGCGTACCGCGATTGGTGCGGGTCAGCAGCTCGTTCTCGTCGCGGGTCAGCATCGACGGCGCTCCTTCGCAGAACGCTCCTATGATACTCCCGATGCTCCGAACTACGCGCCGCGCCGCGAGTGATCGTCCCTGTTCAGACCGGGGCGAGGGCAGAAGTGCGAAGGCGGGCGGTCCAGGCGTCGAGGAGGTGCTTGCCCTGGGCGTGGAAGGTCTCCACCAGCGTCCCGAAGACCGTCCGCGGTAGACTGTCAGCTGCCGACCGCGTCCCGCCCGAGATCGTGCGCCGCCCCGCGATGGGCCGCAGGCTGCGCTCGGCGGCATGGTTGTCGGCCGGCATGCGCGGGTCCGCGAGGAAGGTGAACCGCGCGGGTCGGTCCTTCTGCACCCGCTCGCACAGCCCCCGCTGCGGCTCCGTTGCCCCACGAACCGGTCGCACACCCGTTGGCGAGCCTCCTCAGCGCGCCGCGGCTGCCGCCGGCGCCAGGGCACTTGCGCCCCCGCACCGCGTCCGGTCGGCGGCCGAGGATCACTCTGCGCCAGGTCATAGAGGCGCCGTACTGCTCGTGCCCCCGCACCACGCCCGCGTCCGCCGGCTGCTGGCGCCCCAGTTCGCCGATGGCTCGCAGCAGATGGACCCAGCAGCGGTGGTGGGGGCCGGGGTAATGGTCGTAGGCCGCAGAGCAGGCGGTCCCCAGCACGCCCGCAAACGGCTCCCCCAATAGGTCGTCCACCCTCTGCTTCTGGCGCCTGCCCGGCGGAAGTCGCGCAGCGCCCCGCTACTTTGACTCCACCCGCTACTTTGACTCCACAGGTAGCCGTCTGCCCCAGGGCAAACGCATCGCACTGGCGTGGAGCCCGCGGAGGAGACAGGACGCATCCCCGCCGGCCGTGCGGCGGCGGGCTGTGCGGCGCAGCCGCTTGCGCGGCGGCTGCGGCCGGCGCTGCCGCGCGCTGGGCCGGCGCACGCCGGCGGTCTGGGCCGCGCCGCCCGGGCGGCTACGGCGCCGCTCCTCGCCGCAGGTCATCGCGAGCCCCCACGGCCCCGGCTGCGCGCTCCGCCCGTGGGCGCTGGCTGCCGCGCCGCCGTGCGGCTGCGAGCAGAGCGCTGTCCGGCACGCCCGGCCCGGCATGGGCGGCCGGCAGCCCGGCCCGCGCGGCAGCGGCGCTGAGCCGCCGGGCCCGCCGCTGCTCCCGGCGCCCGTGCCGCACCGTCCGGTGCGCGGGCCCGCGCCAGGCGCGCCGGGACCGCGGCAGGCACCGTGCCCGGCGTGCCCGTGCGCGCCAGGCCAGCGGCCCCTGCCTGCTCCACGCGCGGGCGCGCCGCGCCCGCTCTGGCCGTCGCGGGCGATCGCGTGCGTGGGCCAGCCGGCGGCCAGCGCCGGCAGCCAGCGCACACCCGCGGCCGGCACCTGCGGCGGGGCACGGGCGGCGCCCCCGCGCGGCACGGGGGCGGGCGCGGGGCTGCCGTGGCGCAGGGCGCGCCCC
>CALFMN010000054.1 GCA_937879875.1 uncultured Chloroflexota bacterium | reverse complement strand
CTCACGACCAGCCACGGAACGATGGTTCGAACATTTTTCAGACACGCTCTAGCACTGACTCGGCCGCTCGACGGAACGGCGGCGTTCGACGCGGCCTCGCGCAGGCACACTGGAAGAAGTCGGACAATTGCGTGGCCGCCTGCATTGACAATGGGCCGCAGAGCAAATAGAACGTATGTACTGTACTGGCGATTGGGGCCGCGTTCAGCCGGCAGCGGAGGCGCGATGGGCATGCAGTGTCTGGCGCCGGAGTTGAGCGTGCTGCACCACTGCTCGGCGCTCGGCGAGTGGGAGATGGTTTCACGGTCGCCGGCGGGGCGGCTGCGCGGATACGTCCTCGGCTATCAGGGCTACGTCGAGCACGCCACCAGCTTTCCTCGACGGATCGAGGCGCCCGCGCCCGTCGTGCCGCTGATCATCAGCTTCGGGCCGGCCTACCGCGTCTCAGGTCCGGGTGGGCGCGGCCTGCCCGCTGCGCTTTCCAGCTTTGTCGCCGGGCTGTACGAGTCGTACGCGCTGGTCGAGGCCACCGGCCTGGGCAGCGGCTTGCAGATCAACTTCACGCCGCTCGGGGCGCGTCGCTTCCTCGGTCTGCCGATGGGCGAGCTGACCAACCGCAGCGTCGGGATGGACGAGCTTTGCGGGGCCGCGGGACGTACGTTCGTGGAGCAACTGGCCGCGCTGCCGGGTTGGGCGGATCGCTTCGACCTGCTCGACGCCGCGATCGCCGGCCGGCTGGCTGAATCAGCCGCGCCCTCGCCCGGCATCGCCCGCACCTGGCGGCGGCTGTGCGAGACGGAAGGCCGTATCAGCGCCGGGGCGCTGGCGAACGAGCTTGGCTGCAGCCGCAAGCATCTGGCCGCCGGCTTCCGCGACCAGATCGGCCTGCCGCCCAGCACGCTCGGCCGCATCCTGCGCTTCAACCGCGCCCTGCGCCTGCTGGAAGGGCGTGAGGGCGTCTGCCGGGCAGCGATCGCGCTCGACTGCGGCTACTTCGACCAGGCGCACTTCAATCGCGAGTTTCGCGCTTTCACCGGCCGCGCGCCGGGCGAGTTCCTGCGCCGCCGCCTGCCCGATGGCGGCGTGCTGGGCGACTGAAGCGGGATCGTCGCCGGGTAACGCCCGTACAAGACGCGCCGCCTCGGAGCCTCTACCGTGAGTGCAGGGCGCCGCGGGAGCGCCGAACGACAGGAGGAGTCCAATGTCCGAGACTGCGATCGCCACCGCCAACATCTTCCCCTTCATCACCTATCAAGACGCGCCCGCCGCGATCGACTGGCTCTGCCGCGCCTTCGGCTTCGAGCGGCTGCAGGTGGTGCCGGGCGAGAACGGCGAGATCGTCCACGCCGAGCTGCAGCTCGGGCCGGGCGTGGTGATGCTCAGCACCGCGAAGGACAACGAGTTTCGCATGAAGAGCGCCCGCGAGCTGGGCGCGACCAACCAGGGCGTGGCCGTGTTCGTCGAGGACGCGGACGCGCGGTACGCACGGGCGCTGGCCGCAGGCGCGGAGGTCGTCCGCGCGATCGAAGACACCAACTACGGCGCAAGAGCCTTTACGGTGCGCGACCCCGACGGCAACCTCTGGAGCATCGGCAACTACCAGCCGCACGCCTGAGCCCGGCATCAAGAACCAATCGGAGATAAAGCGCGAGGAAGACGATGAACGCGACTGAAACCCACACCGGCGTGCGTCACGTGACCGCCTATCTCTGCATGCAGGGCGCCGCCGAGGCGATTGCTTTCTGCAGCCGCGCCTTCGGCGCGACGGAGCGCTACCGGCTGGAGATGCCGGACGGGCGCATCGGTCACGCCGAGATCGTGATCGGCGACACGGCGCTGATGCTGTCCGACGAGTGGCCGGAGATGGGCGTTCTCTCACCGCTCACCCTGCGCGGCAATTCGACCTCGTTCGTACTTGAGGTCGAGGCTGCTGATGCGGCCTTCCAGCGGGCGCTGGACGCGGGCGCGACGGTCGAGCGCCCGCTGAAGGACGAGCCCTACGGCCGCGGCGGCTGGGTCGTCGATCCGTTCGGCCATCGTTGGAGCATTATGGCCTCGAACCCGGACTTCGACCCCGCGCAGATGCAGTAAGCCCCGCACCGATACCGACCGCGAGGACTGCCCCCATGCCTGTCGAACCGCTGGACCAACTACGCGCGATCTGCCTCGCGCTGCCCGAGACGACCGAGAAGCTGACCTGGGAAGAGACGCCCACGTTTCGCGTGCGGGACAAGATCTTCGCCATGCAGGCCGGCGGCGACAGCCGCGCCTCGCTCTGGTGCAAGGCGCCGCCGGGCGCGCAGGCGATCCTCGTCGGCGCGGATCCCGAGCGTTTCTTCGTGCCGCCATACGTCGGCCGCAACGGCTGGATCGGCGTTCGGCTTGACGTGGCGCCGGATTGGGATGAGATCGCCGGCTTCATCCTGGAAAGCTATCGGATGACGGCGCCGAAGCGACTCACGAAAGTACTGGGACAGGGCGGATAGTCCGCCGGCAACGGGCGTGGCATTGCTGGAGCGCGCGAAGCAGCGCCGCACCGTGCGGCGCTGCTTCGCGCGTCCGGGCTGCCCGTTGCTGCGCCCTGCGCCCTGCGCCCTATCCCCTATACTATTCCCTGTCGCCTGTTCCCTATTCCCTCGCAAGGTAGCGCCATGCAGATCTACGACACGCTCAGCGCCGGCACGGTCGCGATCGCCCCGGAGACGCCGGTCACCATCTACGTCTGCGGCATCACGCCCTACGACGTGGGCCATCTCGGCCACGCCTTCGTCGCGGTCACGTTCGATACGCTGCGCCGCTATTTGGAGTTCCGCGGTCACGCGGTGACGCATGTGCAAAACATCACCGACGTGGACGACGACATCATCCGCCGCGCCCGCGAGTTGGAGGAGCCGACGGCGAAGGTCGTCGACGAGAACGTCGCCCTCTACGACCGCGACATGCGCGGCATCAACGTGCGCCCGCCGAGCTACAATCCGAAGGCGACCGAAGAGATCGCCTACATGATCGCGATGGCGCAGAAGCTGGTGGCCGACGGCACAGCCTACGTCGTGGACGGCCATGTCTTCTTTCGCGCCGCGGCTTTCCCACGCTTCGGCCAGCTCAGCCGCCGCACGGATGACGCGCTGATCTCCGACACCGAGCCGGAGCGCCTGCACGCGCTCAAGCATGACCGCCGCGACTTCACCCTCTGGCAACGCAGCCTGCCCGGCGAGCCGCACTGGAGCAGCCCCTGGGGCGAAGGCCGGCCCGGCTGGCACATCGAGTGCAGCGCTATGGCCCTGCGCTATCTGGGCGAAAGCGTGACCGTGCATGGCGGCGGGCACGACCTCGTCTTCCCGCACCACGAGTGCGAGATCGCCCAATCGGAGGCGTTTCTCGGTATCACGCCGGTCGTGCGGGCCTGGGCGCACGTCGGCATGGTGCGGCTGCAGGGCGAGAAGATGAGCAAGTCGCTCAAGAATCTGATCCAGGTATCCGATCTGCTTCAGACCTACTCCAGCGACGCGATCCGCCTCTATCTGCTGGGCACGCACTACCGCGAGTCGCCCGACTACGATGAGACGGAGCTGCGCCGCGCCGCCGATTTGGCCGCCCGCCTCGCCCGCGCCGCCGGCCCCCTCCCCAGCCCTTCCGCTGCTCATAGTCGCGCTCCGCGCGTTAGCGAAGTGTTGGGAGAAGGCGTAAAGGCGGGCGGAGAAGGCGGACCGTTCACCGAGCGCTTCTTCGCGCTGATGGACGACGATTTGAACACGCCCGCGGTGCTGAAGCTGCTCGCCGAGATGGCCACCGCGATCGAGCAGGCGCACGCCACAGGCCGCGAGCCCGATGCATTGCAGCGCGACCTGCGCGAGTTCGGCGGCGTGCTGGGGCTGTATCTCGGCGAATAGGGCGCAGGGCGTAGGGCGTAGGGAAAAGGACGACGCCCGCACTCACGCTGCTGGGCGTTTCCGCGAGCGACAGATAACGGGGCGACAGGGTGGCCCCGGCCCCATCGCATGGCGGCGCGTGCGCTGCTGTTTGTGCAGGCGGATCTGCTGCTGGTGCAGACGAGCCTCGACACCGGCCACGCGCTGGTGTGCGGAGGCGCTGGCGCCAAGACGGAAAGACTCGAACAGAGACAGCCAGCCAGCGATCGGGATGGCGCTCGGCCGCGCCTGCTCCGCGATGCCGGCGTCGGCAAGTCCGCGCTGCAGCCAGCGGCCGCTCGCTGTAAGGCGAAGCGTTTGCCCGACGGTCGGCCGCCGGCAGGTGAAGACGAAGCTCACGAAGTCGCGATAGAGCTGCGCCTGCGCGGCCGGCACAAGCGGCGGTCCGCGCTTGGCGAGCCGCAGCATGACGACATCGACGCTCGGGCGCGGCGCGAAGTCGCTGCGCCGGAAGTGGTAGGTGATCCGCGCCTCGAACCACGGCGCCAGCAGCAGCGCGTAGAGCGTCGTCGCCGGCCGGCCGCAAAAGCGCGCGGCAGCCTCACGCTGCACCACGAGGTATTGGTCCTCCGGCGCGGGCACGGTGCGGGTCAGCCGCGTGACGATCTCCGCCGTGCGGTTGAAGGGAATACTGGCGAAAGCTTTGCAGGGCGCGGCCGGCAGCGGCAAGTCGAGCGCATCGCCCTGGCGGATGACAAGCCGCGGACAGCCGGCAAAGCGCTGCGCCAGCCGACGCGCAAGCGCCATGTCTCGTTCGACGGCGATCACCTGGCGGCAGCGGCGCAGCAGCCGTTCGGTGATGATGCCCGTGCCCGGGCCGATCTCGTAGACCACATCGTTCGGCCCGATCGTCGAGGCGTCGAGCAGGCGATCGACGAGGGCGGGATCGGTGAGGAAGTTCTGCGTGCAGCGAATGTCGCTGTTACTGATGTAACGTGATGCGGACATGCGACGCTCCCGTGTGAACTTCGGGCACAGCAAAACACCGCACGTCCGAAGGCGCTGCGGCGTGGAGCGAAGTCCGGATCGATCAGGAGCGTGCGGCGTGTGAGGATACCGCACGGCGCTTCAACAGGCGCCGTGCGATACCGCCCAGGCGACGAACCCGGCGGGCTCCGCTCAGGCGGTGCGAATGCGAATCATACGTTGACCAAACCCGTACGCAGTCATAGCGACGGCAGTATAACAGGCCGGCCGCGGCGGCGTCCACGGCAGCGGCGCGTGTGAGCGTAGGAGACATATCTGCGCCGGTGGCCGCGCGGGGCACCTAACCCTGGTTGCTTCGCAACCTGTCCCTTCCCGAAACTGGAAGGGTTTGGGTTCGAAGACAGACCATCGATTGGGAGTTCATCCTGCCGCGTGTCCTGCGAGGGCACCGACGCCCCGCCGCCGTCGCACGGCGATTGGCGCGCTCCAGAAGTCCCTTCCCGAGCCGGGAAGGGACAGACGTCGCTTGCGACGTCAGGGTTAGGTGTCCCGCCGGCGCGCGGGCGCGCCGGGCGGGTATCGCTTCGATCATCGTACCGTCGCAGAGGTTCGCCTGCGGCACCGCTCGTTGCCTTCGACACGGGGGAGTGCAACGCTGCGCTGAGAGCGGCCGGCACGCCGCTCGATCGAAGGAGCAGCACCATGCGCGTGGCGATCGGCTTTCACCGGCTGGCGATAGAAGACTGGGACGCCGCCTCAACCTATGCCATCGAGGCCGAGCGGCTGGGCGCGGACGGCATCTGGTCGGCGGAGGCCTGGGCGCACGATGCGGTGACGCCGCTGGCCTACATCGCGGCGAAGACGACGCGGATCAAGCTTGGCACCGGCATCATGCAGGTCGGCGCCCGCACGCCGGCGCTGGCGGCGATGACGGCGATGAGTCTCGCTTCGATGAGCGGCGGGCGCTTTATCCTCGGTCTGGGCGCCAGCGGGCCGCAGGTGATCGAGGGCTGGCATGGCATTCCGTTCAAGCGGCCGATCCAGCGTATGCGCGAGTACATCGAGATCGTGCGCATGGCCTCGCGCGGCGAGCGCGTTGCCTACAAAGGCGAGATCTACGAGTTGCCGCGGCCCGGCGGCGAGGGTAAGGCGCTGAAATCCGGCGCCCAGCCGCGCCAGATCCCGATCTATCTGGCCACGCTCAGCCCGAAGAGTCTCGAAATGACGGGCGAGCTGGCAGACGGCTGGCTGGGCACCTCGTTCATGCCGGAGCACGCCGACGTCTTCTTCGCGCACATTCGCCGCGGCGCCGAGCAGGCGGGCCGCAGCATGGCTGACCTCGATCTGCAGGCCGGCGGCGCCGTGGCCTTCGGCGACGATCTGGAGCGGCTGCTGGCCGTGCGCCGGTCCGGCCTCGCCTTCACCCTGGGCGCGATGGGCTCCCGCCGGCACAACTTTTATAATCAGGCCTTCCAGCGCGCCGGCTATGAGGAGGAGGCGATGGCCGTGCAGCGCCTCTGGCTGGAAGGCAAGCGCGACCAGGCCGCGGCGCTGGTGCCCGACGAGATGGTGCTGCACGCCAACCTGCTCGGCACCGAGGCGATGGTGCGCGAGCGCATCCGCGCGTATCGGAACGCCGGCATCACCACGCTGCGCGTCGACCCCGCCGGGGAGACGGTGCAGGAGCGGCTCGACACGCTCGGCCGCGTGCTCAAGCTGGTGCGGGATGTGAGCGCGGAGCCGGCGAAAGCGGGGGCGGCTACGGTCGAGAGCTGACATCAGGCCGGCCATTCGTGGGAGAATGTCATAGGGCGACCTGCGAGACGTGCGCCCACGCGACGCGATCCGTGCGCTTGAGCGAGCCGGCGGAGTCGAGCGCAGAGGCGCGAAAGGCGATCACGTCAATATCAAAATGCCGAATGGCCAGATTATTACGTTCTCTGGCAGGCGTGAGCCTGTCAAAATTGGCCTGCTCAAGTCTGCCATCCGCAAAGCGGGCTGACCGAGGAGGAGTTCGTGAATCTCCTCGAAGGACGCCGTTGATGGAATACATCATCGTCATCCATCCAGCAGAAGAAGGCGGCTATTGGGCCGAGGTTCCCGCTCTGCCCGGCTGCTTCGCGCAGGGCGATTCGCTCGAAGACCTGCTGGGCGACGCGCGTGAGGCAATTACCTCTCACATCGAGGCCTTGCGAGAGGATGGTCAGCCCGTTCCGCATGGGGGCGTGATCGTCGCTTCGGTGAGTCTGTCGGAGCAGATGCTGGCGGGCTGATCTCTGTCTGCCCCGCCATACCGACAGCGCGTGGGCGCGGCCTTTGCGGCCTACGGCAGCGGCGCGAGGTCCGGCGCAACCCAGCCGGCGCGCGCTGCCGGGCCGGTCAACGTCTCCTGCCGGTAGTGGCGCAGCGGCAGGTTCTTGTCTTCCAGCCAGCCGTTGCCGGCGATGAAGGCGTCGAACTCGCGCGCTGCCGGCGATACCGCCGTGACGTGACCCACCAGCCGTAGCCAGAAGCGGGTCAGCGATTCGTGGTAGAACTGGGCGGCGCCTTTTGCCGCGGCGAATTGGCGCAACGTTTGACAGGCATGGTCGGCACCCGCCGCCACGCCATCGCGAGTGACGTAGAGCCAGGCCATGCGCAGGTGATCGCGGTGGTGGAAGGCGGCGTTCGGCAGCGTGCCGGTCTCGAATGCGGCGAGGAACTGTTCGTCGGTCATAAGAGCATCACCCGGCCGTATCGGCACTCTCCCGTGATACGCCGCGCCGGCTCACGCGGATGGCTGCTTGTACACGGCGCCCTTCGCAGCCGTGATACGATTCAGGCGTAAGGGTGAACCGTTATGACGCTTGAAACGCAGTCGCTCGATATCACGAACGTCCCGGAACTTGCGAGCCTGGCCGATGAAGTTCGGCGCACCGGTCAGCCGTGCCGCCTGCGGCGTGGCGATGAGGAGATTGCGATGGTGGTGCCGCTTGGAACCGCAGTGCTGACGCCCATGCCATACAATCCAGCACTGGCCGCCGTCCTCGCTGGGCTACCCGAGGACAGCGTTGTCGTCAGGACCGCGGGCATCCTGCACACCGACCAGCCATTCCTCGGCTATGAGGAGGAACGCGAGGCCGCGGCGGAGGCCATGGCGCGGGAAGCGGTGGCCAACTGGGAGGAGTGATGGCGGGGCTTCCTCTTGTCGACGCCAACATCTTTCTTCGCCATATCCGCCAGGACCACACCAATCACTCGCCCAGGGCCAGTGCCTATATTGCCCGCATTGAGGCCGGTGCTCTGACCGCTAAAACGAACGAACTGGTCCTCTTTGAGACCGTTTACGTGCTCCAGTCCGTATACCGGATGGCCAAAACCGCCATCGCCGATGCACTGTTGACGTTGATCGCGCTCCCCCACCTCAAGATAGCGAACAAGGCCCGCGTGCGTCGTGCCCTGGACTGGTACGTACGCTACAACCTATCGTTCGTCGACGCCTATCTGGCCGTGTTGGCGCGTGACCAGAAGTTGCCCGCACTCATCAGCTTCGACCGGAACTACGATCGCATTCCCGGCATTCCGCGCGTCGAGCCGTAGTTCAGGGCTGCTTGTAGACGGCGCCGTCTTTCATCACGAAGGCGACGCGGCGCAGCGCCTCGATGTCGGTGAGCGGGTCGCCGTCAACCGCGATCACGTCCGCCCACCTGCCCGGCGCAAGCGTGCCGGTCTGCTGCTCGATGCCGATCACGCGGGCGCCGCCGGCCGTGGCCGCCTGAATCGCCGCCAGCGGCGCCATGCCCTCGCGCACCATGCTCAACGGCTCGTCGGCGTTGTCGCCGTGGGCGCGCAGCGGCCCGCCGAAGTAGTCTGAGCCGGCGCCGATCGTCAGGCCGCTTGCGCAGGCGAGCGGGAACGAGCGTTCGATCGCCGCAATCGCCACCTGCTGCTTGCGCAGCCGCCAGGCTGGCATGTCATGTGGACTGCTGGCCGCGCGGCGGTAGACCGCCAGCAGCGCCAGCGTGGGCACGAAGCAGGTGCCGTGCCGCTTCATCTCCTCGGCGCACTCTTCGTCCAGATAGTAGCCGTGCTCGATCGAATCGATGCCGGCGCGCACGGCGTTGAGGATATCCGCCTTGCCCTGCGCGTGCGCGGCCACGCGGCGCTTCGCTCGGTGGGCCTCCTCCACGATCGCCGCGATCTCCTCGCGGGTGAAGTGCTCGTCTTCGGGATCGTCGTTCTCCGAGCCCACGCCGCCGGTGGTGCAGATTCTTATGAGATCGGCGCCCGCGCGGATGGCGGTGCGCACGGCGCGGCGGCACTCTTCGGGCGAGTCTGCCAGGATCGCGCCCGGCCGGCGGCGCGCCTCTTCGAGCGGCCGGTAGTGCTGGTCGGCGTGGCCGCCGGTCTGCGAGATGATCGGCCCGGCGGCGTAGATCCGCGGCCCGATAATCGCGCCCTCGTTCACCGCGCGCTTCAGCGAGAGCGCCACGTCCGAACCGACGTCGCGCACGGTGGTAAAGCCGGCGTCGAGCAGCTTGCGGCAGTCCTCGGCGGCGCGCAGCACCTGCAAATCGTGCGGCGTGGTTACATCCACGTAGCTGCGCCCGCCGCGCAGGTGCACGTGCACGTCCATCAACCCGGGCAGCAGCGTGCGCTCACCCAGGGCGATGCGGCAGGCGTTGGACGGCACGTTCACGCTTTTCGCCGACCCGGCGGCTACAATCGCGCCCTTTTCGATCAGCACCACGCCGTCGCGCAGCGGCTCGGGTGAGACGCCGTCGATCAGGCGGTCGGCGTACAGGGCGATGGCAACCGGCGATGGCTGGGGCATGGCAAACGCCTCCGCGGGTGAGATGGATGCGATCCGCGGAGAGCGTAGCGCAAACGGCGCCGAACGCAAGCACGCCCGGCCGCGCGGCCTGCCCAAAGCTGGGCGGCACGCGACGGCCGGGCGAGAAGAGGAGAAGCAGCTACTTCCGGAGCGCTTACAGCCGGCGGTAGTAGCCACCGCCCGTGAACAGAGCAGCGACCAGCGCGATCAGGCAGATGATCAGCAGCCACTTGGCCACGAACAGGCCAAGGCCGCCGAAGACCAGGAACAACAGAATCAGGAGCACGAGCAGGGCCAACATCTCGATCGATCCTCCGCTGGTGACGGTCTCGCTTCCCACTTCCCCGCGCGTCTCAGGCGTGCGGCCGGTCTCGGCCGGCAGGGAGCGAAACGGTCGTCGGTGCGCGGGTGCGCCGCCTTGCACGATACGGGAGCGGCGGATCGCGCAGCATCCTTCCTTCGGCTTCGATAGCCTACCTCTGGCTCTCATCCCTTCGGCTTTTGGCCGAGGGCTGACTGAGATCGTCTCCCTCGACCGCGGCTTCGATCTTGTGCCGGGCATTACCCGCGTCGAGTCCTGAGGCGCTGCCGTCGGCCCTCATCCTCTCCCGTCTCCTTCCCCCAATCCTGGCGGGAAGGAGACGATCCTGCGCGGAGCGTTCCGTGGCCGGCGCGGTTAACCCGACGCCGATCGGATCGCTCCACGCAGGATCGCCCCTTTCCCTCATCCCAGATCGCGCTCTGCGCGATGTAAACGATTGGGGGAAAGGGGACGGGGGATAGAGGGCCGAACGCCGCGGGTCGCCGGCGCTGCCCCTCGCCACGCTGATCCGCTAGACTCGACCCTGTTTGCATCACGCATTCAATCCAACGCGCCAACGCGCCAACGCGCGACCGGCGCATGGGGGATGGCATGGCGGAACCGCGGCGCTGGGGCTTCTCGCTGCCCCTCGAAGGGCTGAGCCTTGCCGAACAGCGGACGGCGATCGTCGAAGCCGAGCGCAACGGCTACACCGATGCCTGGTCGCTGGAAGTGGATGGCATCGACTGCTTCACGCCGCTGGCCGCGGCCGCCGCCTGGAGCGAGCGCCTGACCGTCGGCACGGCGATCGCCAACGTCTACACGCGCACGCCGTCCGTGCTCGCCATGCAGGCGGCGGCGCTGGCTGAACTCGCGCCCGGCCGCTGTGTGCTCGGCATCGGCTCTTCCTCTCCCGCGATCGTGGACGACTGGGGCGGGCTGCCGTTCGCCGACCCGTACCGGCAGGTGCAGGACGCGACGAAGATCCTGCGTGGGCTGCTGGGCGGCGAGCGCGTCAGCTTCGAGTCCGGCCGCTTCCGCGTGCGCAACTTCCGCCTCTCGCGCCCGCCCGCGCAGCCGGTGCCGATCTACATCGCCGCGCTGCGCGAGGGGATGCTGCGCCTGGCCGGGCGGCTGGGCGACGGCGCGATCATCAACTGGCTCTCGGCCGAAGACGTGAAACAGGTGGCGCCGATCGCCAGAGCGGCGGCGCAGCAGGCGGGCAAAGACCCGCAGCGCTTCGAAATCGCTTGCCGCATCTTCGTCTGCGTCACGGATGATGCGGCGCATACGCGCCAGCTCGCGAAGCGCCTGATCACGACCTATCTGACCACGCCGGTCTACGCGGCCTTCCATGAATGGCTGGGGCGTGGCCCGGCGCTGCGGCCGATGCTCGACGCCTGGGCCGCGGGCGATCGGCGTGGCGCCCTCGCCGCGGTGACGGATGACCTGGTGGACGAACTGGTGCTGATTGGGAGCGCCGAGCGGTGCCGCGAGCGCGTGCAGCAGTACGTGGACGCGGGCGTAACGATCCCGGTGCTGCACTTCTCGCCCTTCGCACCCAACGGCACGCCCGGCGAGCAAAGCGTCGCCGCGCTGCGCGGACTGCGGCCCTCGCCCTCACCCCGGTGACATCTCTAGGAACCCTCTCCCAATTCTGGTAGAGGAAGAAGGGCCATCCTGAGGCTGATTCACGCGCCGGTCGTGAATCCATCCGGAAAGAGGCGTATCCATGCCTGGTCCTCTGCATGGCTACACGGTGCTCGAACTCGGCGGCGGCGTGGCCGCGGGCTACTGCGGCCGGCTGCTCGCCGGCTTCGGCGCCGAGCTGATCAAGGCCGAACCGCCGGGTGGCGACCGCACCCGCCACATGCGCGTGGCGCCCCGTTCGCCGCTTCCCGACCCCGAGGCCGCGCCCGCCTTTCTCTATCTGGGCATGGGCAAGCGCAGCCTCATCGCCACGCCCGACGACGCGGGCGACACGGCGCGGCTGCGTGAACTGGCGCGCCGTGTGCAGGCCGTGATCGTGGACCGCCCGCCCGCGCAGCTCGCGCCGGTGGGACTGGACTACGACAGCCTCAGCCGCGACAACCCCGGCCTCGTCTACACCGCCGTCACACCTTTCGGCGCCTGGGGACCGGCGGCAAACGACGCGGCGGAGAACATCACCGTCTTCGCCCTGGGCGGACAGATGAGCATCACCGGCGAGCCGGACCGCGAGCCGCTCTGCACCGGCGGTGAGCAGGGCTGGTATCAGGCCGGTTTGCATGCTTTCGCCGCCACGACGTTTGCCCTGCTCGGCAGTCAGGAAACCGGTCCTGGCCAGTTCGTGGACATCAGCGCCGTCGAATGCATGGCGGGAGCGCTGGAAGGCTTCGGTCCGGCTGCACACTTCTCGGGCATGCCCACGCCGCGCACGGGCAAGGCCCGCTTCGCGCTGATGGGCATCTACCCCGCGCAGGACGGCTACGCCGGCATTTTCGCCGCGCCCGGCCAGATTCCGATCTTCGCCAAAATCCTTGGCCGGCCCGACATCGCCGCCGACCCGCGTTTGCAGACGCTGCTCGGGCTGGTGCAGGCAAACGACGAAATGGCGCCGATCGTCGAGGATTTCTTCCGCGGGCGCACGAAGGCGGAGATTCAGCGTCTCGGCCGCGAGACGACGATGACGATCGCGCCGGTGGCCGCGATCGTGGAGACGGCCGCCAGCGCCCAGCTCGCTGCCCGCGGCTTCTTCGTGGATCTGCCGGCCGGCGAAGGACGCAGCGTGCGCGTGCCCGGTCCGCTCTTCCGTATGAGCGCCACACCCTGGCAGTCGCGCCCGGCGCCGCGGCTGGGCGAGCTGGGCTGGGAAGAAGCGCAGCGGCTCGTGCGCGACGCGCGCCCGGCGCCCGCCCTGCCGCGCCCTGAGCCGCCGCCCCGTCTTGCACCGCCGCAGGCGAGCGTGTTCACGCAGGCGGGTGCAGTTCCTGCGCCGATCGTGCGCGACCGGCCGGCGCGCGGCCTCTTCGCCGGGCTGCGCGTGCTCGACTTCACCGCCTACTGGGCCGGGCCGTATACGACCAAGTGGCTGGCCGACTTCGGCGCCGAGGTGATCAAGGTCGAACCCGTCAACCGGCTGGACCTGATTCGCAGCGCCTCGCAGGACTTCAGCTTCGCCCGCCCCTACGATGTGAGCGCCTACTTCAACGACTACGCCCGCGGCAAGCAGAGCCTCGGCATCGATCCGTCGCACCCGCTGGGCAAGCAGGTGATTCTCGATCTGGTGCCGCACTGTGATGTCGTCGTGGAGAACTTCAAGGCCGGGCGGATGCAGGCGCTCGGCCTCGGCTATGCGACACTGCGGGCGCTGCGGCCGGACCTGATCATGGTCTCGATCTCGGGCTACGGCCAGGACGGGCCGGACGCGGGTCTGGCGGGCGTGGGCACGAACATGGAGCAGCTCAGCGGCCTTGCGTCGCTCAATGTCTACAGCGACCAACCACAGCCTTACAACAGCGGCATCGCCTACGGCGACCCCAACGCCGGTTGCGCGGGCGCCGCGGCCGTGGCGATGGCGCTGATGCACCGCAACGCCACGGGCGAGGGGCAGTACGTCGATATCTCCGGCTTGGAAGGGCTCGTCTCGCTGATCGGCGAGCAGTTCGCGGCACTCTCGCTCGGCCTGGCGCCGGCGCCGAAGGGCAACCGCCATCCCGATATGGCGCCGCACGGCTGTTATCCCTGCGAAAGCCGGCCCGGCGCGGACGGCGCGATCGCGGAAGACCGCTGGGTGACGATCGCCGTCTCCGACGACGAGGCCTGGCAGCGGCTGTGTCGCCTGATCGAGCGCGAAGACCTGCTCCACTACCGCACGCTGGCGGAGCGCCGCGCCGTCGAGCACGAGCTGGACGCGGCGATCATGGGCTGGACGCTGCTGCGCGACGACTGCACGGCCGCGCGCGAGCTGCAAGCCGCCGGCATCGCCGCCGCGCCGGTGCTCTCCCCGCGCGACCTGTTGGCCGACCCGCAGTTACGCCTGCGCGGCTACTTCGAGACGGTGGACGACCCGGACATGGGGCCGTGGCCGCACGACGGCGTCGCCTGGCGGCTGAGTCGCACGCCCGGCTGGGTGCGCGGCCCGGCGCCGCGCCTGGCACAGCACACGCGCGCCGTGCTGACCAACGTGCTCGGCTACTCGGCAGAGCAGATCGAGGCGCTGTACCAGGCTGGCGCCGCGGGCGATGCACCGGCGCGCTGAGGCGCGTGCGGACTGCCGCCGCTCGTCCGGATGCCTTCAGTCACCGATCTCGCGTTCGTCACGAAACGCCGCCGCGGCCCGCACGAAGGCGCCGATCAGCGGGTGCGGCCGCTCCGGCGTCGAGTTGTGCTGCGGCAGGAACAGGGAGGCAATGAAAAAGCGCAGCGCCGGCAGCTCGACTGCCCGCGCCTCGCCCTCCGCGCTCCAGCCGCTGATCTGCAGCCCCGCGCCCGCGAGCGCCGACTGAAACGCCGGGTTCACCTGGTAGCTGCACTGGAACGGCTCGGATAACGCCGTGGCGCCGCAGGCGGCGGCAACGCGCGTGCCCGGCTCCAGCCGGATCGCCTGGCTGCCGAACAGCGCCGGACCGCTCGCGCCCGGCACGGCACAGGCGACCTGGCTGATCAGCGGCGTATCCGTGCCGCCGTACTCTTCGTGGCCGGCATCACCCATGCCGAGGACTGAGCGTGCATACTCCAACACGGTATGCTGAAAGCCGCCTCAGGTGCCGGTGAAGGGCCAGTCGCGCTCGCGCGCGAAGCGAATGCCGGCGAGGGCGCCCTCCATACTCCGATAGGGGCTGCCCGGCGAGGCCCAGAGGCCGTCGCAGACGGAGAGCGCCGCTTCGGCGTCCGCTTCCAGCAGCGCCGGCGTCGGCAGCCAGCGCACGTCAAGCTCGTGGCCCAGCCTCGCGGCGGCGTGCGCCAGCGCCTCGTTCGTCGCCACATGCGACGGCCGGCCGTCGTAATCGCCGATCACGCCGATCACCAGCGGGGAAGACATCGCGTACCTCCGCGGCGTCCGCCGCCTACCCCTGCCTCGCGTAAACGCTCGGCTGTGCTTGGAACGTCTCCGACGGTTGCGCTGCGGCTATTGCACGTCTCCGACGGTTGCGCTGCGCTCTGGTCCACAGGGGAGGGGTTGTCCAAGAGCGATCGGTAGCTCTCGAACCAACCCTTCCCGTGTCGGGAAGGGAGACGCGGCGCAAGACGCGGCGGGGTTAGGTGCTCGCTCCAGCTTCAGGCACGGGCGCTGCGCCCCGCAAGGCCCGCCGCCGCGATGATCTCGGGGATGCGCTGCTCCCAGTAGGGCGCCAAAAGGTGCACCCCCGCCACGCCGGGCAGCGCGGCCAGCGCCGCCGCCGTCTCCGCGCAGATCGCCAGGCTCTCCTGCGCGAACGCCTCGTCGTCGAGGCCGGCGAGGCGGCGCTCGATCGCCTCCGGGATGCGCACGCCGGGCAGCCGCCGTACGAACGTCAGCACGCGCGGCGATCGCAGCGGCCCCGTCGAGGCGATGATCGCCAGCTCGCGGTCCAGTCCCGCCGCCCGAACGTCCCGCAGCCAGGCGGCGAAGCCCGGCACGTCGAAGACGTACTGCGTCTGCACGAAGCGCGCCCCTGCCGCCGCCTTCTCGCCCAGCCGCTCGATACGCTGCTGCCGCGACTGCGCGAACGGATGTCCCGCCGCACCGAGCAGCAGGCGCGGCGGTGATCGCAGCCTGCCGCCGTCGAGGAAACGCCCCGCCATCAGCCCTGAGGCCGCGCACAGCAGCCCAACGCTGTCCAGGTCGAACACCGGCGGCACGGGCGAGCCGGCTGCCGGCGCATCGCCGGTCAGACAGAGCACGTTGGCAACGCCGAGGCTGGCCGCGCCGATCAGGTCGGACTGCAGCGCCAGGCGGTTGCGATCGCGGCACTGCAGCGTCGGCACCGGCTCCAGCCCCTCGTCCAGCAGCAGGCGGGCGGCGGCCAGCGGCGCCATGTGCGCGGAGACGGCCTGGCCGTCCGGCACGTTGGCCGCCAGCACGTGGCCGCGCAGCAGCCGCGCCCGCCGGCGCACGGAGGCGGCATCGGCGCCGGGCGGCGAAGTCAGCTCGGCAGTAAGCACGAAGCGGCCGTCACGCAGCGCCGCGTCCAGCGCGGAAACGGGATCGGCCAGATCGCGCACGCAAGGCCTCCGCATGCCTATACTACGGCGTGCACGAACGGCTGGCCCTCACTCTCCCTTCCTCTCTCTCCCAGGATTGGGAGAGAGAGGCGATCCGGTGTCGGGCGATCCGGAGCAGCGTTGGGTTAACCGTTCCGGCCACGGAACGCCGCCCCATCACGCCGCAGCAGGGTTAACCGCGCCGGCCACGGAACGCCCTCCCCACGATCGCCCCTCTCCTTCTCCTATTATTGGGAGAAGGAGAGGGGAAGGGGGCGAGGAAGAGGGCCGAACGCTGCGCAGTAATCTCGAAGGAGGCAGACCATGCCCACACCTCGTCAGATGATGCTTGACACCGGTGGGTCGTTCGCCTGACCGACGCG
>CALFMN010000053.1 GCA_937879875.1 uncultured Chloroflexota bacterium | reverse complement strand
CGGGCGACCCACAATGGCACGGCTGCTTCTACTACCTGCAGCAGGCGTTCCAGCGCGACAAGGCGCCGCCGACACCGCCCTCATGTCCACCAATCACGCCTCCGTTGCCTCGAACAGGGAAGGGCCCATCGGCGGGAGCAGGGGACAAATCGAAGGTGGGAGCAGGGGACGAATCCGATCCCTGCAAGCCGAAGCCTATTGTTGTGCCGCTGCCGACCGACAAAGGCGACAAATGATGCGCATTTACGGGCACCCCGCTCACGCCGCTGTCGTATTCCGTCCAGGCACAGCAAGAAGGTTTCCCGTTTGGCGGCCCGGTGATCGGCTATACCAAGCACGGATACGAGCGCTTGCATGATCGCGACACGACACCAGATGACATTTGCGAGGCGATACACAATGCCACCCCGCAAAAGAGCTTCGACAAAGATGGCGAGCCTGCGTGCCTCTACGAAGGAACTTACACGCGCGTTTTCCTCACGCTAGATTCCCAGTTTCCCGGCGGTGCAGTCCAGACGGTCATACAGAACGGGAGCACTCATGCTCCACCACAGCCACCGCTCGGGCCATTCACCGGCCTCCCCGCAGCGTGTAAGTAGGAAACCGGAATGGCATTAATGCAGAACGCAATCTCAGGAGTAGACCTGGCCATCTACCCTTACGAGTTGGAGGAGCATTGGCCAGGAACGTCACCGTTGTTCTATACCTCCGTTATGGTCCGCTATAAGGGACGACTTGTCTTGGACGAAACTGTTTCTCTCAGCTCGAGTTTCTTTGCAACAATGTCTCGTGAATTCAGAGATGTATTAGATGGTATTAAACAGTCTGCTTGGATAAGAAACAGAGATGATAATTTGCTAATTGCAGTGGCAAGAAAACTACCAAGAAAGTATCGAATCGAGCCGGGTCACGTGTATTTTACGCTGGCGTGGGGAGTTCCTCTCACGTTAGTGGAGTCTTTCGGCTTCAGTGTTTCAGCAGGTACCTTAGCTGAATTTCTATCGAACATCTTGGATGAGGGGAGTAAAGCTTATCCTGATAGTCGTGATATACACAACTTTAGCGATTCGGCTTAGCACTGTTGCTGTGCATACGGAGCAGCAGGACGCATCGCCATGTTGTTCGAATTTGATGAGGAGGCTTTTGTCGTGACGGCGGAGCCGCGTCTACCGAAGCGCTGGGCACAAGCATCGGAGCACGCATGGTCTTCACGCGATTTACCGGTAGGGTATGCCGGCGATCCCGCATGGCCGGTGCAGCTCGTGCCGACACGCTTGCGAATTGGCGAGGTTGATCTTCTCGGCCGGTATCGATCCGATGGGGTCTGGGTGCCCTGGCACCAGCGTGTCGACGTGCTCTATACGGCGCGCTGGGGCATGGTATGCCTCCGACAATGTCGCATCTTCAAGCGGGTGGCACTTAATTTTGCGCCTGAGTACAACGGACCGACGGTGCGGATGGTACAATACGATGATTTCGTGCTGGTCAATGTAAATGGTCACACTGTACAAGTATCGTATGACCTGTTATGTGAACACTGGCAAGCCTTTGCTAACCGTGTTCGTGAATTGTTGCATCTATTGACCCCAGAATTCGCTAATCCTGAAGCTAGAAGATGGTATCGCGAAGAGAGGCGGATAGAAGGTAGCTGGTATTGCAATGGGTGGACACAATGGCTGTCTGGAATTGAAGAACCAGACGGCCCAAAGGTAAGCCTCCTAAGTTCATGGGATGTGAACCAAGAAGACCTCGTCAAAATGGTCGAAGCTATCGAGACGTAGCGCCCTCAGACAGTATGAATCCTTGCAACTGGTCATTTCACCGCAGAGCTGCCGCGAAAGATCTCATTGCGACGAGCCAGGGTGAAATCTCACAAAGGACCGGTTTTCGGACATGAGGACAGCGAGACCGCATAACCCCGCTTCTACGCGTGCGGTGGCGTCCGAAAACCCGCCCCAGAATCACCGTCCTCATTGCTGCACTGCTGGACGAGTTCTGATATAATCAGTGTATGCAGATTGGCTACGCCCGCGTTTCCACCGACGAACAAACGCTTGACCTCCAGCTTAATTCCCATGCCAACGGCCTCGCGGCGTGGGAGGCACTGGGACGGCCCGCGGCGCCCGAGCGCGCCCAGCTTGCCGAGCTGCGGCAGACGGGCGCGCTGCCGCTCAGCGTTCGTGCCGATGGCAGCGTGGCCTATTACGAGTTGGCCGTGTCCTGACACACCATTTCGGCCAGGGACCGGCATAGAGGCGCAACGCCGCGCCCGCCGGCCCTCACCCCCGTCCCCTCGCCCAATCCTGGGCGAGGGGCGATCCCGGGTTGGAGCGATCCGTAAGCGCGTCGGGTTAACCGCACCGTGTATGGAACGCACTATCCAGGATCGTCTCCTTCCCCCCAGGACTGGGGGCCAGAGCGCAGCGCAACCGTCGGAGACGTTCCATGACCGCAGCGCAACCGTCGGCGACGTTCTATGCAGACGAGAGGATGAGGGCCGATGGCCGCGGACGAGCGCAGCCTCACTGCCCGCCGGCCGGCTCGTGCTCGTCCAGCCGCAGCGAGAGCACGGTGGACACGCCGTCACCGCTCATCGTGATGCCGTAGATCGCTCCGGCAGCCTGCACGGTGCTGCGGTTGTGCGTGATCAGCACGAACTGCGTCTGCTGTGCGAGCGTGGCCAGCGTTTCGCTGAAGCGGCCGACGTTCGCCTCGTCGAGCGCGGCATCGACTTCGTCGAGGACGCAGAACGGCGCCGGGTTCGTTTCCAGCAGCGCAAAGAGCAGCGCCACGGCCGCAAGCGAGCGTTCGCCGCCGCTCAGCAGTTGCAGGTGCTGCTGGCGCTTGCCGGGCGGCTGAGCAAGGATGTCGACGCCGCTCTCGCCGTAATCCTCGGGCTCGGTCAGCGCCAGCCGGGCGTTGCCGCCGCCAAAGAATGTCTTGAAATAGCGGCCGAAATCGGCGTTCACGGCATGAAAGGATTCGCGGAAGCGCTCGCGCACCATGCGACGCAGCTCGTCCAACGCTTCCTGCACGTCCTGCTCGGCCACGCGCAGATCGGCCACCTGCGAGCTGAGGAACTCATGCCGCTCGCGCGCCTCGTCGTAGTCGGCCTGCGCCTGCGCGTTCACCGGGCCGATTTGCCGAACTTTGGCGCGAAGCGAGCGCACGCGGCTCTGCAGCCGCTCGATCGTCGCCTGCGCAGCGGGCGCTCCTGCCTCGGGCTCGGTTCCCAGGTCCAGCGGCGCGGTGTCGCTGCCGTTCGCCACGCCGCCCAGCACGCGCGCGGCCAGCGCTGCGGCCGCGGCCACAGCGGCGGCGCCATTATCGAGCGGCGGTTCCAGCCCCTCGGCTTCCAGCTCCTCGCGCAGCCGCTCGATCGCCTGGGCGCGCCGGCTGACGGCTGCTTCTGCCTCCATCGATGCCCGCTCGTAGTCGATCAGGGTGCGGCGCCCCGAAAGATGGGCATCGCCCAGTTCGCGCTCACGCCGCGCCAGTACGGTCACGCGCTCGCGCAACGGTTGCAACGCCGCGCGGGCGTCGGCCAGCTCGGCGCGGAGCCGGGCGGCCTCGGAAGCGGCCTCGCGTTGCTCGCCGGCCAGCGCCTCCAGCTCCGCGCGGCGTTGCGCCAGGTCCGCGCCGCGCGAGGCGATCGCCCCCTCGACCCGCTGGGCCGCGGCCCGCCGGCCGTCGTGCAGCCGTTGAAGCGCGACGTGCTGCTGTTCCAGCGCCTGGCGAGCGCCGAGCGCGGACGCCATCCGGCCGCGCAACGTGTTGACCGGCCCGCGCAGCGTGTCGCTGCGCTGCCGGATCTGCTCGGCCGCGTGCTGCGCGGCGCGGAACTGCTGCAGCAGGCGGCCGCGCTCCGCATTCGCCGAGGTTAGATCGTCACGCAGCCGCACGCGGCGTTCGGCAAAGCCGCCGCCGGCCCCGCGCAGGAAGCCTGCCTCGCCCTTCAACGCGGCGATCGACACGCGGGCTCTGACCAGCCCATCCTCGGCGGCGCGGTGCTCGTGTTCGGCGGCCTGCCATTGCGCTTCGACGGTTCGCGCCAGCCGCTCCGCCGCGCGCTCCTGCTCGGCCGTCTCTTCAGCCTCGCGTGCCTTGGCCGCTTCGAGCGTGCGCAGCGCCGCGATGCGCCCGGGCAGCTCGTCCAGCTCCTGCTGATAGGCGAGAACAAGGCCGGCCGCGCCGGCTTTGCCGGCGCTGACGGCGCCGCTGGTTCGGTACAACGTCCCGTCAAGGGTCACTACGGTGCCCAGCCCGCGGGGCAGCATCCGCTCAGCCGCCGCGCCGTCCTCGACGACGATCACCCGGCCAAGCAGCGTATCCACCACGTCGCGGTAGCGGCCATCGCACTTCACCAGGCGTGACGCCACGCCGACCACGCCGCGCTCGCCGCTCAGGTTCACCGGACGCGCCGGCCGCAAACTCGCGAGGGCGACGATGGTCGCTCGGCCGCTCTGTTCGGAGAGCAACACGTCCACGGCCGCGCGGGCGTCGGCGGCCTCGGGCACCAGCACGGCGGCAAGCTGATCGCCCAGCGCCGCCTCGATCGCCGCCTCGCAGCCGCGCTGCACGCGCAGGAGATCGGCAAGCACCGCCAGCAGGCGCGGCGGCGCATCGGGTCCGCTGCGCTGGGCGGCATCGACCAGCAGGCGCAGCGCCTCGTCGCCGCCGCGGGCATCGTCGCGCAGGCGGGCAAGCAGCTCGTAGCGAGCTTCCAGCGCCTCGCGCTCACGCATGATCTCGGCGTGGGCGCGTTCCGCGGCCTGCCGCGCGTCGCGGGTCGCCGCGGCCTGCCGGCGCGCCGTCGCCTGATCGCTGCCGGCCGCCTCGAACTCGCGCTTCGCTCGCAGCCGCTCGCCTTCCAGCCGCAGCGTGTCAGCGCCGTGCTTGCGCAGCCGCGCCAGCAGGCCGTTGCGCCGGCCCGCCTGCTCCGCCTGCTCGCGCTCAAGACCGCGCAGCTCGCGCTCCAACCGGCTCGCACGGTCGTCGGCCGCGCTGCTTTGCGCACGAGCCTGTCGCAGCACATCGTCCGCAGCGGCCTGTTCGCGCAGCGCGGCGTCCTGCTCTGCCTGCGCGTCGCGCAGTTCGGCTTCCACCGCCGCCAATTCGGCCGCAGCCTCAGCGGCGTCAGCCAGCGCGTCGGGCGCACCATCGGCGTCGGCGGAAAACTCCGCCTGCTCGCGTCGCAGCGTGTCGATGTCGCGGGCAATTTCCGAAACACGCTGCTCGATCATCGCGTGGCGCTCGGCGAGCAGCGCGAGGCGTTGTCCCGCTCGACGCAGGCGATCGTCAAGCTCGCGCACGCCCTGCTCGCCGGTCGCCGCGCGCTCGCGTTCGCCCGCGAGATCGGCGCCGATCGAGGCGAGGTCGGCTGCGAGCCGCTCTGCCTCCGCCTGCGCCAGCACCACCGCATTCATGCGCTCTTCGTAGGTGCGGCGTGCCGCGGCGAGGGCGGCCTCGCGATCGGACCACTGCAAGCCGTAGAGCGCCTGCAGCGCCGTTCCAAGCTGCTCGGTCAGGCGGGCGTACTCGCCGGCCTGCCGCGCCTGCGCTTCGAGCTGTGTCAGGCGCGGCGCGATCTCACCGATCAGCAGTCCCACCCGATCGAGGTTTTCGCGCGTGGCATTGAGCCGGTCTACCGCGTCGACGATCTTGAGGCGGTGTCCGCGCACGTCCGCGGCCTCTTCGATCAGGCTGCGACGCTCTTCCGGCTTAAGGTTGAGCACCTGATCGACGAGCCCCTGGCCCATGATCGCGTAGCTGTTCTGACCGACGCGCGCCCGGGCGAAGAGGTCGGAGACGTCTTTGAGCCGCACGCGGGCGCGGTTGACCAGATATTCGCTCTCGCCGGAGCGATGCAGGCGCCGGCTGATCGAGACCTCCTGAAAGTCCAGAGGCAGCCAGCCGTCGCTGTTGTCGAGCGCGATGCTGACCTCGGCGAAGCCGGCCGGCGGACGCTTGCGATCGCCGGCGAAGATGACCTCCTCCGACTTGCGCGAGCGCAGGGCACGCGGGTTCTGCTCGCCCAGCACCCAGCGCAGCGCGTCGGCGAGGTTGCTCTTGCCGCTGCCGTTTGGACCCACGACGGCAGTTACGCCGGGACCGAAGTCAAACGCCGTCCGCGCGGCGAAGCTCTTGAAGCCGTGAATTTCGAGGCGCTTGAGGTACACCAGTCGCTCCCGCGGCTTCCGCCCGCAGTACCTGTTATAGCATAACAATACATCATGCCGGTAGCGCCTGCGGCAGGCGCCGTTGTGCCGCGGCCGCGGTGTCGCGTTGTAGCTGCGACGCGACGCTTGTTATGATCGGGGCGCTGCCGGATCGTTCCGAGCGCACGGAGGCGCGCCCTGTTCAAACTCTTTCGCCGTACGCAGCGAGACGATGATAGCGCCGATCCCGGCGTCGAGGCGCCTCTCGATCAAGCCGAGCTTGAGGGCGAAGACGCCGAGCCGGCCGCTCTCGAGACGGGCATCGCGCTGCGCGCGGACGCCGGGGCGCAGCCAGACGCGGACGCTGCTCCGGCAGAGCCGGAGGAAGGCCCGGCCTTCGATGAGGCTTTCGAGGAGCGCACCGAAGAGGCGCTGCGGCCGACGAAACGCAGCTTCTTTCGCCGCATGTTCGGCGTGTTCGAGCGGTCGCAGATCGACGACGAGCTGTGGGACGAGCTGGAAGAGATCCTGATTCTGGCCGATACCGGCGCCGAAACGACGAACAAGATCCTGACCGCCGTACGTCAGCGCGTGCGCAAAGTGGGCATGAAGCAACCCAACGAAGCACGCGACGCGCTCAAAGACGAACTGGTGGCCGTGCTGAGTTCGGTCGAAGACCGCGGTCAGCTCTGGGGCGGTCAGAATGGCGATGGCGTCAGCGATGGCCGGGCCTTTCAGCCGGCGGTGATTCTCGTGGTCGGCGTCAACGGCGTCGGCAAGACTACCAGCATCGCCAAGCTGGCCCGTGCGTTTCGACGCGACGGCGAGCGCGTGATCCTGGCCGCCGGCGATACGTTTCGCGCCGCGGCGATCGAGCAGCTCAAGCTCTGGGGCGAGCGCGTCGGCGCGCCGGTGATCGCGCATCAGCAGGGCCAGGACGCCTCGGCGGTGGTCTTCGACGCGATGGCGGCGGCGAAGAAGCGCAACACCGATGTCGTGCTGGTGGACACGGCCGGCCGCCTGCACTCGAAGTCGAACCTGATGGAGGAGCTGAAGAAGATCAACCGCGTGGTGCAGCGCAGCGACGAGACCGCGCCGCATGAAGTGCTGCTCGTGCTCGACGCTGTAACGGGACAGAACGGCCTGGCGCAGGCCAAGACGTTCGCCGAGGCCGTGGGCGTCACCGCGATCTTTTTGACCAAGCTCGACGGCACGGCGAAAGGCGGTATCGTCTTCGCCATCGCGGACCAGCTCGGCATCCCCGTGCGCTTCATCGGCACCGGCGAAAAGGCCGACGACATGGCGCCCTTCGATCCTGAAGGCTTCGTCGATGCTCTCTTTGCCGAATAATCGATAGGGACAGGTGACAGGTGACAGGTGACTGGTGACTAGTGACAGGCTGGCCAGGCGCGCCGCGACGACGGCAGTTCTCGCCGGCTGGTGTGCGCGACGCACTGCCCGCCGTTCCTGGGTGCCAGCGACTGGACCTTGCATCCTGCATTCTCTACTCGGCGGAGCGTAGCGACCGATGGCCTCGCTGGCTTACCTGGCGCGCTGGTGGCTCGCGGCCGAGGTGATCGGTCTGATCACGCTGCCGCTCTCGTTTCGCCTGTTTCAGCGTCTGCCGGACCGGGGCTATGCCTTCGCCCGCGTGCTGGGCCTCGTGGTGCTGATCTATGTGCTTTGGCTCGGCGGCACGGCGGGGCTGCTGCCTTTTTCGACCGGCTCAGTGCTGTTGGCGGCCGGCGCCCTCGCGGTCGCCGGTGTCTGGCTCTACGCGCGCGACCGCGAGGCGATCCACGCCTGGTTTCGCGCTCGCGGCAGCTACGTCGTCTGGTGCGAGCTGATCTTCGTCGTCGCGATCGCGCTGGTGGCGCTGCTGCGATCGTATCAGCCGGCGATCGCGGGCACCGAGAAGCCGTTCGAGTACGCCAACTACAACGCCGTCACCCGCGCCGCCAACTTCGCGCCAACCGATCCGTGGCTCGCCGGCAAGCCGATGGCCTATTACTACGGCGGCTACGTGGGCGTGGGCGCCGTAGCGAAGCTGACCTCGACACCGCCGAGCTACGCCTTCAACGTCGGTCTTGCGCTGACGGCCGGGCTGGTGTCGCTCGCCATCTTCGGGCTGGCGGCGAACGCGGCGGCGATGCTCAGACCAGACACGGCCGTGGTCGATGGCTGGCCGCTTGGCGCCGGCCTGGTGGCCGTCGTGTTGCTGATGGTGATCGGCAATCTGGCCGGCGTGTTTGAGTTCACGGCGGCGCACGGCTGGCTGCCGGCGAGCTTCTATTCGCACCTCGATATCAGGGGGTTGGGTCCGCAGGATCTCCCGAACCTGCGCAGCCAGAAGTGGTATCCCGACAACTTCTTCGGCTCAAGCTGGCGCCCGACGCGGCTCGGCTCCGACTGGAACTTTTTGGAGTTTCCGTCGTTCAGCTTCCTGCTGGGCGACCTGCACCCGCACGTACTGGCGCTGCCGTTCAAGGCGCTCGCGGCGGCGTTCGGCTTTGCGCTGCTGCTGGCCGACGAGCTGCCGCGGCCCGGGCGCTGGCGCGGCGGGTTGGCGCTGTATCTGCTCGCAGCCCTCAGCATCGGCGTGCTGATCATCGTGCACCCCTGGGATTTCCCCGTGTTCGCGACGTTGGCCGTGCTTATGCTGGTCGCCCGTTGGTTTCGCCGGCGCGACAGCGATTGGCGTACCGGCGCTCTGCAGGCCGGCGGCCTGGTGGCGCTCGCCCTGATCTGCTACGCGCCGTACTACTTCTCGGCCAGCGGCAGCGTGCAGTCGCCGTTCATCCAGCCTACGGAGGTTTTCTTCCGCCATTCCGCCGAGGTTCCGAGTTTGAACGCGGAGGGGATGTTTCTGCCGTTCCAGCATTTCCTGCTGTTCTGGACGCCGCTGATGCTGCCCTCGGCGCTCTTCGTCTGGTACTGTCTCGCGAACCGCGGCTGGAACGGCGTGCGCCGATACGGCCTCAACGCCGCCGCCGGCGTCGCGGTGCTGCCGCTGGCCTGGGCGATCGCCGTGCTGGCGCGGCATGGCGCGAGCGGGCTGCGAGCCGAGCTGGACATTCGCGGCCCGGGCTGGCTCACCGTCGTCGTAACCGGCCTGCTGCTGGCGGCCACGCTGGCGGCGCTGGCCGACGAAATCGTCGGCGACGACGACTCGGCCGGCGATCACGGCCGGATCTTTTTGCTCGGCGCGATCGCGGTCGGGGTACTGCTGGTGTATGGGCCGGAACTCTTCTACATCCGCGACAGCAGCCTCACCCGCGCCAATACCACCTTCAAACTCTGGTATTGCGCCTGGACGCTGCTCAGCGTCAGCGGCGCGGTCGGCGGCCTCTATGCGCTGGTACAGTGGCGGCCGGTTGCGCCGGCGCCGCGTGTCCTGCTGCCCTTCGCCGCCGGTCTCTGTACGGTGGTAGTCGCCGGCGCGCTGATCTATCCGGCGTACTCCAGCTTCAACCGCACGAACGAGTTCAAAGGGGAGGCCGGCCAGGCGCGCACGCTCGATGGCCTCGCCTTCCTGAAGCAAAGCGATCCAGACGAGTACGGTGCGGCCGCCTGGCTCAACGGCCACGTGCCGGGCGTGAAGACGGTGCTGGAAGCGTACGGCGACTCGTACAGCGTGGATGGACGCATCGCCTCGCGTACGGGGCTGCCGAGCGTGATCGACTGGGAGTTCCACGAGCAGCAGCAGCGCAATGCGCAGCCCTACTTCCAGCAGCGCCGCGATAGTGTGGGGGAGATTTACCAAACGCAGGACGTGCGTCGCGCGTTTGATCTCTTGACCGCCTATGGTGTGGGCTATGTCGTCGTCGGTCAGCCCGAGCGTACGGCGTACGGCACCAGCGGGCTGGCGAAGTTTGCGCAAATGGGCGATGCGGTCTATCAGAGCCCGACGGTCACGATTTACCGTGTCGTGCCGCCGCCGCTCTACGCGGCAGTGCCGTGAGCGGGCGGCGCACCGGCCAGATGGGAGCCAGGGTGGACTCAGCCAACGACGCGACCGGCGAGCCGCGTGCGGCCGACATCTCCGCGGCGTCATCCTCGCCCGGGCGCGGCGCGGCCGCGGCGGGCCGTACGCCGAAACACGCTGGCGCCGCGCCGACCCCTGATTTGGCGCACGATGCCGCGACGCGCCCGATTTACAGCACGCCGGCCGCTGCCCGCGCCCGCCGCCCGCGCCTCGCCGCGACCGGGCGGGTGACGCTCGAACAGGCGCTGTGGCTGGTGCTGATCGCCGCGGCCGCGGCCTTGCGGCTCTTCTCGCTGGGCGGTGTGCCGCTGACGGAGGCCGAAGGGACGCGCGCCCTGCAGTCGCTGGGCGCCGCGCAACTGCGCGTCGGCGGCTTCAGCGCCTGGCCCGGCGGCCTCGTCGATGCGGTCACGGCCTTCATCTTCAAGCTGTTCGGCGCTGGCGACGCGGCCGCGCGCGTGGCGCCTGCCGTTGCAGGCGTGCTGCTGATCGCTTCGTTCTGGCTGCTGCGACCCTATCTTGGCCGCGGCGCCACATTTGCCGCCGCGGCGCTCGCAACCGTCTCGCCGGTCTTCGTGGTCGCCGCGCGCACCAGCGGCGGTCAGTCGTTGGGCGCGGCGCTGGCGATCCTGCTCACAGCGCTCGCGCTGCGCTGCATCGAGCAGCCCTCGACGCGCCGCGTGGCGATCATCGCGGCGCTGGTCGTGCTCGGGCTCGGCACGGATGCGGTGTACCTCGGTTTGGTCGTGCCGCTGGCCGGCTGGCTGATCGCGCGTGGCGCCTGGGCGCCGGATGCGGGGCTGCTGAGCGCCTGGACGCGCGTGCGCCGCTGGCGCATCTGGCTGCCGAGCGCGGCTCCGCTGTGTGTCGCCGCGCTCCTGCTCACCGTGTCGCGCTTCGGGTTCGGCTTCCAGCGGCTGCAACCGGGCGCGGCCGCGGAGTGGGCGCTGGCGTTCAAGCCGCTGCCCGTGAGCGGGTCATGGCACTACCTGTTCGATGTGCTGCTCGGCTATGAGCTGCCGCTGCTGCTGCTGGGCGCGGCGGGTTGCTGGCTGGCGGTACGCGGGCGGCTGTGGCGCGGCCGGCCGGTCGCCGGGCTGCTGATCGTCTGGCTGGCGAGCGGCATCGTGCTCGATCTGCTGATGGGCGCCCGCCAGCCATCGACCCTGTTGCTCACGCTGCTGCCGCTCGCGCTGCTCAGTGGCCTGGCCCTGAGCCTGCTGGCGCGCAGTTTCGTCGAAGGCCGGCCGGACTTGATCGACGCCTTGTTGGCCGTCGGGCTGATCGCCGCGCTTGCGTTTTGTCTGATCTCGGCCGGGCTCACGTTGAACCTCGCGCTCTTCGGCCAGGTGGAGCGCTTCTGGTTTGGCTTGCTGCTGGCCGGCATCTGTTTCGTCGGCGTGGTCTACCGCTGGCAGCAGGACGGCGCCGGCACGGCCGTGCTTGCCAGTGCGGCGCTGGTCCTGGCCGGGCTCGTGTTCAGCCTGCATGGCAGCGCGGCGGTGGCGTTTGGCACGGGCGACGAGTTTCTGACGGGGCAGCGCACCACGCGCGAGGGCGTTGCGCTGGCGCGGCTGCTGCAGCAGAACGGCGGCGGTGTGTCCTCGGTCACGGACGAAGCCTTGTTGCCGCTGGCATGGTATCTGCGCGACACGGTGCGCAGCGGCGGACACGGCGGTGCGAAGCTGATCACCGCGGGCACGAAGCCGCCGACGGGCTTCGGCGCCGCGGGCGACCCGGCGATCGTCTCGCTGCACTGGGCGCCCGATTCGTTGAGCGCAAACGGCATGGTACGGTGGTGGGTGTTTCGCGAGAGGTGGAGCGGAACGGCCGCGGTTCGGGAGCAGCTCGTCGTCTCGCAATGAAGCGACGGGTGATCCGGCGCGGCGCCGGCCGCGCATCGTCTATGTGACAGATGAGACGGATGAGACGCGTCGGTGGGGCCGCGGTTCGGCAGTCGGGTGGAGGCAGGGATGAGCACGATCGCGGGTGAACGCGGCTTCGGCGCCGGAGACGGCGGCGCCGCATTCTGGCAGCGCGGACTGGACCGCATCCTGGCCGCCGAGTTGCACCTTAGCCTCGAGGCCTGGCTCTACGTTGCGCTTGTGCTGGTGGCCGCCGCGCTGCGCTTCACCGACCTCGGCGCCCGCGCCCTGCACCACGACGAGAGCCTGCACGCGACCTACAGCTGGTATTTCGCCACCGGCAAGGGCTATACGCACGACCCGCTGATGCACGGCCCGCTGCTGTTCCATATGACCGCGCTGGTCTATCTGCTGTTCGGATCGTCCGATGCGACCTCGCGCTTTGCCCCGGCGCTGTTCGGCACGGCGTTGGTGCTCGTGCCGCTGCTGCTGCGCCCCTGGCTGGGACGGGTTGGCGCGCTGGCGGGTGCGGTCTTCATCGCGCTCTCTCCCTCGTTGCTGTACTACAGCCGCTTCATCCGCAACGAGTCATGGGTAGCCTTCTTCACGCTGATGCTGATCGCCTGCGTGATGCGCTTCCGCGCCACGCAAAAGGAGCGCTGGCTGTATATGGCGGCAGGCACGCTGATGCTGGAGTTCGCCTCCAAGGAGACGGCGTTCATCATCGCGGCCATCATCCTGCTGTATCTCAACGGCAACGTGGCCGCGCAACTGGCGCAGCAGATCACCGATCATCGTGGGATCAAGGACCGTCTGGCGCGGATTGGCATCTTTGTGGCCGTGCTGCCGGTCGCCTGGCTGCTCGCCTGCATCTGGCCGCTGACCGAGGATTGGCGCGAGCAGCAGGGGCTGATCGACTTTCCGGCGGACGGTCCGATGCTGCTCGTGCTCGGTCTGCTCGCGGCGCCGCAGTACTCCGCGGCGATCCGGGTTGTCTTGCAGAAGCTGCCGCTGGTCCACTACGACATCACGCAGCCGGCGCCGATCACGCTGTTCGGCCATGTCATGACGAGAACCGAAGCCGTCGGTGCCGTCACCGTGTTCGGGCTGCTGGCGCTGACGCTGATCGTCGGTTGGTGGTGGAATCCGCGCCGCTGGTTCATTGCGGTCGCCATCTTCTACATCCCTTACTTCCTGCTGTTCACGACGTTCATCACCAACCGCAACGGCTGGACGAGCGGCATCTGGGGCGCGCTCTCGTACTGGCTCGATCAGCAGGCGGTGCAGCGCGGCACGCAGCCGGTGTTCTACTACGGCCTTACCCTGAGCGCCTACGAGTATTTGACCCTGGGACTCGCCGCCGTGGGGCTTGTTATCCATGCCGCACGGCGCGGCTACGACAACCTGCTCTTCCTGATTGTCTCCGCCGGCCTCATTCCCGTGGTCGCCATGACGGACGGCCGGGCGGGGCACCTGCTCGCCGGGACGCTGGTGTGCGTCTCACTCGCCTCGGCAACGATCGCGATGCGCGGCGATCCGCTGCGGCAATTGCTGGTCTTCTACTTCGGCGCGCTGTTCTTTGCACTATCCGTGTCCGGCGAGAAGATGCCCTGGCTGACCGTCCATCTCGCGCTGCCGCTCACCGTGCTCGCCGCGCTGGCCGTGAACGATGTTTGGGGCGCGTTTCTCGACCTGGCGCCGCGCCTGCGCGGCTACGCCGCCGCCGCGATCGCCGCGGCCGTGGCCGCGAGCGCCGGGTTGGCCTGCGTGCTCGCCTGGAAGGGCGCAAGCGACGGTCTGCGCCTTGCGGCAGCGGTTGCGGCCGTGGCGGCGTTGATCGTCCTCGGCGTGGCACTGATGCGTGTGCTGCTGCGCGCGGGCTGGCTGGCACGCGGCCACGCGCCGGCCTGGGCGGCGGGCGGCGTGGCGCTGGCGGCGTTCATCGGCATCTTCGGCGCGTTGACCGTGCGCGCCGACTACCGCCTCAACTGGATCCACCCGGACACGCCGGACGAGTTGCTGATCTACACGCAGTCGTCGCCCGACATCCCCAAAGTGGCGAAGAAGATCGACGAGCTCGCCCGTGAATCGGGCATGGGCAATCAGCTCACGATCACCGTCGACTCCAACGACGCCTTCACCTGGCCCTGGGCCTGGTATCTGCGCAACTACCCGCTGACCGGCTTCCCCGACCTCGCGACCTATACGAACAACCCCTCGGCTGCCGCGGCGCTCAACCCCGGCAAGGTCTTGATCGTCAACGCGCAGGACGTGGCCGTCGTCACGCAGTTTGCCGGGCAGTACGACGCGGGCGAGCGGCTGCACCATCGCTGGTGGTTCCCCGAAGGGTACAAGGGCATCACGACGACGCCATCGTTCTTCGCGCGGCTGCGCAACGGGTCCGAGTTCAAGCGCTGGTGGGGCTACATCACGAACCGTGACGGCTACGGCGTGACCTCTTCAGACATCAGCCCGCGCACGACGCCGGACCAAAACGGCCAGCCGGCGATCGTGTCCGGCAGCACCGCGCAGGGCGTCGAGTACCTCGGCTCCGTCGATTCGTATGTCTATTTCCCGGCGAATTGGACGCCGGGCAAAGGGTTAAGCGGCGCGGCGAGCGGCCCGGCCACCACGGCCCGCAGCAACGGCTCGACGCTGACGATCGGCTCCTTCGGCAGCCAGCTGGGGCAGTTCAACCGCCCGACCGACGTCGCCTTCGACCAGGCCGGCGATCTGATCGTGGCCGACTCGCTCAACAACCGCATCCAGAAATTCGACGCGCAGGGCAACGTCGTGGCGTCGGCCACGCAGGCGGGCCAGGTACCGTTCCACGAGCCCTGGGGCGTGGCGGCGGATCAGGTCGGCAATGTCTTCGTCTCGGACACCTGGAACCATCGCATCGTCAAGCTCGATCCGAATCTGCAGTTCGTGAAAGCCTGGGGCCAGCTCGCGGTCGGAGGCGTTCCGACAGGGCCGCTCGACCTGTACGGCCCACGTGGTATCGCCGTCGATAAAGATGGCACCGTCTGGGTAACCGATACCGGCGACGGGCGCGTGGTGCATTACGATGCCAATGGCAACCCGCTTGGCGCCTTCGGCTCGAAGGGCAGTGCGCCGGGTCAGTTCAACGAACCCGTGGGCATCGCCATCGCCACCGACGGCACGATCCTCGTGGCGGACACCTGGAACAATCGCATCCAGATCTTCGACCACAGCTTCGGCTTCCAGCGCGAGATTCGCAGCGACCAGTGGAACTGGGTGGTGAGCGCGGCCGACCAAACGCAGGTCAACAAGCCGTTCCTCGCGGCCCTGCCGGACGGCACGATTCTGGCGACGTTCCCGGGCGCGGACCCGGTGGCGCGTCCCAACGATGTCGCGCTGACGCGTTTCGACCGGGAAGGCCATATTCTTTACTCCGGCCGGCAACTGCCGGGCGCGCCGTCGGCGCTGCGCGAGCCGATCGGCGTGGCAGCGGACGGCGCCGGCAACATCGCCGTTACCGACGGCTTGCTCGGCGAAGTGATCCGGCTGCCGATCTCGGCGCTTGGCGGGCGCTAGCCGCCGCATGCGGCGAGGCCCCTTCTGGCCGTCGCGCCGTGCGGCAGATGCGGGCGTGAGATGCGCGGGCGGGATACACTTGCCTGCGTAACCGCTCGCCGCCGAGGTCCGTGTGCTCCGCAGTATTCGTTTTTGGCTTGGACTGGCGGTCAGCGCCGCGTTCATCGCCCTGCTGTTCTGGCGCACGCCCACCGGCGACATCGTCAGGTCGCTGAAAGGCGCGAATTACTGGTGGTTCCTGCCCGCGCTCGGGCTGTATCTGGCCTCGATCTGGGTGCGCTCGTTTCGCTACCGCTTTCTGGTGCGCGATCTCGCCGACCTCACGCCGAACCAGCTCTTCCCCGTGCTGTGCATCGCCTTCATGGCGAACAATCTGCTGCCCGCCCGCGCCGGCGAGCTGATGCGCGTCTACGTGCTCGGCGAGCGCTACGGCCTGAAAAAGGTTTCGGCGTTGGGCACGGTGCTCGTCGAGCGGCTGTTCGACGGTTTGACCTTGCTGCTCTTCTTCCTGCTGACCGTCGCCCTGCTTGGCGCCAATGGCGCGCTGCGCGGCCTGGCGGCGATCTCGATCGCGATCTTTCTCGTGGCGCTGGCGGTCTTCGGTCTGATCCTGCGCTGGCCGGCGCGGGCGGAGGCGCTGGCGCACCGGGTCGTCGCCTTGCTGCCGCGGCCTCTGCGCCCGCTCGGCCGCGATCTCTCGTCGTCGTTGCTCTCCGGCATGGTGGCGTTGCGCGACCCCACTGCCCTCACAGTGGCCATCGTGACGTCGCCGCTGGCATGGGGCATGGAAGCCGGCGTCTTCTGGATGGTGGGACAATCGTTCGGCCTGCATCTGAACCTGGGTTGGTTCATGATGGCGATGGCCGCCGGTAACCTGGCGCTGACCGCGCCCTCCACGCAGGGCGGGATCGGCCCGTTCGAGTTCTTCGCCCGCCAGGTGATCGTCGTCGCCGGCGCGAGCGAAGGCGCGGCCACGGCCTATGCGCTGGTGGCGCACGCCATGATTATCGTGCCCGTGACGGTGCTTGGCCTGGTCTTCCTGCCCGCGTACCATCTGAAGCTCGGCGGACCGCCTCCCGCGGACCGCGATGGTGCGCCCGACGATCCTGGCGACCGCGATGCGGACGAACCGCCCCGCGCCCACGTCGCTCTGGAGGGCTGAGCCGGCCGATCGAGGCCGAGCGCATCCGGTTCCAAACCCGACTCGGTCCTCCCTGTACCCTGTAGCTTGTACCCTGTACCCTGAATCCATGCTGCTTGCGATCGACATCGGCAACACCAGCGTCCACTTCGGCACCTTTGTCGGAGAAGAGCTGCGCGCGAGCTGGCGGTTGGGCACAGACCGCGAGCGTCTGCCGGACGAGTACGCGATTCTGCTGCTCGGCTTGCTGCGCACCTGCGGCATCAACCCCGGCGATGTGCGCGAGTGCGTGCTGAGCAGCACCGTGCCGGAACTGACGCCCACGTTTTGCGAGCTGACGCGGCGTTACTTCGGTTGTACGCCGCTGGTCGTGGGCAGCGGCGTCCGCACCGGCCTGCGCATTCTCTACGACAACCCGCGCGACGTGGGCGCGGACCGCGTGCTCGACGCCGTCGCGTCGATCAAGCTCTACGGCCCGCCGCTGATCATCGTGGATTGCGGCACGGCGACCGTGTTCGATGCGATCTCGCGCGAAGGGGACTACGTCGGCGGCGCAATCGCGCCAGGCATCGGCATCGCCGCCGAGGCGCTGTTCCAGCGCGCATCGAAGCTCCATCACGTCGAGTTGGAGAAGCCGAAGCTCGCAATCGGCAAGAATAACGTTCACTCGCTGCAGTCGGGCATCATGTTCGGCTACGTCGGGCTGGTGGAGGGCATCGTCGAGCGCTTTCAGCGCGAGCTGGGCGGCGGCGCCCGCGTGATCGGCACCGGCGGCTACGCCGCGACCATCGCGCGCGAAACCGATGTCTTCGACGCCGTGAACATCAACCTCACCCTCCTGGGGCTGCGCCTCGTCCACGAGTTGAACCGCGCCTGACGGTCTGACCGTGCGGCGTTTTCGCCCCTCCAGCGCCACGGCGCTATACTGCGACGGCAAGTGATGCCCCCGGCGACGCGGTCAGCGGCGCGCCGCGGGCCAGGAGGACGATTCGGTGTCAGCAATCGATCAGTCGGCGGGCGCGCCTCCGACAGGCAACGAATCCGGCCGTCTGCCGTTGCAGTTCGGCGTGTTGCAGTTTTTTTCCTGGCCGAACCGCAACGTGCCGCTGGAAACGGTGTATGCTCGCGCCCTCGACCGCATCGACATGATGGAGCGCTCGGGCGGCTACGAGGCCGTCTGGCTGGCTGAGCACCACTTCAATACGTACTCCGTCTGCCCATCCGTGCATGTGATGGGCATGATGGTCGCAGCACGCACAAAAACGCTGCGTATCGGTACGGCGGTCTCGTTGGCGCCGATGTACCATCCGCTGCGATTGGCGGAGGAAGTCGCCCTGCTGGACGTGCTCTCGGGCGGTCGCGTGAACTGGGGCGCCGGCCGCGGCAACGACCCGACCGAGTTCGGCGTCTTCGGCCTCGACCTCGACAGCAGCTATGCGCGCTTCAGAGAGAACGTGGAGATCGTGATCCGCGCCTGGAGCGAGGAGCGGATCAGCTACGCCGGCCAGTTCACCAACGTTGAGAACATCGAGGTGCTGCCGAAGCCGCTGCAAAAACCGCATCCGCCGGTATGGGTGGCCTCCTCTTCACCCGAGGCGATCAACTGGGCCGGCTCCTCCGGCTACTCGATCTTGATGGACCCGCATTCGCCGCACAGGGACATCGGGGCGAAGCTGGCGAACTACAAGGCGGCGTTGACCGCCGGCGGGCATGCGTACGCCGGCCGCCGCATCCCGATGGCGCGGCTGATCGCCGTCGCACCGACGGACGATGAGGCGCGCGAGACGGCCCGGCGCGGTGCCCAATGGACCGTTTCGGCGTACGTGAATCCGAACCGGCGCGCCCAGAACCGGGCGAATCACCTGCGCCCGGCCGGCGCGCCGCCGGTCGATCCGAGCGTCGACCCGATCGATCGCTACGTCAACCAGGTAATCATCCACGGCAGCCCGGCGCGCATGGTGGACCAAATCCTGCGGCTGCGCGAGGAGATCGGGCTCGACTACCTGCTCTGTGCCCCGCTCAGCCACCAGTCGTTCGTGCTCTTCACCGAAGAGGTGCTGCCCGCGCTCGCGCGGCAGATGCCGGTGGCCGCCGCCGCGGGGTAGCGCGCCCTCACTCCCCCTTTTGCCCCTTTCTCCCATGCACAGGCGGTAAGAGATCTGCCGCCGATCTAGAGCGTATGGAGAGATGGGCGATCCTGTGTGAAACGGTTCGAGAGGGCGTCTGGTTGTCCGGCGCGCCGTTGGTCGCGGCGCTCGCCGCGAAGTGCGCACGCCATGCGCCCCTACACCGGCTTGCTAACCCGACACATTCGCGGACCTTTCTTCCCGACGCACGACGCTTGCTCATCGCGGGGATGGGCCACGGCCTGCCACGTGCCTGCTGAGCGGAGCTGACTGCCGCCGTCCTTGAGCACACTGCGGCGACATCGGCATCCTCGCAGAGGCCATGACGCGCACGAGTAGCTGAGGGCGTCAGTGGTCACCTGAGGTGCCCTGTCCCTGCTCAGCCATATCCAAAAGGATTGCAGGCAGCGAGTCGGTTGGGGCTGTTTGGCAGAACAGGGGCGATCCGGCAGGGAGCGTGCCGCGGCCGGTGGGGATGAGGGCAAGCCGACGGGTGAATTGTTGCCCACCGCGTTGGCTGGCTATAATCGCCGCGGACGCCGCGGTCGGGGCGGCAATTCCGGCCGGCGCTGTTTGCATTCCCGCGCGAGAGGTCGCCGATGCACTGCCGCTCTTGCCGCGCCCGCCTGAACGATGTTGACAACTACTGCCGCAAATGCGGCGCGGCGGTCGAGATCATCGACGTCGAGGTCGTGCGCCGCGGGTCCGCCCCGGTGGCGCCCACGCTGCGCGAAGCCGCGCTGCCGGTGCTCACGCAGGGCGCCGCGGTGATCGTCGCCGGTACGCTTCTCCGCCTCGTTGTGAAGCATCTGCTCGCGCGCCAGCTCGCTGGACGCGGGCCGCTCAGCCTGCAACGGCGCCGCGACGAAGCGAGCGGCGCCGTAGTCGAGGAGTTGCTCTACTACCGGCGCGTTCAGCGCGGCTCGTGAACGGGCCGCGACGCCCGCCCGGACGCGCTGCGGCGAAATCCGCCAGAGCCTCTGCTCCGCCGCGCATGCCCGGCAAGGCCGAACCGAGAACACCGCCAGCCGAACCGCCTGCAGCCCGGAACGAAGCCGGCCCCCGCGAAGCCGTGCGCTTGCAAAAGATCATCGCCGACGCCGGCGTGGCCTCGCGGCGCGCGGCCGAGCGGTTGATGCTTGATGGCGCCGTCACGGTCAATGGCCGCATCGTCACCGAACTGGGCGCGAAGGCAAACCCCGGCGAGGACGACGTGCGCGTGGCCGGCCAGCGCGTGACGCAGGCGGCGCCGCACGTGTACTACCTGCTGAACAAGCCTCCCGGCTACGTCACCACGCTCAGCGACGAGCACGGTCGAGCCGCGGCACGCGATTTGCTTGGCGATGTGAAGGCGCGCATCTACCCGGTTGGCCGCCTCGACCGTGACAGCGAGGGGCTGCTGCTCTTCACCAACGACGGAGCGTTGACCGCCCGGCTCACGCATCCGCGTTTCGGCGTCGAGAAGGAGTATCTCGCGCTTGTCGATCGCGAGCCTGCGCCGGCCGCGCTCGATGCCCTGCGCCGCGGTGTGCTGATCGAGGGCAGGCGCACGGCGCCTGCTCGCGTGGAGCGGCTGCACCCCGACGGCGGCGGCGTGTGGCTGGGTGTGACGATCCACGAAGGGCGCAAACATCAGGTGCGGCTGATGTGCGAGGCGGTCGGCCTGACGGTCCGGCGGCTGGTGCGCACGCGCTTCGGCACGCTGACACTCGAAGAGCTGCCGGCCGGCGCCCATCGCCGGCTCACACCGCGCGAAGTCGAGCGGATGCAGCGCGACGCCGGCCTGCGTCAGTGAGGCGCGTTACTCGCCGGCGCCGTCCTCTTGCAGGACGGGCAGTGTAAAGCGGAAGGCCGTGCCGCCGCCGGGCCGCGCCTGCGCCCAGATACGGCCGCCCATGACTTCGATCAGCCGCCGGCAGACGGCGAGGCCGAGGCCGGCGCCTTGCGAGCCGGTCCGCACCGCGTCCGCGGTCTTGTAGAACGGCTCGAAGACGCGGTCCATATCCTCTTTGGGAATGCCGCTGCCACGGTCCAGGACGCTGAACTGCACGTCCTTGCCATCGAGCGCCGCGGTAATCTCGATGCGCCGGCCCTTCGGCGAGAACTTGACCGCGTTCTCCAGCAGGTTGCGGAACACCTGCTCCAGATAGGTCGGGTCCGCGTCCAGCAGCGGCAGATCGGACGGCACTTCGACGGTGAGTGCGTGGTTGCCGACGCGGCCGCCCAGCGCGAGGATGACGTCGTTGACGAAGCGATGCGGGATGATCGGCTCGGACTGCAACTGCATACCAGCCTGCACGCGCTGCATGCCGAGCAGATCCTCCACGAGATGATAGAGCCGCTCGGCTTCCTCCGCCATGTCGTGCAGCAGTTGCTCGCGCACCGATGGATCGAGCTGATGTCCACGCTTCAGCAGCGTCAGCGCGCCGCCGCGCACGGTGGTTGTCGGCGTGCGCAGCTCGTGCGAGACCGTATTGATGAAGTCGTCTTTAAGCCGGTCCACCTCGCGCAGGCGGCTGATGTCCTGGTAGACCGTGACCACGCCGGTCAGGCGGCCGCCCACGTCGCGGAAGGGCGCGGCGTTCACCAGCACCGGCACCTCCTGGCCGGTGTCGGAGCGGCGTACCACCAGCTCGCGGCCTAGCTGCGCCTCGCCATCATTCAACACGCGGCACAGCGGCGAGTCCTCGGGCGAGAGCGGCCGGCCGTCGGCGCTGAGCAACACATGCCCGCCGCCCGGCCGGCGGCCGTTGCCCGACGGCGGATGGCCCCAGAGATCGGCGATCGCCTGGTTTGAGAGTGTGGCGTTGCCCTGTGCGTCGAACATGGCGATGCCGACCGGCAGCGCTTCGATCAGCGCCTGCAGCCGCTCGCTCTCCGCCTCAGCGCGATCGAGCTGGCGCAGCGCATCGAGCTGGCTGCCAAGCTGGGCCCCGACGGTTTCGAGAAACGTGCGCTCATCCTCCGGCAAGGGGCGAGGCGTGCGCGCGGCGAGCGTCAAGACGCCCGCGACGGCGCTCCTGCTCTTCAGCGGCACGTGTGCGAGGGTGACGATGCCCATGCGCTTCGCCAGTTGCTCGCCGGGCGTGCGTGCCGGCCCTTTGCCATACGTCAGCACGACGAGTTGGCCGGAGCTGATCGCGCTGTCGATGCCGTAGCCCGCGTCGATCGGCAGTTCGCGCAGCGGGGCGCGCAGGCGCGTCTGGCCGCGTTCGGTGACCATGCGCACGCGGCTGCCTTCGGCTTCCAGCAGCCACACCGCCCAGAGGTCGATGCCGGGAAACTGCGGCGCCAGGTCATCCAGCAGATTGTCGCACGCCTGGCGCACGTCCTCGGTGTCGGCCAGCGCCTGCAAGGCGTGATTCAGCGCCAGCAGCCGTTCCGCGCGGCGGCGCTCCGCCGCGGCCTGAGCCTCGACAGGTCGGATGCGCTCCTCGGCCTCCAGCGCCGCGGCAAGCATCGCGCTCACCTGCTGCAGCGCCGCAACGCGGGCCGGGTCGCGGCTGGCGCCTGCGGCCAGTGCGACCACGAACGCCGCGCGCGAATCCGCCGTCAGGGACAGGGGATGGGCGACGAGCGTGCTGCCGCCCAGATTGCTGGCCAGGGGCGCGGTGGCGACCGTCTGCTGCCAGAGACGGTGCGCCAGGCTGGCGCAGGCAGCCTCTTCCTCAGGTGAGAGGCCCGCGCCCTGCACGTCTGCCTGGCCGCCGGCCAGGCGCCGCACGATCGCTCCGCGCTCGCTGCCGGCGAGCTGCAGCGCGGCATCGAGCAGACCAGGCGCCGGCGCTTCGGGCGTGGGTTTGGGGGCGTTGACCAGGCGTAGCCGGGAACGGTCGGCCGTCACGCTGCGACCCCCTCGTGCGCCGAGGCACGGCGTCTACCCGGCGGTCTCCGCGATGAATCAGGTAGGATGTACATAGCATCGAGGGCGCAGCACGTCAACGGCGTCCGCGGGCGCTGGCGCGTGGCCGCCGCGAACGCGCACGTCGGCGTGCGACTGCAGCTTTCAGGAACGAGCATGTTCGAGTCACTCACCGAGAAACTTGGCGGGATCTTCGGCCGCCTGAACAGTCACGGCACGGTTACCGAGAAAGATCTCGACGATGCGATGCGCGAGGTGCGGTTGGCGCTGCTCGAAGCCGATGTCAACTACAAGGTCGTGCGCGAGTTCATCGCCAAAGTCCGCGACCAGGCGCTTGGCGCCGAGATTTTGAAAAGCCTGACCCCCACACAGCAGATTGTCGGCATCGTCAACGACGAATTGATCGCGCTGCTGGGCAACGAGCCGGGCCATATCGCCCGCGCCGCCCAGCCGCCCACGATCATCATGCTCGTCGGGCTGCAGGGTTCGGGCAAGACCACACACTGCGCTAAGCTCGCCCTGCACCTGCGCCAGCGCGGCGATAAGCCCTTGCTTGTGGTCGCCGACGTCTATCGCCCGGCGGCCGTCGATCAGCTGCAATCGCTCGGGCGGCAATTGGATATTCCTGTCTACGCCGAGGGCACGGACGTCAAGCCCGCCCAGATCTGCCGGCACGCGCTGGACGAGGGCAAGCGCATCGGCGCCACCGTGATTATCATCGACACCGCCGGCCGCCTGCACGTGGACGAGGCGATGATGGGCGAAATTGCCGAGCTGCGCGATCTGCTCAAGCCGCAGGAAGTGCTGTTCGTCGCCGATGCGATGGCCGGCCAGGACGCCGTGCGCGCGGCCGAAGAGTTCCACAAGGCGGTGGGCACCACGGGTCTGATCCTCTCCAAGATGGATGGCGACGCCCGCGGCGGCGCCGTGCTCTCGATCCGCGCCGTGACCGGCGTCGGTGTGAAGTTCGTCGGCGTCGGCGAAAAGCCGGACGCACTGGAGACCTTCTACCCCGACCGCATGGCGCAGCGCATCCTGGGCATGGGCGACATCCAGACGTTGATGGAACGCGCCCAGGAGGCGATGGGCGAAGAGGATGTCAAAGACCTCGAACGGCGCATGAAGACGGCGCAGTTCGATTTGCAGGACTTCCTGACGCAGATGGGACGGGTCAAGAAGATGGGCCGGCTCGCCGACCTGGTGAAGATGATTCCGGGGGTGGGCCGGATCAGCAATCAGCTCGGCGTCGATCAGATGGATGACGACTTCTTCAAGCGCACGGAAGCCATTATCCTATCGATGACGCCGTTCGAACGGCGCCATCCGGAGACGCTGCTCAGAAGCAAAGGCAGCGAGAAGGGCAGCCGCAAGAAGCGCATCGCCGCCGGCTCCGGCACCACGGTCGCGGAAGTTAACCAGTTGCTCAAGCAGTTCGAGGACGCGCGGCAGATGATGAAGACGCTCGCCAACTCCAAGGGACGCGGCTTCCTGCCGGGGCTGTTCCGGTAGCGCAGCGCGCGAGCTGCGAGAGACGCGTGAGAGAAGAAGTCAGCGCGGAGCGGTTCCGCGCCGGAGGTGTGCATTGCTCAGAATCAGGCTGCGGCGCGTCGGCAAGAAGAAGGCGCCGTCCTATCGCATCGTCGTGGCCGACAGCCGCGCCCCGCGTGACGGCGCCTTTGTCGAGGTGATCGGCACCTACGACCCGCTGACGGAGCCATCGACCGTACGGCTCGACGCGGACAAGGCGCGTGACTGGCTGCGCAAGGGCGCCCAGCCCTCCGACACCGTGGTGCGGCTGCTGCAGAACCAGGGCGTGCTGGAAAAGCCGGCGGCAGCGACGAAGTCGTGAGCGGACGAGACGTACGATGAAAGAACTGGTCGAGTACATCGCCCGCCAGCTCGTGGACGATCCGGCCGCGGTCTCGGTGGACGAGTGGCGCCAGGGCGACCGCGTGGTGCTGCGTCTGCATGTGGCCGAGGGCGATATGGGCCGCGTGATCGGCAAGCAGGGCCGCATCGCCCAGGCGGTCCGCACCCTGCTGAGGGTGCCGGCCGCCCATGACCATGCCTATGCTGTCCTCGAAATCGGCTGATGAAGGCACCTGACGCGCGCCGGGCCGCGGTGCACGCCCCGCCGTCCGCGCGCGCGCCCGAAGTCCGCGAAGGCTTCGTCGCGGTCGGCGTCGTGCTGACATCGTTCGGGCTGAAGGGCGATCTCAAGGTCGAGCCGCTCACCGCCTTTGCGCAGCGCTTCGATCCGGGTGCACAGCTTTGGCTCGCGGGTGAAGAGCGCACGGTCGAGCATAGCCGCTGGCAGCGCGGCATCGTGTTCGTCAAGCTGCGCGGTATCGATACGCCCGAGGCAGTGGCGCCGTTGCGCGGCTACGCCCTGGAGGTGCCGCAGGCGGAGCGGGCGGCTTTGAGCGCCGACGAGTACTTCCAGTCCGACATTATTGGTCTGCGCGTGCTGACGAGCGGCGGTGAGGAACTGGGCCGCGTGCGGGAGTTTCTGCCCACCGGCGCCAACGACGTGCTCGTCGTCGAAGGACCGCGCGGCGAAGTGCTCGTGCCGATGATCGAGGACGTTGTGCAGGCGATCGACCTCCACGCCGGCACGATCACGATCGAGCCGATCGAGGGGCTGCTGCCCGAGCCGCGCGTGCCACGGCCGCCGCGGCTGCCCTCATGGCGTTACAAGCAGTTGCGCCGCGGCCAAGATTCGTCGGGCCAGCCGCAATAGCCAGCAGAAAATGCAGCGATCTTGACACTGTTCCCCCGGCGGCTAGACTAAGCCCACGCCCGGCGCTACGCAGGAGGACGCGATGGACGCTGCCCAGACCCTGGCCCAGGCCGCTCTCTTTCGAGGCATGAGCGACGAGTACCTGCGGCGGCTCGCCCGCGCCGGCCGCGAGCGCAACTACTCGCCCGGCGAGGTGATCCTGCGCGAGGGCGACCCGGGCATTGCCTTCTTCGTGATCAACACCGGCCACTGCGAAGTGTTGCGCGGCGCCGGCCCCGACCAGCAGGTGATCAACCAGCTCAAATCCGGCGACTCCTTCGGCGAGATGGCGCTGCTCAACGAGCTGCCGCGCATGGCTACGGTGCGTGCGGTGGACAACGTCGCCTGTCTGGCCCTGCTGCGGCTTGATCTGCTGGATGCGCTGCGCGATCAGCCCGAGATCGCCATCCACATGCTGAAAGCGTTGTCCCAACTGCTGCGCCGCGCTGAGGAGCGTGCCACGTAGCCGGCGCGGCGCGAGGCGGACGATGACGCTGAGCGTGCTCACGCTCAATCTGTGGAACAACTCCGGCCCCTATGAGCAGCGGCGGGCGCTGATCCGTCGCTGGATCGAGCGGCTGCAGCCCGATGTGATCGGCTTTCAGGAAGCCTTGCGCGGCGCGAGCTTCGACCAAATGGTCGAGTTGGTCGATGGCTTCGGCTACCCGTTCGGTGCCTATGCGCCGGCGATCCGCTTTTGGGGAGACGACCGCTACGAGTTCGGCAACGCCATCGCCAGCCGCTGGCCGTTCGCCTCGGTGGGAGCGTGCCCCTTGCCGGATGCGGGCGACGCCGAGAAGCGCGTGGCGCTCACCGCCCTGATCGATGCGCCTTTCGGCCTGGTGCCCCTCTCTTGCACGCACCTGAACTGGAAACTGCACCACGGCTGGGTGCGCGAGCGCCAGGCCGTCGCGCTGGGCGAAACCGCGCGGCGGTACCGCCAGGACACCGACTTCCCGCCGATTCTCGTCGGCGACTTCAACGCCGAGCCGGAATCGGCCGAAATCCGCTACCTCACCGGCCTGCAGTCGCTCGAAGGGCGCAGCGTACATTTCTTCGATGCCTGGCGCCTGCGTGGCACTGGCGATCCTGCCACCTGGTCAAACCGCAACGCCTACGCCCGTGCAGCGCTCGAAGCTGACCGGCGCATCGACTACATCTTCTGCGGCCCGCCGCGTCCCGATGGCGTCGGGCTGGTCGAGGAGTGCCGCGTGGTCTGCGACGCGGCTGAGGACGGGGTCTGGCCCTCCGACCACTTTGGCCTGTTCGCGCGGCTGCGCACCGAGCCGCTCGACGCCTGAGCGCTGCGTGTCGTTCGTCTCGCGCGCTGGGTTCTCCAGCCTTGCCGCCTCAGCCGCGCGGGTCACTGCCGTGCACGCGCTGCCTCCGTCTTCTGTCCGGCAGCCTACTACATATTCGGTATACAGCGTGTATGGCCACAGCCATACGGTTGAAGAAGCGGCAGCCGAGCGGCCGCATCGCCGGCCGCCTCGGGCACACGCAGCACACTACCCGCACGCTGACCACGACGGCAGCGACCCGGACGCCGGCCGCCGCAGGGGAGGTTGAGATGGCGAAGACGACGCCGGCAGCGGGCGCCAAACGCCCCGCTGAGGGGTGCACCGACCCGAGTCCGCGGGCGCTGGCCGGCCAGAACGCAGTCAGTGCCGGGCCGCGCACGGAGCAGCGCGCGGCCAGCGCCTACGAGGTCAAGGATCTGCACCGCCGTCTGCGCGATGCTTTCAGCGACGAGGAGTTGAAGCGCATTCCCGTGCTGCCGAATGGCGCTCGGCTCGAACAGGGGGCGACGTACATTGATTTGCGGCAGGCGGACGCGCGGCAGTTCACGGCGCGCACCGATCAGATGGCCGGGCCAGGGAACTGGTATGTGCTGAAACGCAGCGTTGGGTATGACATCTGGAACCGGTTGCTGGACGTTGTCGCCGCGGCGGCGGGACGCCGTTGACGCACGCCGGTGTCCGCCGAGACAGCCGCCAGGCCCCCGTCCGCGCGGCAACGGCGTGGTACGCTGTGCCGGAAACCCGGCGGCGCGCTGGCCGCGCCGCAGGAAGGACGCGCCGATGACCACCGTCGAGCGAAAGCCGGAGCCGGCCCGGCTGGATCTCTCGCGCCGCACGTACATCGACTACATCGACCGTACGCGTGAGTATTATCTGGCGCAGGGATTCAACAACCCCTACCAATGGGCGCACTACGATGATGTGCCCTTCACGCGCGTCACGAAACCGCTCACACGGAGCCGCGTCGCGGTGATCACCACGGCCGCTCGCTATCAGCCGGACAAGGGTGATCAGGGGCCGCACGCGCCATACAATAACGGCGCGAAGTTTCACGCCGTCTACACCGATCCGATCGATCCGCCGCCGGATCTGCGCATCTCGCACATCGGTTACGATCGCGCCAATACCGTGCCCGACGATATCGACGCCTACTTTCCGCTGGCGCGGCTGAAGGAGTGCGCCGCCGCGGGGCGGATCGGCAGCCTGCCGCCGCGCTTCTACGGCGTGCCCACGCTGCGCAGCCAACGCCAAACGATCGAACGCGATGCGCCGGAGCTCTTGCGGCTCTGCCGCGACGACGGCGTGGATGTCGCCGTCTTAACCGCGGTTTGACCGGTTTGCCACCAGACCGTGAGTCTGGTCGCGCGGCATCTCGAAGCGCATGATATCCCCACGGTCGTGATCGGCTGCGCCCGCGACATCGTCGAGCATTGCGGTGTGCCGCGCTTCGTCTTCTCGGACTTTCCCCTCGGCAACCCGATCGGCCGGCCGCACGACACCGCGATGCAGCGCAGCATCGTCGGCCTCGCGCTTGACGTGCTGGAGTCGGCCTGTGCCCCGCGCACAACGGTGCAGACGCCCTTCGTGTGGGATCCCGATCCGTCGTGGAAGGCGGCGTACAATCGCCTGGACGAAAACGGCAGGCCCGCTGCCCGCGGAGAGGGAGCAGACGGTGGCTGAGCCGAACACTCATACAGGGGCGAGGAGCATCGGGCCGGTCGTGGTCTACTCATCGCCGCTGTGCGGCGCCTGCGAGGAGCTGAAAACGTATCTGCACTCACGCGGCGTGGCCTTCACGGTACGCGATGTGCTGATCGACGAAGATGCGGCCGACGAGCTGGAGCGGCGGCTGATCTTCTCCACGCCGGCGCTCTCGGTCGGCTCGACGTATGTTGAGTTGCCCGGACGCGAACAGGTCGACGCATTGCTCGGCCCTGGCCAGGCGGCGTGGCGCGGACCGAAACCGCCGGGGTGACAGAACGTGCCCCGGCGGTTTCTGCTGCCTGGTTACAATTGGGTCGAATCCGGGCAGGAGAGCCGGCGTGCCCGAAGCGCCCGACCTGGAGGCGATCCGCGCCTTTTTCACGGCGCGGATCTGCGGCGTTCCGATTCGGTCCGCCGAGATCCGTGTGCCGATCGTGGCGCGCTTCTCCAGGGACGCATTCGCCGCCGAGTTGATCGGAACGTCCGTCGCGACGATCGAGCGGCGGGGCAAGTTCTTGCTGTTCGCCCTGGCCACGGGCCGCGTGCTCACGGTCAATCCGATGCTTACGGGACGGTTCCAGTATGTCTCCGCGGCCGAGCGGCTGCGCGCGAAGACCTGCGCCGTGGTCGAGTTCGCCAGCGGCTGCCAGTTGCGCTACGTCGACACGAAGGTGATGGGGAAGCTTTACCTTGTTGATGAGGCCGGGCTGGCATCTGTGCCGCAGTTCGCGGAGATGGGTCCGGACGTACTCGACCCGTCGCTGACCGAGGCGGAGTTTTCCCGGCGTATTCGGCGTCATCCCGGCATGGTGAAGAGCATTCTCACCAATCACCGCTTTGTCGCAGGAATCGGCAACGCCTACGCCGACGAAATCCTGTTCGCAGCCGGCGTTCATCCCTACCGTAAGCGGTCGCAGATGTCGGACTGCGAGGTTCGTACGCTCCATGAGGCGATGGGCGCTGTGATGACCTGGGCGACGCCGATCGTCGCAGAGCAGATGCGTGACGGCCTCGTTTACGAGGAGTGGCGAGCGCATCTGCGCGTGCATGGCAAGGGCGGCCAGCCTTGCCCGGTCTGCGGCAATCCGATCAGCGAGATCACCGCGGGGCAGCGTTTGACGAACTTCTGCCGGCGCTGCCAGCAGTAGGCGCTGAACCGCGTTCAAGCCGGCACAGGCCGCGGCGGCTTTGGCAGCCGCGCTGGGGCTCGCTCACTCTCCCCGGCTTGCGCCTGACAATGTTTGGTCAGTGAGCCGATCCCGCTCTCCCGGCGCTTTCGCCCCGGCGCTCCGGCGATGCAATGATCGACGCAGCAGCATGCGCGGCACGAACGACGTGAGAGCCGACTCATGGCTGGCGCCGCCGCGAGCCAGGTGTGCGACGGCGGCGCAGAGCCTGGCTCGGCCGTCGAATTACCGGCGTTTGTGACGGTGTGGCGAGCCGTGGATTCACTGTGAGTCAGGATCGGAAACGCGGGTCACGATGATCGAGGTGCCCGGGCCCATCGACTTCGGCGAGCGGCGCGTCTCGGAGCTTGGTCGACGGGCACAGCGGCTGCGCCAGGCGAACGCCACGCGCAAGCAAACGGGCGCTCGCGTGCGCCGCCAGTCCGAGATCCAGCGGCTCAAGGCGCTGCCGATGCTGCAGTACGCCGCCACTCTGTGCCGAGCGAGCGACGAGCTGCTGGCGCGCTGGCCGTCGCTCGCTCGGCGACAGGCGATACAGGGAACCTGGCCGCGGGACGAGCTGCTCGCGCGACGCGTCCGCGCTCGGCTGCGTCAGCGAGGGTCGCTCGGCCGCTGATCGCACGGCGGCCGCGGCGGAAAGCAGGCTGTCTGAATGCGAGCGGGACGACAAATGCGGTCATCGCCGGCCGCGGGCGAGCACGAAAAGCGGCGATCGTGGAGCGGGAGACGCGATTCGAACGCGCGACAGCCTGCTTGGAAGGCAGGAGCTCTACCGCTGAGCTACTCCCGCGTGGCGGCATGGAACTTGTCTGATTGTACGCATGTGCGGTCGGCCCTGTCATCTGGGGGAGTGCGCGGCGGCGGGGAGTGCCTGAGAAGCTGGGCCGGCGTGCGGCATGACTTCGCGCGCGAACCACTCCATCCGGTCCAGGCTGGCGCCGAGCGCATCGCCGCGGAAGTCGAGAATCAGCTCGCTCACACCCGCTTCAGCGTAGGCGTCGACGTCTGCCGCGATCTGCTCCGCCGTGCCTGAGAGTGGCCGTCGCTCGCGGCCCTCAGCATCCAGCGCGGCGCCCGTCACACGCACGTCGTAGAGCGGAGCCTTCAGCGAGACCGTCAGCTCCGCGGGGCCTCGCCCTTCCGCCGCGCAGAGCCGGTGCAACTCCACAACCTTCGCGCGCAGCTCGGCCGGACGCAGCGGCGCGGAGGGCACGCCGCCGACCGGGTGCCAGCCGTCGCCCAGGCGCGCCGCCCGCCGCAGCGCTGCGCGGCTGTGGCCGCCGATCCAGATCGGCGGATGCGGCTGCTGCACGGGCATCGGCAAGGACCACACACTGTCGAAACGATAGAACTCGCCAGAAAACGTCGCCGGCGCCTGCGTCCAGAGCGTCTTGAAGATGCGGATATACTCATCCGTGACCGCCCCGCGGCGCTCGAAGTTGGGCGCTCCCAGCGCCGCGAACTCCTCCCGCAGCCAGCCGACGCCGACGCCGACGGTCAGCCGACCGCGCGAGAGCACGTCAATCGTCGCCAACGTCTTGGCCGTCACCACCGGATTGCGGTGCGGCACGATCAGCACGCTGGTGATCAGCCGCAACGTACGCGTGACGCCGGCGACAAAGGCGATCTCGGCAAGCTGTTCCAGCGCATCCCCCTCGCTGGGATGCTTGCCGTCGAGGGTATAGGGGTAGATCGAGTCTGAGCTGGCCGGAATGACGATGTGATCGGCAACCACGGCGGAGTGATAGCCCAACGCCTCGCCGTGACGGGCCAGCGCTTCGACGGCCGGTCCCGCGGCCTGCGGCCCGCGCGTGGGAAGATAGAAGCCAAAGCGCATGGCAGGGCGCTCCTTCGGCGGCGGGACGGCCGTTGCCGGGCCGTGGCGCGGTCGCCTGTACTGTAGCGAATCGCCGGGGTGTTGTCGCCGGCGGCTCGCCATGACGCGGACGGGTTTCCAGTGCTACGTCTGATCGATGCGCACGAAGCCATCGCCTCCGTGCTCGCGGCGCGTGTCGCTTCACGCTCGACGCGGCACTCGCCGCGTTGCTGCGCGCCGCCGAGGCCACCGCGAGCCCCGGCGCCGGTTGCGCCATCGCCATCAACGCGGAGGAACCGTGGATCGCGTTCCGGGCGCCCGACCGGAATCTCAGCGAGGATGTGGCCGCATTGACTCAGGCCGTCGGGGGAACGGTGTCGCAGGCGGCCGCCGTTCTCATGCTGCGCGTGCCGGCGGCCGATTGGAGCCCGTCGCAGCAGCAGTGAGCCACGGCTCAGGGATTCTTCAGCTCGATGCGCGTCTGGCCGCTGTTGTCGTAGCGCAGGAGCCGCCGCGCAGGACTGGTATCGAACCAGGCCGTGTTGGTCGCGCCAGCAGCGGTGAGCTGCACCTCCCACGCTGCCGGGTTGCGGTTGCCGACCTTGGCCGTCGTCATGCCGACGACATGCGCCGTTGCCAGCGCCCGGCTGATCGTGCCGTGCGTCGCGTCGGTGACAACGAGGACAAACTGCGTGGTATAGCCCGGCGTGAACGGCAGCGTGCGCAGCAGGAAGAACGACTCCTGATCGTCGTAGGTCGAATTCGTCGTGATCGTCTCGCTGGCGTTATGCGTTGTGCCGCCGCTCGTCACAGCGGCCGTCACCTGGCCTGAACTGTACTGAACCTTCAGCGTCGATTGCACGTCGCCGCTGTCGATCGTCCGCTGCGCGGCGACTGGCAGCAGGGTCGCGGCGTCGACGGTCGTGCTGAGCGTATCCGTGTGACCGGAAAGGTCGGTGTACTGCTGTCCGAGCGTAAGCGTGGCGCCCTGCTGCTGAATCGATAGCGTGGCGCCGCCGATCTGCTGACCGTTGCGGTCCAGCAGCGTGTATTGCAGCGTCTCTTGATCGGGCAGCGGCTGGGCGATGCGCACCGGCCGCGCCTCGTCCGATGATGCGCAGGCTGCCGCGAACGCCACACTCAGCAGCGCCGCCAGCAGCCAGCCGGCGCGACGCGGCGCGGTTCGATTCATGAAACGACAGTGGCGGGCTGCGCGGCGGCGATGCGCTCCAGCGCCGTGTCGATCGCCGTTGCCCCGATGCCGTAGTGCGTGACCATGCGCACGCTGCCCGGACCGGGGCTGCCGGCAAGCACGCCCGTGCGGCGAATGGCGCCGAGAAACTCGTCCGCGCTCAGGCCGTCGAGCTGGAAGATCACGATGTTCGTTTCGATCGCGCGCGGATCGAGGCGGATGCCCGGCAGTTGCGCCAGCCCTTCGGCCAGACGGCGGGCGTTGGCGTGGTCCTCGGACAGACGGTCATTCATCTCGTCCAGCGCCACCAGTCCGGCGGCTGCAAGCACACCTGCCTGCCGCATGCCGCCCCCGACCATCTTGCGCGTCTTACGTGCGCGTTCGATAAACCCGCCGCTGCCGCAGAGCAGCGAGCCAACCGGCGCAGAGAGCCCTTTGGAGAGACAGAAACCGATCGAGTCCGCACCGCGCACCAACGCGGCCGCCGGCACACCCAGCGCCACGGCCGCGTTGAAGATGCGGGCGCCGTCGATATGCACGGCGCAGCCGTGCTCGTGCGCGACGCTGGCAACGGCGCCGATCTCCGCGGCGCTGAGCGCGGCGCCGCCGCAGCGGTTGTGCGTATTCTCCAGGCAGACCAGCACGGTGCTGGGGTTGTGGACGTTCTTGCCGCGGATCAGGGCGCGCACCTCGGTTGGGTCGAGCCGGCCGCGCGCGTCGTTCTGCGCCGCACGCAGCTGAATGCCGCCGAGGCCGGCCGCCCCCGCAACTTCGTAGTGCAGAATATGGGCCTGCGAGCCGACGATCGCCTCATCGCCGCGCCCGCAGTGGGTCAGCAGCGCCACGAGGTTGCTCATCGTACCGCTGGCAACGAACAGCGCCGCCTCTTTGCCCAGCAGCTCGGCGGCACGGCGTTCGAGCCGGTTGATCGTCGGGTCTTCGCCGTAGACGTCATCGCCGAGATCGGCGTTCGCCATGGCCGCGCGCATCGCGGGCGAGGGCAGAGTGACGGTGTCGCTGCGCAGATCGATGGCGTCCATCTCGCTCCTCCATCGGGCTCCAACTATGCGGCGCGGCGCCGGACCGGGCACAACGAACGGGGGCTCGCGGCCCCCGTCAGGCGTCTGCACCGCTCGCGGACGGCCTCAACCGGGCCGTTGCCACAGCGTCTGATAGCCGTCCCCGCCGCGTATCGCGGCGATCTCTTCACGGCGCTCGGCCGCGAGCAGTTCTGTCAGCACGCCGCGCGCCCGCTCCCGCGCCGCACCGCCGCCCGCGTTGCCCAGCCGCTCTTCGACATGCTGCCAGACACCGGAATCGCGCAGCGTGGCGATGTGCTTCGGCCACTCAAACGACATAATCTTGTCCGGCAGCGGGAAGTGCGGCCGCAACTCTTTCAGGCTGTGAAAGCGCTCTTCAACGGACTGAGCGCGCGGCACGAGCTGGATCAACGGCCCGTCGCCGCCGTTGCTGCGGGCGTCGATCAACAGGCGCGACTCCAAAATGCGGAAGCGCACAATCACCACGTCCGCCGTATCGATCACGTTGCGGACTTCCTGCAGGTCGAGCCCGAACTCCGACTCCATCGCGGCTACGCCACCCTGGGAGGGCCGATGTCCCACTGCGGGGGAAGCACCCTCCACGGCCTGTTCTCTGCTCAGTCTACGAGCCGTCCAGCCCCGGCGCAAACCGCTTTTGCTGCCGTCAGAGCCCGCGGGAGAGGCGGCCGAAATGGTCGAAGTAGCTGTTGAACATGGTCATGCGCCCGGCGATCAGCAGCACGCCGACAAAGATCAGCAGAGCACCGCTGCCGACCTCGATCGCCGGCAGATAGCGGTTGATGCGTTTGAGATAGCCCGTCACCGAGCCAATGGCCATGCCGGTCACCAGAAACGGCACGCCCAGGCCGAGTGAGTAACAGACCAGCAGCAGGATCGCCCGCCCCACGGTCCCTTCGGCCTGCGCCAGCGTCAGGATGCTGCCCAGCACCGGCCCGATGCAGGGCGTCCAGCCCAGGGCGAAGCCCGCACCCACCAGCGACGAGCGGCCGTAGCCCAGCGATGCCCAACGCCGCCCGCCACGTCCTCCGCCGCTGCCGCCGCCCATGCTGACCGTGCCGCCGCCCGCGCCGGCGCCCACCGGCACGGCGTAGGTGCGGTAGAGCGCGGGGATGCGCAGCACGCCGGTGAGATGCATACCCATGACAATAATAAAGATGCCTGCCAGCACGGCCAGCTCGCGCTGATGGTCCTTCAGCCCGTAGCCGATCAGCCCGACGGAGGCGCCGAGCGCGATGAACACCAGCGAGAACCCAGCCACGAAGCTGACGGCATGGATAAAGGTGACACGCCGGCTAGCGCCGTTGCCAGCGGTTGCGGTGCCGGCCATCTGCGCGATGTAAACGGGCACCAGCGGCAGCACACAGGGTGAAAGAAACGAGAGCAGCCCTGCGAGGAACGCGACAAAAGGGCCCAACAAACCATCGGTGCTCACGCCGGGCTACTCCTCGTCGTCGTGGGTCGAAGGGTCGTCGCCGAATGGATCGTCGTCGGGCGAGGCGTCGGGCAGGCCGAGCACGTGCTGGCGGACGTCGTCGTACTTCGCCTTCGACTTACTTTCGCGCCGCAGCAGCGCCACGAAATGCGGCGGGTCGAGCGCAGCGCCATCGAGCAGCACGCGGTGCAGCGCAGCCAGATCCCGCTGCCAGCGTTCGTAGGCGGCGGAATAGGCCTGGCGCTTCTCCGCGTCGAGCTGCATGACGCTGCTCCTTGCTGCCCCTTCACTGTATCGTACGCCACGCAGCGGCGGAGAGATGGCACCCCCGCTCGTGGCGTGGCCTCGCGTCTCGCGACCAGGGATGCCGGGCTGTGCGGGCGGTCGCATCAGGCAGGCGGCGAGCCCGGCCGCAGGATGCGAAGTGAGGAGTACGCGGCGACCGGCCGACGGCGCCAGCGTCACCGAGTTGGAACCGATCTATCAGGCTTTGTATGGCCCATACCCTTCGTCTGCTCGCTATACTTCATTGACATCGCAGTGTTCTTGAGAAGATATATACCTGAAACGATATGCAGTGCTGGTGAGCCGCGTGGCAGGAGACGGACATGGGCGAGCACAGCCTCTTCCTCATCCGCTCGGAGAATCCGGCGTGGCAGAGCCTCTGCACGGCGCTCATGGGATGGCCCGAGGTGCGGCTCGTCGGTGAAGCGCGCGCTGGCCCGGGCGCAGCAGCTCATCCCCGCGCTCAGCCTGGACCTGATCGTCAGTGCCGGTCTGGTGGGTGGGAAGCCGATTCCCCCCCTGCTCAGCGAGCTGCGCCGCTGCTGTCCCGGCAGTCGCGTCCTGCTGCTGCTCGACCCAACCGAACTGGTGGTGCTGCCCGGGCTGCCGGCCTTGCGCATCGAAGGCGGCGTGCTGTGGCGCGACGTCACCCCGGCGAAGTTCCGCCACGTGCTCACGCTGTTGGAGGACGGCTTCGTCGTGGGCAGCTATCAGTTGGCACAGAGCTTCTACGACGCCGCGCCGTCCCAGCGCGAGCGGCGCGTGCTTGCTCTGCTCTGTGCCGGACAGACACATGACCAGATCGCCGCCGGCGAGCATGTCAGCCTGCGCACGGTGGATCGGCTGGTGCGCGCCCTCTCGATCACACTCGGGGCCGCCTCCCCGGTCCAGCTCGGCGTCCGCGCCGCGCAACTCGGCCTGCTCGGCGACCGGACGCTGGCAGGAAAACGCCAAACCGGTGGCATGAAGACGCCGGCCGATGGCAGGTTTCCGCGTGGGCAAGCAAGCCGCACTGCGCCAGCATGAGTCCCGCAGATCGCGCTCGCGGGCGCGACCGAGGAGGCGGGCCATGCGACCCTCGCGACGCCTGGGATTCGGCCTGTTCCTTGCGGCCCTGACGCTTGCCGTGCCCATCGGTGCGGCGGGGGTGACGCCCCGCGCCTCGACCAGCGCCGCGGCCCATCACCACACGCTGCGCCGTAGCGGCCTGCACGCGCCACCGGCCAACGTCACCCCGCCCAGCATGGCCCATACGCACCCGCCGCCGCCCAGCGCGACCCCCGCACACTGACACGCCTGCTGCCCAGAACCCGAACGCCCCGACGCCAGCCCCTGGCCGTCGGGCAGGGAGGCATCGTCATGCGGCGCCGCCGGCAGCCCCTCGTTCTGCTTGCCCTCGCCCTCGTCAGCGCCGCTGCGCTCACCGCGGGCTATGCGGCCCTGACGCGTCCCCAGCACGCCTTGGCCACCGCGCCGGGCGTGGTGACGCAGAGTTCGCCCACAAACGGCGCCACCAACCAGAGCCAGACGCCGCCGCTGAGCTGGCTCCAACCGACCGGCGCCATCCCCGGCACCACCACCTACACCGTCTCGCTCTGGGACCCGAGTCCGTCGTGGGGCGGCCGCTTCCTCGCCGACCTGCCCGCCACCACCAGCCTCTCTGCGAGCGTGCCGAGCACGGAGCAGCTCCTGTACGGCCAGACGTATCAGTGGAACGTCACCGCCTGCAACGGCCCCGACTGCTCCGGCTTCAACCCCACCTGGTTCTCCTTCACCGTCCAGAGCCAGCCGGCGGCCACGGCCAGCGGCGCCATCCCGAGCTACGTGCCCAACGGCGACTTCAGCGGCACCCCCACCGTTTCCGGCACGGTGCCCGCCTGGAGCGGCAGCGCCACGCTGACCACGACCGCGGCCGGCGCCACCTACGTGGCGGCGATCGCCTCGCTGACCTCCTCGAGCTTCGCGCTGGACTACGCCTCGACCGGCAGCGTGGACTGGTTCCGCATCGGCTACCGCCTGAGCTCGGGCTCAGGCCTGAGTGTTGCCTTCAATAACGGCACGACCAGCACGACCGTCTTCACCAGCAGCACCGGCGCCGGCGACCCGGCGGGCACCTGGCTGGAGCAGCTGTCCTCGATCCCCAACACGGCGGGCGCAAGCGGCACGCTGGTGCTCACCGGCGCCAGCCCCTATCCCGACCTCGCCTACGTCGAGCGAGCGGACGGCCCCTCCGCCCGCGGCGTGCCGCGGCTGGGGATCACGCTGGGGCGCGAGTTCCCCTTCCCCGCCTCGGCCACCAGCCCCGGCGGCGTGGATTTGGTGAGCGGCGCGTATCAAACCACGCAAACCGACCTCGCGCTGTCGGGGCTCAGCGCCTACCTGCCGCTGACGTTCACGCGGGCCTACGCCAATCAGGCGATCACGGAAGTCGCGGCAGGCAGTAGCATCAATCAAGGACCGCTGGGGCCGAAGTGGTCGCACACCTGGCAGTACCGCCTGCAGGTCTTGAGTGCCGGCAGCACGGTGGTGCTGTGGACGCCGGGCGGCGGCGGCTACACGTTTGACTGGAACAGCGGCTCCAGCTCCTATCTGGGCACAACCGGGGTGAACGGCGAGGTGACGCAGCAGGACAGCACGCACTGGACGCTGAACAGCATCCTCGAGGAGGTGGACTACCACTTCAGCGTGCTCTCGGGCATGACGACGGCCAGCCTGACCAGCGTCGTGGACCGCAACGGCACCACCACCACGCTCGCCTACGACGGCAGCAACCGGCTCTCGACCGTGACCGACGCCGGCGGCCGGGCGCTGACGCTGCACTACGACACCAGCAACCGCATCAGCAGCGTCACGGACAGCGCCAGCCGCAGCGTGAGCTTCAGCTACGACGCCACCAGCGGCGACCTCTCGACGATGACCGACGTGCTCTCCGGCTCAACCAGCTTCACCTCCAGCAAGCACTGGCTGACGCAGGTGCAAGACCAGCTCAGCCATCTGCCGATCCGCAATACGTACGACCAGCAGGCGCGGGTGACGGGGTAGCAGGACGCCGACAGCGGCGCCATGAGCGTCGCCTACGCCAGCCCATCGGCCGGCGTCACCACCTACACGGACCAGCGCAACAAGAGCAGCACGGTCTACTTCGACAGCGCCCTGCGCGTGACCGATGTGGTCGACCCCAACACCAACCGCGTCTCGCAAAGCTACGGCTTCGACAACACGCTCAGTTCGCTGATCGCCCCGCTCAGCCGCCAGAGCCTGTTCACCTACGACACCAGTGACAACCTGGCGACGGTGACGGACGCCCACAACTTCAGCTGGTCCTGCAGCTACGACAGCCAGGAGGACCTGCTCACGGCCACCGACCCCAACCACCACGTGCAGACCTTCAGCTACGACGCCTCCGGCAACCTCAAGACGGCGAAGGACGGGCTCAACCATACCTGGACCTATACGCCCAACAGCCTGGGGCAGACCACCGGGCGCAGCGACCCGAAGAGCAACGCCTTCAGCTACGGCTACAACACGGCGGGCGACCTGACCGCGGTGAGCGGCGCCGTGACGCGCAGCTACGGCACCAACGGCGTGGGCAACCGCACGAGCATGACCGACGGCAGCGGCACCACAACGTATAGCTACACGAGCAACACCCGCCTCGATTCCGTCACCTTCCCAGGCAGCAAAACCGAGAGCTTCGGCTACGATGCGGCGCTGCGCCGCACGAGCCTCACCTATCCGGGCAGCACGCATCAAGTCAGCTACGGCTACAACAACCGCAATTTGCTGACCAGCGTCACGCACAGCAAGGGCGGCACGATTGCGTCGGCGAGCTACACGCTCAACGCCGTGGGCGACCGCACGGTGAACGGCGCAACGAACTACAGCTACGATCTGCTGGACCGCCTGACCGGCGACGGGACCAATAGCTACAGCTACGACCCGGCCGGCAACCGCCTGACGCTGACCGTGGGCGGCAGCACGACCACCTCCAGCTACGACGCCGCCGACCGGCTCACGGGAACGACGAGCCCCACCACGACGAACACGTACGACACCAACGACAACGAGACGGCGCGGGCCAGCGACACGTTCGGTTGGGACGTGGAGAATCACCTGACCAGCGAGACCGTCGGCGGCACCAGCAGCACCATGACCTACAACGGCGATGGCCTGCGCCTCAGCCGCACCAGCGGCGGCACGACCACCTCGTACCTCTGGGACGTGGGCCGGGGGCTACCCCGTCTCCTCGATGATGGGACGTACCAGTACATCTACGGCGTGGGCGCCGGGCCCGTCGAACGGGTGGCGCTGAGTGGCGGCACGACGCATTTCTTCCTGGCGGACGGGCTGGGCTCGACGCTCGCCATCGTGGACAGCAGCGGCAGCACGGCGCAGACCTACACCTACGACGCGTTTGGCAAAGCCACGCCGGGCATGTCCTTTGCCAACGAGTTCACCTTCGCGGGGCAGCAGACGAACCCCTAACCAGCACGGCACACCGGCCGCCAGTGGGATGCAGGCGTCGGCCGTGGGCTATGAACCACGCCTCACCAAATCACTACCCGAATCGGGGGCAAGCTGATTAGTATCTGGGCTTCGTCGGTCGTAGAAGCGTCTACTAACCAGACCAGTGGGATATGCCCTCGCCGATGATTCGGAGCCACCGGGGTGGAGACGGCACGGCGCCGTAGCACAAACCCAGAAAACCCCTAATAGTGCCACAACGTCGCCGGAGAGTCACGGCTCCCGCGACCAGAATCGCACCGCCGATACCCAGGAGCACGAAGGTCAGAGGTTCCATCACCATCTCCACGTTAAACCCAGTGTAGCAGGCCTCGCCAACGTGGATAGCTCCGGCACGACGGCGCAGACCTACACCTACGACGCCTTCGGCAAAGCCACGCCGGCCGCTGGTCAGATGCAGGCGTCGGCCCGTGTCCGCCTTATCGCGCTCGGGCGGACCGCGGATGCTCGCTGTCCCGCTCTACCTGTTAGAATGCCGGCATTGCCGTGCGGAGGGTGTACTTCATGGCCCGCATCCCGCTTCCCACTCGCGAGTCGCTGGACGCCGAGCTGCAGGCGCGCTGGGATCGCCTCGCCCAGCGCGGACCCATCCTCAATATCCTGCGTGTGTTCATGGCCAACCCCACGATCGAGCTCAATGCACGGCGGGTCTGGCAGGCGAGCGGGCTTGAGCCACGCGCCCGCGAGATCGTCATTCTGCGCTGCGCCGCGACGCAGCAGAGCACCTACGAGTGGCATCAGCACGTGCGCATCGCCTCCGCCGAGGGGCTCAGCACGGCCGAGATCAACGCCGTGCGCGCCTGGCAGGAGGCCGCCTGCTTCTCCCCGGCCGAGCGCGTGCTGCTGGCCTACGTCGACGCGCTCGCGATCGCCAGCCGCCCCGATGACGCGGTCTACAGCGCCTTCGCAGACGGGCGCACGCCTGGTGAGATCGTCGGCGTAACGATGCTGATCACGCTCTACTTCCAGCTCGCCCGTATCATGGCGGCGCTCGATCTGGAGACCGAAGGGCCCTTCGTCGGCTGGGATGTGCCGGCGAAGTAACCGCGAGCCTTCCAGCCACGCCATGCAGAATCGGCGGCTCCGAGCGCCACGGAGTGCACGCGCCGTACAGGCATGGCGACGAGGACAGTATGCCGCGCGGCTGGGAATGGGATCCGACGCTCTTTCGCGGCAGCGCCCGCTACTATGTGCGGGGCCGGCTGCCCTATCCGCCGCAGCTTGCCGACGTGCTGGCCGCGGCGCTGCAGCTCGATGGGCTCGGCCGCCTGCTCGATGTCGGCTGCGGGCCGGGGGTCATCGCCCTGCGTCTCGCACACCTGTTCGCGCAGGTCGTCGGCGTGGACGCCGATGCGGAGATGCTGGCCGAGGCCGAGCGCGGAGCCGCCGAACACGGGATCGCCAACGCGCGCTGGGTGCAGGCGTTGGCCGAGGACTTGCCCGCCGGGTTGGGCAGCTTTCGCGCGGCAACCTTCGCCGCGTCGTTTCACTGGATGGACCGTGACCGGGTCGCCGCGGCCGTCTTCCAGATGCTGGAGCCAGGCGGCGCCTTCGTGCAGGTCAGCGCGGCGCAGGGCGGCGACCCGAATCCCGGCCCATTGCCGCAGCCGGCGCCGCCACGCGTGGAGATCGACGCATTGATTCGTCACTACCTCGGCCCGGAGCGCCGCGCCGGGCAGGGCGTGCTGCGTCACGGCACCCCCGACGACGAGCTGGTCGTGCTCGGCAGGGCTGGCTTTCCCGAGCCGCAGATCGTGCAGATTCGCGGCGGTGCGGTCATCGTGCGAACCATCGACGACATCGTGGCGATGCAGTTTTCCACATCAGGCTCGGCTCCGCACCTGTTCGGCAATCGGCTGCGTGCATTCGAGACGGAGTTGCGCGACCTGCTGGCCGCAGCGTCGCCTTCCGGCCTCTTCGCACAGCAGACGGGCGATACCGAGCTGCGCCTCTGGCGCAGACCGGCGCGCTGAGCCCTCCGACAGCCAGCCTTCAATTCGCCAGCTTTTGTTGATCCGTTCTACGGCAATTCTAAGCCAACGGTTCTACTGTGCCCGCTGAGGCTAGCTCCCCGTCACGGACGCTGGTGCGGAGCAGGACGATGGCGACGCCCTACAATCAGACCCCGCAGATGCCGAGAACCCCGGTCGCCTCGGCGGGCAGCTCAGCGCCGCCGGGCGGACACGCCGACGCGCTCGTCGATCAACTCTACTGTGACGGCTGCGAGCGGGCGGTGCCCGGCGCGGGCTGCCGGCGCTGGGGCCGCTATACGCTCTGTCTCGGCTGCCAGCAGGAATATTTCGCGGCGTGGGCGGCGGGCCGGCGCATGAGTCCCGGTCAGTACGTCCGCGACAAGCGCTTCGGCGAGAGCGAAACCTACCGGCTGCCCGATTGATCAGGCCAGAGCGCCGCTGCTCACGACCTCGGCGACTTCGTCGTCTGTCATGCCCAGCAGGTCGCGCAGCACCTCGATCGAGTGTTCGCCGAGGCACGGCGCCGGAAACCGCGGTCCGCTGTCATAGCCGCTGATGCGGAACTGGTGCCCCTCGTAGGGCACCGTGCCCATCTCCGGATGAACGAGCGGCCGGAAGTAGCGGCGGTGTGCGAGCTGCGGGTCCTTAAGCAGGTCGCTGGAGCGCTGCACGACGCCCGCCGGCACGCCCGCCCGCTGCAACTCGTCCATGACGGCGTAGCGGTCGCGCTGCCGTGTCCAGGCGGATAGCTCACGGTCGATCGTCGCCCGCGCTATGAGGCGACCGGTCGCGCTGTCCAGCAACGGGTCGGCCGTCCACGCCGGATCGCCAAGCGCATGGCAGAGCGCCTGCCACTGTGCGTCCGTTTCCACGGCGATCGCACACCACTGGTCTTCGCCAAGGCATGGGTAGACGCCGTGTGGTGCGGCGTCCGGCGAGTCGTTGCCACGGCGCGCCGGCAACGTGCCATCGAGCTGATGCTGAAGTAGCTCAGGAGCGAGGAAGTGCAGCGCTGCCTCCATCTGCGACTGCTCGATGTACTGCCCTTCGCCGGTGCGGCGGCGGTGGTCGAGCGCTGCCATCAGACTCGCGGCGAGGAAGCGCGGCGCCATGAGATCAGTGTAGGCCGCGTACGGACCGGCCGGCGCCCGGTCGGGCCAGCCGGTGATCTCGACGAAACCCGAGATCGCCGCCGCGTGTGTGCCGTAACCGGCGAGCGGCGCGGCCGGGCCGGTCTGCCCCATCAGGCAGGTGCTCGCCATGATGATGCCCGGGTTGAGCGCCCGCGCCGTTGCGTAGCCCAGCCCCAGGGCGGCCATCGTGCCGGGCGTGAACGACTCCAGATACACGTCAGCCCAGGCGATCAGCCGGCGCGCCACCGCCTGCCCCGCCGGATGCTTGAGATTCAGCGCGATCGAGAGCTTGGACGAGTTGAACATGCCGAAGAAGTGGGAGCGGTTGGCGCCGAACACGCCGTCCGCAAACGGCCCGTTCACACGCAGGATATCCGGCGGCTGCGCTGTTTCGACGCGCACGGTGGTGGCGCCGTGGTCCGCCAGGTATTTCGCCGTCAGCGGCCCAACGCCGACCCAGGAGAAGTCGGCCACGTGCAGTCCGGCGAACGGCAGCGCCGCGTCGTTCGTCACGGTCGTTGCTCCGCGCGGTCGCGGCCGGCGCCGGCCCGCGGCATTCAGCAATTCGGCGTTGCCTTCGCCCGGCTCGGGCACGCCGCGACGGTAGCGGATCGGTGTGGCGCTGGCGCGGACGAAGGGGCCGGGCGTTCGCAGCTCGCGGCCGTCCGGCAGGCGCAGCGGCTGCCAGTAGCCGCGGGCCGCGAGCTGGTCGAAGGCGAGCACGCCCGCCAGCGTATTGACGGGCGCGATAAACACGCCCTCGGCGAGGCCGCGGCGAAAGAGCGTTTGCGCCGGGAACTTTGCCACGAACGCCGCCGCCCGCTCCACCAGCTCATCGTAGGAATGCTTCACCGGCCTGCCCGAGAGGAAGTCGGGGAAGAACGTGGACCACTCGACATCGGTGAGCCACGATGCCGGCAGGCTGCCGGCCTCCACCATCCAGCCCACCAGCTTCGGCCAAAGATTCTGCGAGAAGAGCACGGCGTAGCCATCGGCGCAGGCGAAGACCGTCGGCGCGTTGTGCAGCCCAAGCTGCACGATGCTGCCGTTGCGCTCGAAGTCCTTGCCCTGCACGGCGGCGGCGATCGTCGCGTTCACGGCGGTCAGGATCAGCGCCGCCTGCACCGAGACGTCGACGAACTGCGCCTCGTCGCTCTGCGTGCGGCGCTGCAGGGCCACCATCGCCGCGACCGCGCTCTCGGCGGCCGCGTGCAGCCATGCCTGGGGAACGGACATGCGCACCGGCGGGCGGTCGGCGTCGCCGTACATCGCCATCTGGCCGCTGAGCGCCGAGAGTGTGAGGTCGCTGGCGAGGAAGCCACGGTAGGGGCCGTCCTGGCCGAAGGGCGAGATCGCCACGTAGATCAGCCGCGGGTTGGCGTTGCGCAAGGCGTCGAAGCCGAGGCCGCGCGCGGCCATCGCATCGGGCTCCGCGTTCTCGAACAGGAAGTCCGCGCCGGCGACGAGGTCGAGCAGGGCCGCGCGGCCTGCGGCGGTGTCGAGGTCCAGCGTGACGCTGCGCTTGTTGCGGTTGAAGGCTGCGAAGCGCAGGCCGCGGCCGCTCCGCGCGGGGCTGCCGCCGGGCGGCTCGATCGTGATCACTTCGGCGCCGAGATCGGCCAGGATCTGCGGCCCGAGCGCGGCGCGGTCGTCGGTCAGGTCGAGCACTCGGTACGGGCTGAGCATGGCTCACCATCGGGCCGCCGATCGGTTGCGGAAGGCACGGCGCGGCGACGTCTCCGAGTATAGCGGCGGGGCGCCGGAGTATGCGAGACTGCGCCGGTCACGCACGTTGGCGAAGAGTGAGGACGAGCATGACCGAACAGGGCGAAACGGCAGCCAGGACGGAAACCTGGCAGGAAGAGCACGCGCGGCGCTACATCGCCTCGAACGGCGAAGACGGCCACATCTGGAACGGAGTGCCCACGCTGCTGCTGACCACAACGGGCCGCCGTTCGGGCGAACCGCGGCTCACACCGCTGATCTACGGCAAGGACGGCGACCGCTACCTGATCGTCGCCTCGCGCGGCGGCTCACCGCGGCACCCGCAGTGGTACCGCAATCTGGTCGAGCAACCGGAAGTGCAGGTGCAGGTGGGCGCCGAGCGCTTCAAGGCCCGCGCCCGCACGGCCAACGCGACCGAGAAGCCGGCGCTCTGGCGACGCATGACGAGCATCTGGCCCGGCTACGACGAATACCAGACGAAGACCAGCCGTGAGATCCCTGTTGTCATTCTCGAACGGGTATGACAAAGGCGTGCCCGGAGGCCTCAGGAGCCGGGCACGGGCGCTTGCGCCTCTGCCGGCGGCGCCATCGCTTGCATGCCCTGCATGCGGTTGAGCGGGAAGCCGCCGGCGCCGAGCGTCCGCGGCCACTGCTCGAACAGCCGATCGATGTCGAAGAAGGGCGTGTCCGAGAAGAGGCTGCGCTCCTGATACGGCTCGCGGAAGAGACTGATGCGGTGACCCGTGGCGCCGAAGATACGTCCCGTCACGGCGCCGCCCTCGTCAGACGCCAGCCAGACGATGATCGGCACGACGTTCTTCGGATCGAGCGTCGTGCCCGCCGCCGCGAGGCTGGCGGGCGCGGCGCCCTCCCGCTGCGCGTCGCTGGCACCGCGGCCGCGGTCCGTCATGCGCGTGGAGGCGAGCGGCGCGATGCAGTTGCAGGTGACGCCGTAGCGTTGCAGGGCGCGAGCGTTCGAGCGCATCAGGCCGAGCTTGCCGGCGTGCGCGGCCGAGTAGTTCGGCTGGCCCGCGGAGCCGTGGATGCCGGCATCGGAGGTGAAGTAGATCAGCCGCCCACCGGTGCGGGTGGCGCGCCAGTAGATCGAAGCAAACTTGGTGGGTGCGAAGCAGCCCTTGAGATGCGCCCGGACGAGCCCGTCCCACTCGTCTTCGGTCATGTTGAAGATCATGCGCTCGCGCAGAATGCCGTGGGCGCAGACCAGCACGTCCAGCCCGCCGTAGCCCTCGATCGTCTCGCGCACCAATCGTTCGGCATAGTCCATGTCCGCCACATCGCCGATCGAGCCGCGCGCCGTGCCGCCTGCCGCCGTGATCTCACCGACGACGGCGTTGACCCGGCCGGCGTCCATGCCCATGCGGCCCTCGACATCGGCGCCCGTATCTGCAACCACCACCTTCGCGCCCTGTTCCGCGAAGACTTTGCAGATCCAACTGCCCATGCCGCCCGCACCGCCCGTAACGATCGCGACCTTGCCCTCAAGATGCCTGCCCGGCATGTTGTCTCCTCCTTGGACATGGTTTCAAAACCTGCGCCTGCGCGGAGCCTTACGAGCGAGCCCGGGGCAACGAGCAGGTTTTGAAACCATCTGTTAGCCCTGGTTTCGCGTCAGATCTGCATGGGCGGCAGTGCCCAGCCGGCTGCGCCAAGCGTGGTCGGCATCAGCTCGAACAGCCGGTCGATGTCCCAGAACGGCGTCTCCGAGTAGATCACGTTCTCCCACTCCGGCTCGTGCCAGATGCTGATGCGATGGCCGGTGGCGCCGATCACGCGGCCAGTGACGTTGGCGCCGGCATCCGAAGCCAGATAGACGATCGCCGGCACGACGTTCCTCGGATCGAGCGCCGTGCCCGCGGCCGCGAGGCTCGCCGGTTCGGCGCCCTCGCGCTGCGCTTCCGACGCGGCCCGGCCGCGATCGGTCATCCGTGTCGAGGCGGCGGGCGAGATGCAGTTGGCGGTGACGCCGTAGCGCGCCAGCGCCTGGGCGTTGGAGCGCATCAGGCCGACCTTGGCCTGCTGCGCCGCCGAGTAGTTGGGCTGGCCTGCGCCGCCGCGAATCCCCGCCGCCGAGGTGAAGTAGATGATGCGCCCGCCCGCCCGCGTCGCCCGCCAGTAGATCGAAGCGAACTTCGTGGGAGCGAAGCAGCCCTTCAGGTGGGCACGTACGAGCCCGTCCCACTCGTCCTCGGTCATGTTGAAGATCATGCGCTCGCGCAGAATGCCGTGGGCGCAGACCAGCACGTCCAGCCCGCCGTAGCCTTCGATGGTCTCGCGCACCAGCCGCTCGGCGTAATCCATGTCCGCGGCGTCGCCGATCGAGCCCCTGGCCGTGCCGCCGGCGGCGGCAATCTCGTCCACAACCGCGTTAACCCGGCCCGGATTCATACCCATGCGGCCTTCGACATCGGCGCCCGTATCGGCGACGACGACCTTCGCGCCCTGCTCCGCAAAGATTTTCGATACCCGGCTACCCATGCCGCCGGCGCCGCCGGTGACGATCGCCACTTTGCCCTCGAGATGCCGCTCAGCCATGCCGGTTCCTTCCTGCGCGACCGCGCGGTGAATTCATGGTTTGCAGCCGACGCGCTAGCCGCGCGGCAGGCCGAGTCCGCGTGTGGCGATGATGTTGCGCTGGATCTCGCTCGTGCCCGCCGCGATCGTGTACGAGACCGTGGAGAGATACATGTCTTCGAGATCGCCCCGCAGCGGCGCGTATGCCGAACCGGGGCGTAGGCCGCCGTACAGACCGAGCAGGTTGATGCCCGCGGCCGCTACGCGCTGGTTCAGCTCGGTGCCATAGACCTTGGACATCGAGGATTCGTAGTTGGGAATCAGCCCCTGGCCCTGCATCCAGGCGACGCGGTAGGCAAGCCAGCGGCCGACCTCGGCCTCGATCTGCAGCTCCGCCAGCTTCGCCCGTACGCCCGGCCGGTCGGCCGCCCGCGCGCCGCTCGCGCCGGCCTTTCCGGCGAAATCGAGCAACTTCGCCAACGCGCGCTCGGCGCCGACGACGAAGCCGATGCCCGAGCGCTCGAAGTCCAGCGTCGTCGTGGCCGCGTACCAGCCGCGGTTGACCTCGCCGATCACCTGGTTGGCCGGCACGCGCACGTTCTCGAAGAAGGTTTCGTTGAAGCCGGAGCGGCCGTTCATCTGCACGATCGGGCGCACGCTGATGCCGGGCGATGACATCTCGGCCATGAAGTAGGTGATGCCGCGGTGCTTGGGCGCATCCGGGTCGGTGCGTCCCAGCACGTGAATCCAGTCGGCGTACTGGGCGCCGCTGGTCCAGATCTTCTGGCCGTTGAGCACGAAGTCGTCGCCGTCGCGCACGGCGCGCAGCTGCAGCGAGGCGAGGTCCGAGCCCGAGCCGGGCTCGCTGAAGCCCTGGCACCAGTACGCCTCGCCACGCGCGATCGGCGGCAGGAAGCGCTGCTTCTGCGCTTCGGTGCCGTGCACGATCAGGCACGGGCCGACAAGGTTGATGCCGCCGTTTGTGGCCGGGGCGCCGACGCGGCCGACCTCTTCCTGAAAGACGAGCTGGCGCAGGTGGCTCGCGCCCATGCCGCCGTACTCCTGCGGCCAGGCGAGCGTCAGCCAGCCGCGTTCGGCAAGCGTGCGCTGAAAGCGTTGCTGGGCGTGAAAGGCATCCTCATTCGATGCTTCGTAGCCGTTCGCCTCGCCGGTCCAGTGGTCCGCGAGGAACCGCCGCACCTCACCGCGAAACCGCTCGTCCTCTGCGTTCAGCCGAAAGTCCATCGCTCCTGTCCTTGTGGCCGCATCGCCGCGTCGGCGCCATGCTGCCGGATCGGTCCCGGTCGCCGCGCAACAGCCGTTCTCCACTCTAGCCGCTGCCGTAACGATTGCAAACGGCGGAGGGCGGACGGCCGCGCCGGGGTCAAGACGAAGCGGCGGGAGTCGAGAGTCCGACGACTCCCAACCCCGCCGCCATCCGGCGATGGCCCGTGGGTGCGACGCGCTAATCCGCGACCAATACCAGCGTGCCGGTGGTCGAAAGGCTGCCGCCGGTGCCGTTGACCACGCAGGAGCGGGCGCTGGTCTGCTTGCCGGTCAGGCCGTTCACGCCGTCTTCAGCAGTGCCGGTAAGCTGGCGATACGCCTCGACCAGCAGTTGCATGCCGTACATGCCGGAGTGGTTGAAGGAGAGGCCGCCGCCGTTGGTGTTGATCGGCAGCCGGCCGCCGGGCGCGGCATCGCCGTTCTGCCAGAGGCGGAAGCCCTCGCCGCGCGGCGCCAGGCCGAGCATTTCGGCGGTGATCCCGGCCGTGACCGTAAACGAGTCGTAGATCATCGCCATTTCCATCTCTTCCGGCCCCATGCCGGCCATCTTGTAGGCCGTGGCGGAAGAAGCGGCCGCCGAAGTCGCGGTGAAATCCTCCATCTCCAGCATGTTGGAGTGGCTCATGCTCTCGCCCGCGCCGGCGATCCAGACCGGCTTCGTCCTGACACTGCGGGCGATCTCCGGGTTCGCGACCAGCACGGCGCCGCCGTAGTCCGTCACCAGGCAGCAGTGCAGCAGCGTCAGCGGCCAGGCGATCAGACGTGCCTTCTGCACGTCTTCCACCGAGATCGGCCCGCCGCCCGGATTGCTCTCGGGCGAGAACATGATCGCGCGCGGGTTCAGCATCGCCCATTGCCGCGTTACCACGGCGATGTGAGCGAAGTCCGTCGGTGTCGTGCCGTAGCGGTAGTTGTGGCGCGTCATCGCGTGCGCATAGTTCGACGGTGCGCCCGACAGACCGTACGCCGATGAGAATTGCGCCCCCGGCGACCAGGGATCGCCCGAGCCGCGGAAGCCGCCGGTGCCGCGACCCTTGTTGGCGCGGGCCGACCAACCGGCCTCGCCGTGGCTGATCAGCGCCACGTCAATGATGCCAGCGTGAATCGCCGCCAGCGCGTGATGGACGTGCATCTCGAACGAGCAGCCGCCCACGGCCGTCGTGTCGATGTAGCGCGGGTGCAGACCCAGGTGCTCGGCCAGCTCGGAAGACCAGCCGGCGGAGAAGATGCCGTCGATGCGCGAAATGGGAATGCCGGTCTGGTCGCTGACGTTCTTGATCGCCTCGATGTGCAGTTGCAGCGAGGTCTTCGGCGTCTCCGGATAGCCGATCTCGTTCGCCTCGGTTGCGCCGACGATCGCCGCGGCGCGTGAAAGCTCTCCTGGCATGACGTGTCCTCTTCTAATAACGGGCTGAATGACTCGTACCACGCGGGCATGCCGCGCCGGCGCTCAGATTCGTTGGGGCAGCTCGCCGCGGGACGCTATGCCAGCCGCCAGAACGGGATATGCACATCCTCGCTGGCCGGCTCGAACTCCACCCGTACCTTCGCGCCGATCTGGATGGTCTCCGGCTTGGTCGGATCGACGCCGCGCAGCACCGTGAGCATGCGATCGCCTTCGTTCAGGTCGATGTAGGCGGTGACGAACGGCGTCTCCGTCGCCCAGCCGCCGAAGGCGCGATGCTGCACGGCGAAGGTGTGAATGCGGCCCCCACCGCTGCCTTCGATCCACTCGATCTCGCGCGCGTGGCAGTAGGGACAGATCAGCCGCGGATACCAGTGCACGCGATTGCAGTTGGTGCAGCGCGGCAGCATCAGCTTGCCCGCCCTGGCGCCGTCCCAAAACGGCCGCGTGTGCGGGCTGGGGTCGGGAATCGGCTTGTCGTAGGGCATTCATCCATCTCCGTTGGCACGGTGTGGCGGCGCGGTCGGTCCCGCCGGCGGAAACCGCTGCGCCATTCTGTGCGCTCGCTCACAATTGGCGGCGTGGATGATGCTAGAGCTTTGCCTGTGGAGGGTCAACGCCGTCCGACCTGCGCGAAACGCCCCGCATCGGTGCACGACTTGTGTTGCACCGCACGCGTGCGTCTACACTACGCGGCAGATGGAGGCGAAGGCGTGCTGACTGACAAGATCGCGGTAGTTACCGGCGGCGCCCGCGGGATCGGCGCGGGCATCGCCCAGGTCATGGCCGGGCAGGGCGCCTGCCTCGCGGTGCTCGACCTCGATGGCGCACAGGCCGAAAAAACCGCGGCCGCTCTGCCGACACCGTCACTTGGACTGGCCTGCGACGTGGCGCAGGAGGCGGAAGTCGCGCGGGCCGTGCAGCAGATCGTGGCGCAGTTCAGCGGCATCGATATCCTTGTCAACAACGCCGGCGCCGGCCGCGGCCCGCTCGACCCGACGACCACCCGGCCGACCGGCGGAGGCGGCCGGGTGGATGATCTGCCGGCCGACGCCTGGGACGAACAGTTGGCGCAGAACCTGCGCACGACGTTCGTGATGAGTAAAGCCGTGGCTTCGCAGATCAAGACGCGCGGCGGCGGCGCGATCGTCAACATCGCCTCGATCGCGGGGCTGGTCGCCTCGCCCACGCTGCCGGCGTACGCCGCGGCGAAGGCGGGCGTGATCTCGCTCACCAAGAGCATGGCGCTCGACTACGCGCCGCAAAACATCCGCGTCAACGCGATCTGCCCCGGCTTTCTCTGGACCCGCGCCTGGGAGGGCCTCGCCACCGGCATGAAGCAGAGCGCGCCGCAGTTTGCCGAGTTGGAGCCGCGGCAGATCTTTTTGGAGGTTGTGAAGCGCGGCGTGCCGCTCGGGCGCGAGCAGACGCCGGCAGACATCGGCGGGCTGGCCGCGTTCCTGGCGAGCGAGGCCGCCCGCAATATTACCGGCCAGTGGATCGCCGTTGACGGCGGCATCACCCTGCGGCAGGCATGAAGCCCGGCCTGATCCGGGGCGAAGCGCTGCCGTGGCGGCGCCACGGCGCACGATGCAGCGCAAAGCTTGGAGGGACGAGATGGAGATCGCGAAACCCGGCATCGATCTCGGCGTGCTGGTACAGAATGTCGAGGCCTGTGTCCGCTTCTACTGCGACGACCTGGGCCTGCCGAAAGTCGGCGAGGTTCCCTTTCCCGGCAACCGCACGATGCACCGTATCCAGATCGGCGACACCGTGCTCAAGCTGATGCAGTACCACGACGGCGCCCCGCCCGCGGGTCCGCGCGAGCGCGAGGCGCAGGCTGGCATCCGTTACTTCACAATCAGCGTGAAGGACTTGCCGGGCGTGGTGAAGGAGCTGGAGGCGAAAGGCCACACCTTCACGATTCCGCTGCGGGAGGCGCGGCCCGGCGTCTGGATCGCGATGCTGCAAGACCCGGACGGCAACACCGTCGAGCTGCTCGGCGCCTAAACGTGCCGAACACGAGGGCAACCGCGGCGGGCTCTGCCAATCGCGCCGACGTGCTGCGTGACGAGCGCAATGTCGTTGGCGGCCGAGTGGTGTCACGTCCGCAGTAGGATTCACCGGGACAAAGCATGGTGCAAGCTCAGCCCGTCTTTCCTCCGCCGGCGGGCGGCATTTTCTACCACTACACCAGCCGCGCGACCTCCCAGGAGATCTCCATATCTGGACGAATCCTGCCTGGGCGGGATGGGCTGGTCTATTTGACTGACGTGCTCTATCGAATTGGCTGGCAGGCCACTGATCGTCTCGCACTGCCCGAGAAGAATGCTGAGGTCACGATTCCGGTGCCGCTTTCCGGGCTTGAGGGTGTGCTGTACCTTGGAATAGTACCGGAATGGGTAGCCAGCGATGGCCGCACGCGAAGGCGTGGCGGCGGGCACCAATGGGTCGTACGCCATGCCATTCTCTTGCAGGTGTACCCGTGGTCGTGGATTCCTCTCGAGGTGCCTTGATGGATACAGAAGCATCCTTGCTCCGTATTCAGTCGCCGGTTTCGGAACTCGTGGATTCGACCATCCGTGTGTTCATGGCCGATCATGAGAAGGAACGAATGCAGGGCTATCTACGCTGGCACGGCGCCGACCTGTGGATGATTTACGCGCCGATCGCCGAAACGGTGCTGCTGCGCCGTGTGACGGTTGCGGCCTATTCAGACCACCCTGACGATCTGCTCTTTACTCCGGATGTCGTAGCTGAGAAGCCCGAGGGACGCTACCTGCTCCCATCGGAGGTGCGCCGTCAGGCCGTGATGAAGCTGTCGATCTTCGGTCTGATGCGAGGCTTGCTTTTGAATGGGCATCAGGAGCGATCGACCGGGGCCATCGTGATGAAGGTGCTCGAAGCCGCGTGGGCAAAGAGCGCGGCGTTGGCTCAGGAGAAGTCAGACATTCTGGTATTGCTGCCATAGCGTGGATATGGAGTGGTCAGTATGGCAGCGACTCGCGGCCCATCAGTTCGCGGGCGATGATAATCTTCGAGACCTGCGCGGTGCCGTCGCCGATCTCAAGGCCGATCACGTCGCGCAGGCGCTGCTCGATCGGCAGCTCCTGTGTGTAGCCGTAGTGACCGTGCAGCAGCAGGCACTCGTGGATCGCGTCCACCGCGGCCTTCGGTGCAAGATATTTCGCCATCGCCGCCTCTTTGGTGTGCGGCTGGCCGGCGTCTTTGAGCCAGAGACCGCGGTAGCAGAGCCACTTTGCCGCTTCGATCAGCGTCGCGTGCTCGGCGATCGGGAAGGAGACGCCCTCGAACTGCGCCAGCGGCCGGCCGAACGCCTGGCGGTCCTTCACATAAGCCATCGTCTCGTCGAGCGTGACCTCGGCGGCGCCGAGGCACATCAGGCCGATGATGCTGCGGCTGAAGTCGAAGCCCTGCATCACCTGATAGAAGCCCTTGTCCTGCTCGCCCAGCAAGTAATCGGCAGGCAGACGCACCTCGTCCATGAAGATGCTGCCGCGCTGAATGCCGCGGCTGCCCATGTCGACCAGCGGCGTGCGCGAGACACCTGGCAGCGCGGTCGGCACGAGAAAGGCCGAGACGCCACGAGCGCCGGCTGCCGCGTCCGTTTTGGCGAAGAGCACGAGCGCATCTGCCGCCATCATCAGCGAGACACCGGTCTTCTCGCCGCTCAGCACCCACTCATCGCCGTCACGCCGCGCGGTCGCGCGCATCGCCTTTGCGTCTGAACCGGAGCCCGGCTCGGTGAGCGCCAGGCCGACGACCGCCTCGCCGCGGGCCATCGGCGCCAGCCACTCGCGCTTGACGCGCTCATTCGCGTGCTCGCGCAGCACCTCGCCGCAGAGCGCGGGCATCAGCACACCGTAGGAGAGGTTGAAATCGCCGCGCGCGACCTCTTCGGCGACGATGCCCGTGCTGACTGCGGCCATCTCCTGGCCGTCGTATGCGGCGGGTACGCGCGTACCCGTGAGGCCAAGCTCGCCCATGCGCCGCCAGAGGTCGAGCGGGAAGGCGCCGTTGCGATCCCAACTGGCGTAGCGCGGCAACAGTTCGTGCTGGGCAAAGTCGCGCACGGTGCGGCGCAGTTGCTCCTGTTCGGCGCTGAAGCCCAGCTCCATCAGAGGCTTTCCACGCCGGCTGCGGCGCTGATCGCGCCCGCCAGCGTCTCAGGGTCGTTCGAGGAGATAAACGTGCGCCGCTGCTTGCCAGCTTCGACGCTCGTAACCTCGACGCCGCGGCGCACACCGATCTGGCTGAAGGCCCGGCGACCGCCCGGCACGACACGATAGCCCCAGCCCAGATACCGCAGCGGGTTGTAGCTGACCACGCGCACATCGCATACCGTCCCGGCCGGAATGCGTTGCTCAAACGGGCCGAGGCCGACGCGGATGTCCGGGCCCCGCACTTCGACCGCGACCTTGCCGAAGCCGCGCAGGAAGCGAAAGACGGTGAAGACCGTCATCGTGCTGCTGACCAGTGTGAAGGCGGCCCGCCAGGCTGAGCGTTCGCGCGCCTGCTTGCGTGTGCGGCGCAACACCCAGAGGGCGCCGACTGCGCCAAGCGCCGGCCGCGCCCAGCGCGGCATGCCGACGCGTTCGCGATAACCCTTCTCGGATCCCATGCACACTCCCGCGGGAATGCTGCTCTCAGTGTAGCAGCGCCGCGCCTAACCCCGCTTTGGCTGACGCCAAATCTCCCTTCCCCACGGGGGAAGGGTTGGTCTGAGGGCTATCGGTTGTCCTCAGAGAACCCCTCCCCCGTGGGCCAGAGCGCAGCGCAACCGTCGGAGACTTCAGATGACCGCAGCGCAACCGTCGGAGACTGTGCAAGCACAGCCGAGCCTTCAGGCGAGGCAGGGGTAGGCGATCTGCTTCAATAGAGCGGCGTCTCCGAGCCCATCGCTTCGAGAGTCGCCTTCAGCGTCTTCATAAACGGGCCGATGTCGCCGCCGTCCACGATGCGGTGGTCGAAGCTGATGCAGCAGTTCATCAGCGAGCGCACGGCGATGGCGTCGTCGATCACGATCGGGCGTTTGACGATGCTCTCCATCGTCACGATCGCGCACTGCGGCTGGTTGATGATCGGCTGGCTCAGGATCGAGCCGATCGGGCCGACGTTGTCGATCGTGAACGTGCCGCCCTGCACCTCTTCGAGGCGCAGCCGCCGCGCCCGGGCCCGCGCAGCAAGATCCTGCGCGCGTTTCGCCAGCCCCGCGATGCTGTAATTGTCGGCACCGTGGATCACGGGCACTAACAGCCCCTGCGGTGTATCCACAGCGATGCCGATGTTAATCTGCCGCTTGAGAATCACGCCCGCGTCCGACCATGACGAATTCAGCCGCGGATGCTGCTTCAGCGCCGTGACGGCGGCCTTGATCATGAAGGGCATGTAGGTCAGATCCACGCCCTCGCGCGCGGCGAATTCCGCCTTGACGGCGCCACGATGAGCGACGAGCCGCGAGACGTCGACCTCGACCATCATCCAGGCGTGCGGCGATGTGCGTACGCTGCGGCTCATGTGCTCCGCGATCGCGCGGCGCGTCGGCGTGAGCGGCTCCAGTTCCTCATCGGGTCCGAGCGCCGGCTGGCCCGCGGGCGACGGCGCCGGCGCAGAGGCGGCCGGCTGCTCGAACGCCTGCTCCAGTTCCTGCGTCTCTGGACCGCGCGGCGGCTCGAGTGGCTGCAGCAGCGGTGGCGCAAACACGGCGCGCTCTTCGCCCAGATTTCCCGGCGCTGCCGCCTCTGTCTCCTGCTCCCTGTTCCCCATTCCCTCCACGTACGCTTGCACGTCCTTGCGCGTGATGCGGCCGCCGGCGCCGCTGCCCTGCAGCCTGCCCAGTTCGATGTTGTGCTCGCGCGCCAGCCGCAGGACGGCCGGCGAGTACCTCCCCGCCATGCTCTGATCTTCGCTCTGGCCGTTGCGATCGCCGGCGGGCGCCGGACTCGGCGCGCTCGGCGCCTGTCTTGCCATCGTCGGACCGTCGCTCGGCGGGGCGCTCTCCCCGGTGGAGAACATGCCATGCGCGGTGCTGGCCGGGCCCAGCGGTCCCGTGGCGCTGAAGGCCGGCGCGGGTTGCCGCGACGTTGGCGCCGGGCGTTGCGCCCGAGCCGGAGCGGGCTGGGCAGGCGCGGAAGCCGCGGCTTGTGATGGCGCTGTCGCGGCCGCAACCGGCGCGCCGGCTTCCTCGATCGTGGCGAGCACCGTGCCAACCTGCACCGTCTCGCCCTCTGGTACCAGCAGTTGCGCCAGCGTGCCGGCAAAGGGCGACGGGATCTCAACGTTGACCTTCTCAGTCTCAATCTCGGCCAGCGACTCGTCGAGCGCGACCCGGTCGCCCGGCTGCTTGAGCCAGCGCACGACGGTGCCCTCGGTAACACTCTCGCCAAGCTGCGGCATGCGGACTTCGGCGGCCACGGCGGGCGCTCCTTTGGCTGGGTGAGTGGTGAATGGTGAGTAGAGGGTGGTTGACGGTTTGTGCGGTACGGCCCTGAACGCGTTGGATGCCTGAGCCGCGGTTGGGCGCCGCACGGCGGCCCAACCGCGGCCCACGCTTCACCACTCACTACTCTCCATTCACCCGCTCAGTACGCCGCCAGCGTGCGTATCGCCGCGGCGATCTTCGCGGGGCTGGGCATATAGAACTCTTCGAGCACGTGGTTGAAGGGCACGGCGGGCACGTCCGGGCCGCCGAGGCGCATGATCGGGCCGTCCAGATAATCAAAGGCGTGCTCGGCGATCAGCGCCGCGATCTCGCCGCCCAGACCGCAGGTCAGGTTGTCCTCGTGCACAATCAGCACCTTGCCCGTCGCCTTCGCCGTCTCCAGAATCGTTTCCCGGTCCAGCGGCAACAGCGTGCGCAGATCCACAACCGCACACTGCACGCCGTCCTCGTTGGCCACGGCTTCGGCCGCTTCGAGGCACATGTGCATCGCCAGGCCGTAGCTGAAGACGGTGAGGTCGTCGCCCTCGCGGCGGATCTCGGCCTTGCCGATCGGAATCTCGTACGGCTCGTCGGGCACTTCGCCGCGGATCAGGCGGTAGGTACGCTTGTGCTCGAAGTAGATCACCGGGTCGGGGTCGCGCACGGCCGCACGCAGCAGCCCCTTCATGTCGTACGGCGTGCAGGGCGCCACAACCTTCAGGCCCGGCTGGTGCGTGAAGAGTTGCTCCAGCGACTGCGAGTGATAGAGGCCGCCGTGAATGCCGCCGCCGTACGGGGCGCGAATCACCAGCGGGCAGCTCCAGTCGCCCGCCGAGCGGTAACGGAACTTCGCCGCCTCGCTGATGATCTGGTTCACCGCCGGCAGAATGAAGTCGGCGAACTGGATCTCCGCGATCGGCCGCATGCCGTTCAGCGAGGCGCCGATCGAGACGCCGACGATGCTCGACTCGGCCAGCGGCGTGTCCATGATGCGTTGCGGGCCATACTTCTTCAGCAACCCTTCGGTCGCGCGGAAGACGCCGCCCTCCTCGACGTCCTCGCCCATCAGCATCACGCTTTCGTCTTCCGCCATGAGCTGGTCGATCGTGTCACGAATCGCTTCGAGGTTCGACTTCAGCGCCATCAGCGCGCCTCCGGCTCTGCGTAGACGTGGCGCAGCGCGTCCTCGGGCACGGGATCCGGCGCGGCCTCGGCCTCGCGGATCGCGGCGGCGATCTGCGCGTCCACCGTCTCCTGGATCTCCTGAATCTTCGCGGCGCTGAGTACGGCCTCGTCGAGCAGGTACTTGCGGAAGCGGTCGATCGGATCCTTCTTCATCCACTCGTCCAGTTCCTGGCGTGTGCGGTAGCGCCGGTCGTCGTCGTCGCTCGAATGCGGCACGATACGATACGTCTTCGCCTCGATCAGCGCCGGGCCGTGGCCGCGTCGCGCCTCGCCCACCGCCCAGCGCACCGTCTGGTAGACGGCCAGCACGTCGTTGCCGTCCACGACCTGGCCGCGCATGCCGTAGGCGGGGGCGCGGTCGGCCACGTTGGGCACGGCCATCTGCTTCCACGTCGGCTCGGAGATCGCATAACCGTTGTTCTCGACATAAAAGATCACCGGCAGCTTGTGAATGGCGGCAAAGTTGAGCGCTTCGTGGAAGTCGCCCTGCGCCGTCGAGCCTTCGCCGAGGCTGGTGAGACAGACCTCCTTCTTTTTACGCAGCTTGGCCGCCAGGGCGCAGCCGGTCGCGTGCAGGAGCTGGGTCGTTACCGGACTTGAGCCGGAAACAATGCGCGAGGCGGCACGGCTCCAGTGCGCGGCCATCTGTACGCCGTGGCTGTTTGGGTCGTCCTGTTTGGCGAAGAAGTTCATGAACAGTTCGGCCGGTGTCATGCCGAAGGCGAGGCACATGCCGAGGTCGCGGTAGTAGGGAAAGAGCCAGTCCGTGCCGCGCTTGAGCGCGTTGGCCGCGCCGATCTGGCAGGCTTCCTGTCCCTGACCGGAGATCACAAATGGTGCCCGCCCCTGGCGCTGCAGCACGACCATGCGGTCGGCAATGCGCCGCGCCTGCACCATTTGCGTGTACATCTGCACGAGCTGCGCGTCGGGGATGCCAAAATGCGCGGCTGCGCCCCGCGGCGCCGCGCGATGCGGCGGCGATGCCGACTTGCCGGGGTCTTCAACGGTCGTCATCTGCGTCCTCCGACGCGGCTGCTTGTCAGCTTTTCTACCGTTACAGCTTGCGCGGCGGCCGGCCGGCGGCCTGCGCAGCTTCGCCGATCGCTTCCGAGAGCGTGGGGTGCGGATGCACCGAATGCGCCAGCTCCCACAGGCTGGCGTCGAGGAACTTCGCCAGCGCGCCCTCGGCTACCATCTCGGTCACGCCGGCGCCGATCAGATGCAGGCCGAGCAGATCGTCGTTCTCCGCGTCCGCGATGACTTTGACCAGGCCGTCCGGCTCCCCGAGGATCAGCGCCTTGCCATTCGCCCGCAGGTGGGCGCGGCCGGTCTTGATACGGCGACCGGCCTCCGTCGCCTGCTGCTCGGTGAGGCCGACGCTTGCGACCTGCGGCCGGCAGTAGGTCGCCCGCGGCAGCCGGGGGTAGTCCACCGGTGCGCCGGCGACGCCGGCGATCGTGTCCGCGGCGAGTACTCCCTGCGCGGCCGCGACATGCGCGAGCAGGAGGTTGCCCGTGATATCGCCCACGGCGAAGACGCCCGGCGCGTTCGTCCGCATCGCCGCGTCCACGACTGCGAAGCCGCGCTCCAGCTTCACGCCGGCCTCTTCCAGGCCGATGCCGGCGGTAAGCGGCTCGCGCCCCGTGGCGATCAACAGGCACTCGGCGCGCAGGTGCTCGGTCTTGTCGCCCGTACGTACGTCCAGCTCGACGCCGCCCTCGGCCGGTCGAATCGTGTCGAGTACTGCCGCCGCGTCGGTCAGCACGCGAACGCCGCGTTTGGCCAGCAGGCGCCCCAGCAGCGCCGAGATGTCCTTGTCCTCCAGCGGCAAGACGGCCGGCAGCATCTCGACCAGCGTGACCTCGGCGCCGGCATCGCGGTAGAACGAGGCGAACTCGGTGCCGACCGCGCCCGCGCCGAGAATCACCACCGAGGCCGGCACATGGTCGAGGTCGAGCGCCTGATCGCTGTCGATAATCCAGCGGCCGTCGGTTTCGATTCCCGGCAGCCGCTTCGGTCGCGATCCCGTCGCCACGATCAGGTTGCGGGCGTGCAGCTCCCGCTGCTGGCCGTCCCGCTGCACGCGCACGGCGTTCGCGCCCGCCAGCGAGCCGCTGCCGGCCACGATCTCCACGCCGTTCGCCTTGACCAGTTGCTGCAAGCCGCGGAAGAGCTGACCGACGACCTCGTCTTTGCGCGTGCGCACCGTCTCGTAGACGAACGCTGGCTCGCCAACCTCCACGCCGAACTCGACCAGGCGGCGGGCGAGGTCCAGATGTTCAGCGGATTGCAGCAGGACTTTGGTGGGAATGCAGCCGCGGTGCAGACAGGTGCCGCCGAGCTTGTCGCGTTCGACCAGCGCGGCCGACAGGCCATGCTGCCGCGCCCGGACCGCGGCGGTGTAACCGCCCCAGCCGCCGCCGATTACTACGACATCGAACGGATCCACGCCGTCACCAGCGAGCCGCGCGACCGGCGAAGACCGCCGCGCTGATATACTCAGTCTACACCCGCCTCAGGGGTGCCCGTGAGATGCCGCGGCAGCAGGCCGTCGATGCCAGGCGGGATTACACGGTCCTGGCGCGGCGAATAGCCCTATCGATGCATGGCGGGGCGGCGCGCCGCTCAGTACATACTGGAACGATCCATTATCCCCGCACGAACTACGAAGACTCGGGAAACCAGTCGCCGCCTGCGGCCCGGGTTCCCACTGAAAGCGCCGGCGATGAGCGAAGCGCGGGTCGATCGTGAGCTGATTGAGCGGCTGGGCGGCGTGCTGTTTGATCTGCTGGTCGCCGGCTCGGAACGCTGGGCGCGTGTAAGCCTGACGATGCCGCAGCTCAAGGTGCTGCTGATCCTGGGCGAGCGCGGCAGCGCGCGCGTGAGCTGGCTGGCCGAGCAGATGGCCGTTTCGCCGCCAAACATCACCGGCATTCTCGACCGGCTGGAGCGCCGTGGCTGGATTACACGCACGGCCGATCGCGTCGATCGGCGCGTCGTGCGGGTTGTGCTGAGCGACGCCGGCCGCGAGGTGATCGCGGAGCTGTGTACGGCCTCTGCCGAGCGCTGCGAGCCAGTGCTGCGCCGTCTCTCGGCCGGCAGCCGCCGCGAGCTGATGCGCACCCTTGGCGAGTTGGCCGCGGCCCTCAGCGCCGATACGGCGGCCGGCGCTCCCGGACACGAGACGGCGCGCGACCACGAGCCGCTGCTCGCCAACGGCCGCCGCGCACATCAGCGCGTCCAGAACGCGAGTGCACGCTCGTAGGCCGCCGGATCATTGCAGTCCAAAAGCACTTCTTCGCTCGGAAAGGCGATCTCCTCGCGGTCGGCGGCGTGGCGCCGCGAGACGGCCCGCAGCCCTTCGCTGGCGTCGTCGACCGCACGCAGTTCGGGCAGCAACGAGCCTGCGAAGATCGCCGGGTGCCCGCGCCTGCCTGCAAACACGGGCACCGTGATCGCGCGTCCGACGCGCCGGTGCGCCGCGATCAGCCGCGCGAGCGTCTCGGCGCGGCGCGGCTGGTCGACATTGAGCAGCAGAACGGCGCCGACACCCTCCGGCAGCGCTTGCGCCGCCGCGCGTACCGACGTGGCGCGACCATCGCGATAGGCCGGATTGCGCACGACCGTCGCGCCGCTTCCGGCGGCCGCGGCCTCGATCGCTGCGCTCGCGTGCCCGCTGACCAGCAACAGCGGATCGCAACCTGCCAGCTTCAGTTGTTCGAGCTGGTAGGCGACGAGCGGCCGGCCTTGCCAGTCGAGCAGCGCTTTGGGCGTGCCCATGCGCGTCGAGAGGCCGGCGGCGAGCAGCACCCCGGCAACGGGCGCGGCGTCGTTCACACGGCCGCCCCGGCGCGATAGGCGCGGATCGCCTTGCGCAGCGCGTCCTGCGCCAGCACCGAGCAGTGCAGCTTGCTCGGGGGCAGGCCGCCCGCGGCCGCGGCGATCTGTTCGCGGCTGAGTGTTTCGACGCTCGCCAGGCCTTTGCCGACGATCAGCTCGGTCGCAATCGAGCTGGTGGCGATCGCGGCGGGACAGCCGACTGTCTGCCAGCGCGCTTCCTGAATGACATCGCCCGCGATACGCAGCATCAGCTTCATCGTGTCGCCGCAGACGGGGTTGGTCGTCACGCCCACCGCGTCGGGGTGCTCGAGCGTGCCGGCGTTGCGCGGGTTCTGAAAGTGGTCGAGAACGATCTCGCTGTAGGCTTCTTCGGCCATGATCGGGTTCCTGTCAGACGCCGCCGTCGAGGCCCAGCGCCGTGAAGATCTGCGCGAGCTGGTCACTGTTCAGCGGGTTGTACCACGGCAGGGCGAGGCCGAGCGTGCCGTCCGCCTCGACGACGAAGGCGGCCCGCCGCGCCCGCCGGCTGATCTCATCGTACACGCCGTAGGCTCTCGCCACCGCGCCCTCGGCGTCGCTTGCCAGGCGCGTGCCGGGCGCCAGACCGCGCGCGAACTCCTGCAGCCGTTCGAGGGAATCGGTGCTGACGAACAGCGCGTCCGCGTCCAGCTCACCCAGCAACTCTGCCTCCTGCGCCAGCGACTGCACCTGCGTCGTGCACGCCGGAGTACCCGCCTCCTGAAAGAACATCAGCACCAGCCGCCGCCCGTCCGGATCGGGCACGGAGGCGCTGCCGTCGAGTGCGGGCAGCGTGAACGGGGGCGCGGCCTGCCCCACCGTCAGCGCGTCCACAGCGCCTCGACCTCGTTGTCCTGCGCAAAGCCGCGCAGGCCGGGGCTGCCCGCGGCTTTGCCCTGCGCCAGCACGCGCACACGGCCCAACCCCTCGGGATTGAGCAGATCTGCGACGGCGCGCCGCCGCGCCAGGTACTCTTCCAGCGGCAGGTTGCCGCCCGGCCCGCCCGCCAGCGCCTCGGCGATGCCGAGTGCGGAGAGAAAGCGCTGCTGGCTGGTGAAACCCAGCGTCTGCAAGCCGGCCGCCTCGCCCGCGAGCGCCAGCGCGGTGAAGTCCACGTGCGCGGTGAGATCCTGCTGCCCGATTCGCACATACGGATCGGCATGGACCGTGTGCCGGCTGTAGCAGAGCAGCGTGCCCTGCCGCCGCCAGGGCGCGTACAACTGGCGGGCCGGATGGCCGTAGTCCAGGGTCAGCACGAAGCCGCGGCCGATCGCTCGCGCCGCGGCGCGCATCCACTCCAGCGCGTCGAGGTTGACCTCGGCGATGCAGCCTTCCCCCGGCAGCACGCCGATTCGCGCGAAATACTCAGCAAGCGCCGGGGTGGAAAGCTGGCCTTCGACGTCGATGAAGCGCTCGTTCTCCATGCCGACCAGCAGCTCGCGCAGCCGCCCGTCGCGCACGATCACGCGATGCACGGGAAAGCTGTCGATCAGCTCGTTGCTCAGCAGGCAGCCGTAAGCATCGGGGGGCTGCGTTGCCAGCGCGTCCTGCCAGGAAACGGCGGACGCGAGCGAGCCGAGGGTGCGCGCCTGCGTCTCGCGCAGGCGACCGTCCGGCTCGACGATCGTATAGCGCAGCGCCGCGTCAAATCCGCCGGAATCGCGCCCCGCAAGGATCGCGCGGGCGAGCGTACCGGAGCCGGCGCCCATCTCGATCAGCGAGAACGCGGCAGGCCGGTCGAGCGCTTCCCACATCTCGGCAAGCTGGCGGCGCAGCAGGGCGCCGAACAGCGGGTGCAGTTCGGGGCTGGTGAGATAGTCGCCGCGGGCGCCGATCGGATCGCGACGGCGATAGTAGCCCTCGTCTGGATGGTAGAGTGCCATTTGCATGAACTGGCGGAAGGTCAGGACACCGCGCTCTCGCAACTGGGCCGTAACGTATTGGCGCAGGACGGCGTTCTCCGTTGCGAAACCGAAGGCAGCATCCAGCCCGCCGGCAGCCGAATGGAATTCAGTGGACACCGAAAACCTCATCAAAGGCAGAATATCGCCGGTCGCAGGCATGGGGCCAGTGACAACGCATTGACCTGCCGGCGGGCATCACGTATCGTTGCCGCACTCTCAACGGTGCCTGCCGAAGAGCATTGGACGGAGGCGCGACCGTGGACCGGGATCACCAAACCGAACGCGCGATCGCTCTGTTCTCGTACGCCGTCACGCTGTTCGACCCCATTCGCCTGCATGCCTGGACCGACCTCGGCCTCACCCTGCCGACGCTGAAAGTGATCGTGCTGATCCGCGCCGAGCCTGGCGCTCCTTCCGGCGTGATCGCCAGCCGGCTCGGCGTCACTCCGTCTACGGTCACGGGGCTGGTGGACCGGCTGGTGCATCAGGGCCTGGTGCGGCGCGAGGAGGATCTGCGCGACCGCCGCCTGGTGCGCAACTTCCTGACCGAGGCCGGGGAACGTACGGTCGGCGATCTGGAACGCCAGGCGCGCGAGGCGATCAGCGGTCTGCTGGCCGAACTGAGCGACGCGCAGTTGGCACGGTTCGTGGACGGACTCGACGACGTGATCGCGGTCGCCCGCCGGCGCAGCGCTCCGCTGCCGGCGGCGGCCTCCGTGTAGGTACGAGCGAGGCGGCTGCGGTGGAACCTCGGATCAAGCTCTGGCTCGAATGCGACGGCAGAGTCACGCTGAGCGATTATCGTGCGCGGCTGTTGCTGCTCGTGCATGAGACCGGTTCGCTGGCGCAGGCCGCCGCCGCCATGGGACTCTCGTATCGGCGCGCCTGGGGCAAAGTCCGCGAGCTGGAAGCGAACCTCGGCATCGCCGTGCTCGAGAGTGACGTCGGCGGCGTGGGCGGTGGCCGCTCGCGGCTGACGCCGGCCGGCGTCGATCTGATCGATCGCTACGCGCGTTTTGCCGCTGCCGTCGCAGAAGCCGCGGGCGTGCTCTACGCGCAGCATTTCGGCGCTGTGCCGGGCGGCGGGTCAGGGCAGTGCGGCGAGCACGTCGAGCCGGTCGCTGATCACGCCATCCACGCCCCACTCAACCAGGGTTGAGGCACGGGTTCGCTCATTCACGGTCCAGGCGAAGACCTGCCGACCGTCCTGCCGCAACTGTGCGGCGATTTCCGGCGTCAACAGCCAGTGCGCAACGGAGACGCCCTGCGAGACGGTCTGCCGATCTAGGCGATCCAGATGCTGCCGCACGTGCTCCGGCCGGCCCAGCGAGTGGAAGACGCGAATGCGCGGCTCGTCAGCGGCGATGGCGTCCAGCGGCGGCCAGTACTGCCCGCAAACCGCGGCGCGCTCGCAGGCGCCGTGGCGTTGCAGCGTGCGCACGATCGCGCCCGGCAGGCGTGCACTGGTGCCTTTCAGGTCGAGAAAGAGCTGCGGACCGCCCGCGGTTTGCTCGATCAGGTCATCCAGATCGAGCAGCCGTCCACGCAGCAGGCGCACGTTCCACTTATCGTAGACGACGGGCAGGCGCCAGACGCCGCGCTCGTGGCGGGCGACGAGGCGTCCCCAGGCGTACCAGAGATCGACCTCGATCCAGTCGACCTGCGCGTCGATCGCCTTCCTCAGGGCGCGACGGTCATTACCTGCACCGTGGGCGATGCGGGCGACGTGCGGCGACTGACTGACGGCTGCCGGAACAACAGGAGAGCCGGACTCGGGACCGGTGATCAAGAGTTGAACGCGCTCCACGCAGCACGGCTCGTCCTGCGAGCCTCTGAGGCACATCCTAGCATCTCTCCGCCGCACGAAGCTTCCCGGGCACATCAGGCTGCACGGATCGGGCGTGGTACGCGCAGCGCGCGGCCCAGATTCAGGCGCCGCCCTCGTTGTCCGCGGAGTTCAACGCGTCCAGCCGCGCGCGGATGCTGTCCGCGTCGGCGGCGTCAGGCGCCAGCTCAAGATAGCGGGAGAGCGCGGTCTGCGCGGCCGCGCCGGCGCCAAGATAGCCGCTGAGCAGCCCGAAGTCCCGCCACTCCGCCGCCGCCCACGGCGTCAGCACCAGCAGCAGCTCGACCGCGTCACGGCAGCGCTGCATTTCGCGCCGCTCGCGGTACATGCTCTTGAGGTTCATCAGCATGCGGGCGAGGATCTGCCGCGGTGTCACCGCGGCGAGGAACATCTCGAGTTGGCGCTCGGGATCGCCGCCCTGGCGGCGCAGCAGCCCGGCCAGCGCCTCCCGCGGGATCTCGCTGCCGCCATTGAACGGATCGAGGTACTGAAAGCGATCCGGCGGCTCACCGACGCGGACCAAAAAGTGGCCCGGGAAACCGACACCTTCCAGCGTCAGCCCCGATCGCCGCCCGGCCGCGAGGTAGACCAGCGCCAGCGTGATCGGCAGCCCGCAGCGGCGCGCCACGGTTTCGTGCAGGTAGCCGTTGCGCGGGTCGCCGTACTGCTCGCGATTGCCGCTGAATCCGCGCCGATCGAACAGCGCGCGGTTCAACGCCGCCACGCGGTCCAGGTCGCTGTCGCGCGAAAGTTCATCGGCGACCGCCGCGCACAGCCCATCGAGCGCTGCGCGGGCGGCGGCAAGGTCCAGGCTGGTATCCGCAATGCGGCCCATCGCCAGAGCCGCGTCGAACAGATCGACCCCACCCTCCCGCGTGATCGCCGCGCGAAAGGCGCCGGCCGCCGCCGAGAGTTCCGGCAAAAGCTCGCTCATGCTGCGATCCTGACACGCCGCGGGCGCTGATGCATCTGCCGCGCACTGCAATCAGGCCGGTGCTCAGGCATAATGTGCGGAGCAGCGCACCAGCGCCAGGGAGGGCAGGCATCATGGCAGAGATCAAGGTCGGTCAGGAGGCTCCGGACTTCGCGCTTCAGGACGAGAACGGCGAGAAGGTGCATCTCGCTGAGCTGCACGGGCAGCCGGTCGTGCTCGTCTTCTTTCCGCTCGATTTTTCCCCGGTCTGCACCGGCGAGATGTGCGAAATCCGCGACCGATCGCTCGACATCGCGCCGACGGGGGCGAAGGTCTTCGGCATCTCACGCGACAGCCGCTACACGCACAAGGCGTTCAAGGAGAAGGAGGGGCTGAAAATCTCGCTGCTCGCCGACATGAACGGCGCCGTCGCCCGCGAGTACGGCACCTGGAACGAACAATTCGGCCTCGCCGAGCGACTGACCGTGGTGATCGACAAGAACGGCAAGATCGCCTTCACCGACCGCAGCCCCGCGATCCCCACCGCGCGCGACCAGCAGAAGATGCTGGACGCCGTCAAAGCGCTCGCCTGATCCGCGACAGGGGAAGAAACGGCGGCCGGCGACGGATCGCCGGCCGCCGCAACGAACGATGACGACGTGGCTCACACGCGTCTTCAGCTGTCTGCCGCGACGCGGAGCCACGCGGCTCTTCGACCTCGACGTCCTCGATCAGTGGATCGTGGCGACGCTGGGCCGCTTCGGCGCCTGCACCTACCGGCGCATCGAGGCTGAATTGCGGGCGATCCGCGCGGCCGCTCCCGCGGAAGTCGTCGCTTCGTTGCTCGGGCTCGAACAGGCGGGCCTCGTGCAGCGTGTTGACCCGACCGGCCTGATGCTCGCAGAGCGCCGCTTTCAGCTCACACGATCCGGAGCGCGGCTCGCGCGCCTGCTGCCGGCCGAGCCGCGCAGCCCGACGATCTTCTACGTTTGAACGTCCGCGAGCGGCCTACTGCCCGCTGCCGTAGACCATGATGCTGCGGCCCGCGATCTGCCCGCGTTCGAGCGCGTGGATGCCCTCGTTGACCTGGTCCAGCGTGTAGCGCTTCGTCACCAGCTTGTCCAGCGGCAGCTTGCCCGCCTTGAACCACTCCACGTACTGCGGAAAATCGCGGTCGGGCACGCCGGAGCCGCCCAGCGAGGCGCGAAAGATGCGCTCGCCCATCAGCATGAAGCGGGCATCGAGCGTGGCCGGCGTCTGCGGCACGCCTACCAGCACGGCAGTGCCGCCCGGACGCACGCCCCACTCGTTCGGCCGCGTGGCCAGCGCTATTTGGCTCATCGTCTCCGCCACGCCGATCGCGTCGAAGGCATAGTCCACGCCGCCGCCCGAGAGCCGCCGCACCTCGTCCACGGCATTGCTTTCGCGCGCGTTCACGAAATGCGTGGCGCCGAAGGCGCGGGCAAACTCCAGCTTGGCGGCATCGAGATCGACGGCGATCACCATGCCGGCGCCCACGTTCGCCGCGGCCTGAATGGCGCACAGACCCACACCGCCAGCACCGAAGACGGCGACAGTTTCGCCCGGCTGTACGTTCGCCGTGTTGGTGACGGCGCCGCAGCCGGTAATCACGGCGCAGCCGATCGGCGCGGTCACGTCCATCGGCACGCCGTCGGCGAGCGGCACGACGAACGCCTCATCGCAAAAGGCGTGCTCGGACCAGGTAAAGACGTTGCGCGAGCCGATGTTCTGTCCGCGCCAGATCACCTGCGCGGGTTCGACCGGCGCCGGCCGCGGGTGGCGCGGCACCCAGGTGACCATCACGCGGTCGCCTTCCCTGACGTGGCTGACATTCGCTCCTTTGGCCTCGACGTGGCCGGTCGCCTCATGGCCGAGCAGGGCCGGGCGCGGCTGCTCCGGGTTGTGGATCTGGTGAAGCTGCGAGTGGCAGATGCCGCTGGCGTAGAGCCGCACCAGCACCTGGCTCGGCCCCGGCGCGGGATACTCGACCTCTTCGACGAGGAGCGGCTTGCCGTGCTCGGCGAGCACCGCGGCGCGTGAACGCATGGCGTACCTCCTGTTTGACTCAGAACCTCGCGGCCTGAATGCGCTGGTCCAGCGTTGCGGCCAGCGCATTCAGCAGCGCCGTGTCTTCTTTGCCGTACGGCGCGTCGATGCGCATCGTGACGAATACGACGCCGCGCCGGAACAACAGCACGTACGAGCCGGCCTGATTGCTGCCGCTCACGACCTGGACATGAAAGGCATGGGCCGCGTCGCCGACGCCGGGCGGAGCGGCCGCATCGACGCGCTTCGCGTTCTGGCCGAACGCCTGCTGCACCTGGCCGGCCGTCGTATTGTTCAGCAGCACGGCGGCGAAATCGCCGTCTTTGCATTGCTGGATGTTGATCTGAATGAAGGTCGACTGCTGCGGGTCGCCGGCCCTGGGCGCGGTGCGCGGCCGGAACTCCTCGACGAAAGTCACGGGGATGTTGGCATTCTGGCCGCCGTTGGTGTCGGCGCGCGTCAGCACGAACGGCGCCGGCACGTCTTGCGGCTGGATGCTGAGATCGACCAGCTTGTCCTCGGCCATCGACAGCGTCTCGTCGATGCCGCCGGGGATCGGTTGGATCACGGCCGTACCGCCCGCGGCGCTGTACACGATTGCGCCTGCACCGGGCGGCAGCGAGCTCTCTTCGAGATAGCCGCCCTGCTGATCGTAGACGTAGACCACGTCGGCCCCGGAGACGACGGCCGCGCTGAAGGCCGACGGGTTGCCGACCAGCGTCCAGGCGCCCGCCGCCAGCGGCTCGGAGACAGGCTGGTGTTGATCCGGGCCCATGCGCACCGCGATCAGACCGGAGAAGTAGGCGAAGTAGCCGACGCCTGCATGCACGCCGGTGTCCGCCGGATAGGCCACGTATTGACCGCTTGCCGGGTCGAGGGTGTACAGGTCGCCGGCCACACCTCGAAAGACCGTGCCCTCAGGACCGGCCACCAGATGATAGCCCGCCGAATAGGTGATTGTATTGGCGCGGGCCACGCCGATCCGTCCAGCCAGCAGCGCGAGGCAGGCCACGATCAAACCCAGTGTTCCCGTGCGCCGGCAACTCCGCATTCGCGCTCCGCTCCAGGCAGCGCGGCCGAGCCCGCGGCCCGCCGCCGTTCAGCGCATCATAGTCTCCGGCTGCCCCCGAACGGCAAGCATCGACGCCACGCGGAACGCTGGAGGAACCTACGGGAGCTGGATGAGCGCGCGATCTGCCGGCGCGTGGCGTCTTCGCGTCTTTAGGGGATTCTCCGAACGTCGCGCCACATCTTTACCTGCGGTATAATTGTGACAGAGAGCACAATTTTGGCCGCGAGGCGCGGCTGCCCAGGAGAGACCGTCATGTTCATCGCCGAGTATTACGCCGCCGCCTTCGTCAACGAAAAGGAGAGCCAGTTCCGCTCACAGCGCTACGCGCAGCGCGCTGCCTATCTGCTCGCGCGCAAGCAACAGGCGAAGCCGGCTCCCGACCGCTGATCAATCAGGGGCAGCAACCCGGCGCGCGGCGGGGTGTGGGGAACGATCTTCCCACACCCCGCCGCGCTGCGTCTGGTTGGATGGGATCTGTCGCCGCAGCCCGGTAGCTGCACGCGCCGCCCGACCGGACTGCTTCGTTTCGCGGCGACGATGATGATGCCCGGCTGGACGCTGGTCGGATGCAGCGGTCTGCTGTGCCTGCATGCCTGCACGGCGGTGGCTCGGGGCGCCGCGATGCGGGCGGGGCATCGAGCCGGCGCGTGCGCCGCGCCAGTGCCCAACGGCCGTGCCCCTGTTACAGTGTGGGGGTGGCCGGCTCGCCAGCGGAGGAGTCCAGCGTCATGGCTCAGCGCTCGCGCATGTCATCCGAGTTCGAACACGTGGCCGAGCATCTGGAGCAGATGTGGGACCAGCTGGTCAGCCGCGGACCCGGTCTGCCGGGTGGTCCACGCTTCGTGCCGGCCGTGATCGAGCCGCCCACGGATATCTATCAGACCGACGGCGAGATCGTCGTGTTGATGGAAGTTGCGGGGATGCGCGATCAGGAGGTCGAGATCCAGCTCGATGGCCGGAGCATGACGGTGCGCGGCGAGAAGCGCGACCGGCGCAGCCACCATCCGGGCCGGGTCTACAACACGGTCGAGATCCACTACGGCCCCTTCCAGCGCGCCGTCCTGTTGCCCGCCGACGTCGACACCGAGAGCGTCACCGTGCAATACGATGACGGCCTGCTGCAGATCACCTTGCCGAAGCGCGCGGTTCAGCCGGAACGGCGGGTGCGTATCACGGTTCGCTGAGCGCTCGCTCTCCACTGCCGATACTTCATCGGGATCGGATGCTATGCCCAGAAAAAAGCCCGACGCCGAAGCGGATGCGCCGGTCATACCGCCGAACGACGGTGATGCCAACCTGCCTGCCGCGACGCCGCGCCGGCGCACACGCCCGACGCCCGCGCTCACGGCGGCGGCCAGCGGCGGCGGCGAAGCGGCAGCATCGGCTGAACCGCCGGCGCCCAACGCCGGTGACGCGGAGTCCGAGGCCAGTGGGCAGAGCCGCATCCCCGAGGTGCTGCCCGTGCTGCGCACGGGCGCCAGCGTGCTCTATCCGGCCATTGTCGTGCCGCTCGTGACTTCGGACGAAGCCGATGTGCGCGCCGTAGACGATGCCATCACGACGCCCGAGCGGCTGGTGGCCGTGGTGGCGCAGCAGCAGAGCAGCGACGGCGCCTACGATGGAGACATTCAGGCGATCGGCACGGCCGCACAGGTCGTGCGCATGGCCAAGGCGCCGAACGGCACGCTGCAAGCGCTGATCCAGGGCGTGGCGCGCGTGCGCATTACGGCGATCGAGCAGCGCGAACCCTGGCTGCGCGTCCGCGTCGAGCGGATCGGCGAGACCCTGGAGCCCAGCACTGAGCTTGAGGCGTTGACCCGCAGCGCGATCTCAATCTTCCAGAAAATCGTGGCGCTCAGCGACCAGATTCCCGGCGAACTGGGCGGCGCCGTCAGCCAGATCACCAATCCGGGCAACCTGGCGGACTTCATCGCGGCCAACGCCGGGCTCAAGCCGGAAGACCGCCAGGCAGTGCTCACCGAAGCGAACGTGACCGAGCGGCTGCGCGTGCTCAGCGCCGCACTCAACCGCGAACTGGAGATCCTGGAGGTCAGCAGCCAGATCCAGACACAGGTGCGCGGCGATATGGACAAGCGCCAGCGCGAGTTCATCCTGCGCGAGCAGCTCCGCGCGATCCAGCGCGAGTTGGGCGACGACGAGGCGCATCCCGAGATCGGGGAGCTACGCCAGAAGCTCGATGCCGCCCATCTGCCGGAAGAGGCGCGCAAGCAGGCCGACCGCGAGCTGGAACGGCTCGCAACGATGACGCCGGCCGCCGCCGACTACAACGTCGCGCGCACCTATCTCGAATGGCTGGCCGATCTGCCCTGGGACAAGCGCAGCGCAGACCAGCTCGACATCAACGAGGCGCAACGCATTCTGGACGCGGACCACTACGGGCTGGAGAAGGTCAAGCAGCGCATCCTCGACTACCTGGCGGTGCGGACGTTGCGTCAGGACACGCGCGGCCCGATCCTCTGCTTCGTCGGTCCGCCCGGTGTGGGCAAGACCAGCCTCGGCCAGTCGATCGCGCGGGCCACGGGGCGCAAGTTCGTGCGCCTTTCGCTCGGCGGCGTGCGCGATGAGGCCGAGATTCGCGGCCACCGCCGCACCTACGTTGGCGCCCTGCCGGGCCGTATCATCCAGGAGATCCGCCGCGCCGGCGTCAACAACCCGCTGATGATGTTCGACGAGGTCGACAAGCTCGGCAGCGACTACCGCGGTGATCCGTCTTCGGCCCTGCTGGAAGTGCTCGACCCGGCGCAGAACAACACCTTTACCGACCACTATTTGGACGTACCGTTCGACCTCTCGCACACGATGTTCATCACCACGGCGAACGTGCTGGACACGATTCCCGGCCCGCTGCTCGACCGCATGGAGATCATCGAGCTGGCAGGCTACACCGAAAAGGAGAAGCGCGAGATCGCCCGGCGTTACCTGCTGCCGCGCCAGATCGCGGAGAACGGCCTGCAACCCGAGCAGATCGAGGTGCCCGATGCGACGCTCGAGGAGCTGATCGACGGCTTCACCCGTGAGGCCGGCGTGCGCAACCTCGAACGGCTGCTGGGCGCGCTCTGCCGCCACGTTGCCCGCAAAGTCGCCGCCGGCACATCGACGCGGGACGTGATCACGCCGAACGAACTGCCGGAGATCATGGGACGGCCGCGCTTCTTCGAGGAGCTGGCGAACGAGCCCGATGAGGTTGGGGTGGTTACGGGCCTCGCCGCGACCGGCGCGGGCGGCGACGTGCTCTTCATCGAGGCATCCGCCATTCCGGGCAAAGGCAACCTCACGCTCACCGGCAAGCTGGGCGACGTGATGCAGGAGTCGGCGCGGGCGGCGCTGACCTACGCCCGCTCGCGCGCCGCGACGCTGGGCGTGGCCGACGATTTTTTCGAGAAACACGATCTGCACATCCATGTGCCGGCCGGAGCGACACCCAAGGACGGCCCCTCGGCCGGCGTGACGATGGCGACGGCGATCGTCTCCGCGATCACGCGCCGCCCCGTGCACAAGAGCGTCGCGATGACGGGCGAGATCACGCTGCGCGGCCGCGTCATGCCCGTGGGCGCGATCAAACAGAAGGTGCTCGCGGCCCACCGCGCCGGCTGCAAGATCGTCTGCCTGCCGAAGGACAACGAGCCGGACTTCAAGGACGTGCCGGAAGAGGTGCGCGACGCCCTGGACGTGCGCTTTGCCGAGCATGTGGACGACGTGCTCGGCCTCGCCCTCTACGGGGAGCCACGCGGCGAACAGCCAAACGTGACAGCCGCCTGACACCCGACGCCGGCGCGGCTTCCCGATCGGCGGCGACCCGCGGCTGGCGCGGCGCTCCCGGCGGCAACGGCCGCGTATGCTACACTCCGCCACGAGTGCCGCGCGTGGCGGGGGCGGAGCGACGGAGGGGCAGGGCGTTGCGGCGTCTTCGGCCGGGCTGGCCGCTGCTGGCCATGCTCGTCTTCAGCATGTGTGTACTGGCCTGCGGTCACGGCGGCGCGCCGCAGGTCCGCATCATCGTCGTGGGCAGCGCCACGGCCACGCCCGCGATCGCCCCGGCCAATCCGCCGGTTGCCTCCGCGCCTTTCTCCGTGGAGCCCACGCCGGGGGCAGCGCCGACGATCACCGTGAATGGCACCTTCAAGATCGCGGCCACCGCATTGGTCGCCACCGCCGTCGGACCCGCGCTGCAGCAGGTCGGCGCGGAGTTCCCGAAGCTGAAGCTCTCGCTGACGCCGTTGCAGGCCGGAGAGGCGGCCGATCGCTCGGGCGCCGACCTCGCGCTGACGACGGTGCTGCCCGGCGAGCCGCTGCCGGCGGGCAGCACCGTCGTGCAGACGCAGCCCCTCGCCATCGTCCTGCCGCTGACGCTCTCGCCCGACGATCTCTCGCTGGTCGACGCTGTCAACCTGCTGACCGGCACTGTCTCCGACTGGGCCAGTCTCGGCGGTGTTGCCCGTCCCGTCAGGCTTGGCTTCACCCCCGGCGGACAGCTCGTTGATGTCGGGGCGCTCGCCGGCAGGCCGGGCGCGCCCCTCGCCGCCGCGCGTGTCGCCGATGCGGCCACGCTGCTCGCAGAAACCGACAGCGGCCTCGACGAAGCTGTGGTCGTGCCCTGGACCGGCCCGTGGTTGCACAGCAAGGCGCTGCGTATCGACGGCCATTTTCCCGACGAAGCGCAGTATCCGCTGACAGTACGGATGGTGGCGTTGCCCCTGCGCCGCGAGGCGACCCAGCTCAGCGGTCAGCTCGGCGGCGTGCTGGCCGCGCGCCTCACGCCGCCGCGCGCCGGCAGCGTGACGATCGATGCGATGGGCGATCTGATGCTGGCACGCGGCGTGGCGACGAAGGTGCAGCAGAATGGCCCAAGCTGGCCGCTGGGCGCGGTGAGCGACCGGCTGCGCTCAGCCGATCTGCGCTATGCCAACCTCGAGTTCTCGCTGACGGACCGCGGCACGCAGGCGCGCAAGGACTACACGTTTCGCGCGCCGCCGTCCGAAGTCGCCTGCCTGACGAGCGCCGGCATCAACGTCGTCGGCCTGGCGAACAACCATGTCCTCGACTATGGCGAACAGGGGCTGACCGATACGATCGCGGCGATCGCCAACGCCGGCATCGCCCACGCCGGCGCCGGCGTGGACGGCGAAACCGCACGCACGCCCGTGGTCGTGCAGGTCAATGGCCTGCGCGTGGCCTGGCTGGCCTACGCCAACGTCCCCGACGACAGCATCACCGGCTTTCCGGCGCACAGCCTCGAAGCCGGACCCGGCAAGCCGGGCGTCGCCTGGGGTACGGCGGCAGCCATTGCCCGCGACGTGGCGAACGCGCACAAGAACGCCGATCTCGTCGTCGTCGCCCTGCACGCCGGTTTCGAGTACACGGCGCAGCCGAACAGTACCCAGACGGATCTGGCACACGCCGCCATCGATGCCGGCGCCGCGCTGGTGCTGGGCGCGCATCCGCACGTGCTGCAAGGATTGGAGTTCTACCACGGCGGGCTGATCGCCTACAGCCTGGGCAATTTCGTCTTCGACCTCGACGAAGCCGACCTCGCGCAGTACGGCCTGCCCAGTGTGCTCTCGGTGATCCTGCGCGTGCGGCTCGATGCGTCCGGCGTAACCGGCATCGAGGTCTATCCGGCGATCATCAACCGCACCGATTTTCGCCCGGAGCCCGTCGCCGGCGTCGCCGCCCGCCCCGTATACGACCGGCTCTACAAACTGACGGACGCGCTGGCGAAGCGCTGAGCTGCCGCGTCGTCCGGAGCCCCTGCGGCGGTTCACCGGCGCCGGGCTGAGCGCGGATCGCTCAATCTCGCTAAGCTGGGGCCAGGTGCGCGTCGCGCGGGAGGAGTGCGAGATGGCCGGTCCAGCGGGGCCAACCGGTCCAATGGAGGGCGTCAAGGTTGTGGAAATGGCGGTCTGGGTTGCGGGGCCGGCGGCGTCCGGCGTGCTGTGCGACTGGGGCGCCGACGTGATCAAGATCGAGCCGGTGGAAGGCGATCCGATGCGCGGCATCCTGTCGCTGCTCGGCGGCGCGGTACCGATCAACCCGATCTTCGAGCTGGACAACCGTGGCAAACGCAGCGTCTGCCTGGATCTCCGTTCGGGGGCAGGCCGCGAGCTGGCGCTGCAGCTCATCGAGCAGGCCGATGTCTTCGTCAGCAACTACCGGCCGGGCGCGCTGGCGCGCCTGGAACTGGACTACGAGCGCCTGCGGGAGCGCAATCCGCGCCTGATCTACTGCCAGGTCACCGGCTACGGTCCCGACGGCGAGGAGCGAGACCGCGCCGCGTACGACGTCGGCGCCTTCTGGTCGCGCGCCGGCATCGCCAGCCTGCTGACGACGCCGGGCCACGACTATCCGTTGCAGCGCGGCGGCATGGGCGATCATAACGCCGGCGCTCAGGCGGCGGGTGCGATCTCGGCCGCGCTCTTCCGACGCGAAAAGACGGGCCAAGGGCAGAAGGTGGCCGTGTCGCTCGCCCGCACCGGCGCCTACACGATCGGTTGGGATCTCAATATGGCGCTGCGGCTGGGCGTGCCCATCGAGGCCGCCCAGCGTAACGCCTTTCCCAATCCGCTGATCCTGCCCTATCGCTGCGCCGAAGGCCGATCGCTCTGGTTGCTGATGCTGCAAGGCGATCGTCACTGGCCGGACTTCTGCCGCGCGATCGCCCACGAAGAGTGGATGGAGGATCCGCGCTTCACGACGATCGTGGGCCGCGCGACGAACGCTGAGCCGTTGGTGCGGGCGATCGAGGCGGTGATGGCAGAAAAGACGTTGGACGAGTGGAGCGCAGTCTTCGACCGCGAAAACGTCTGGTTTGCGCCCGTACAAACTCCGCAGGAGGCCATCGCCGACCCGGTGATGGCCGCGGCCGGCGCCTTCGTGGACGTGCCCGTGCCAGACGGGACGGCGAAGATGGTGGCGACGCCCGCCGACTTCTACGGCACCCCCTGGCAACCGCGGGGCCCGGCGCCCGAGCTGGGCCAGCACACCGAAGAGGTGCTGCTGGAGCTGGGGCTGGACTGGGATCGCATCATCGCCCTGAAAGAGGCAAGCGTGATCCCATGAGCGCGGCCTACCCCTGCCTCGCGTAAACGCTCGGCTGTCCCCTCCCCACAGGGCTCATCGTTACCCAGATTGTGTAACAGTGGGGGCACGGCGGCGCCGGAGCTG